>NZ_VUOT01000003.1:0-224100 GCF_009829295.1 Nocardia sp. CY15
GCCCGCGGCCGGCCCCGCGCCCGCGCCAGCCCCCCCCCAGGCGGTGCCCGCCCCCCCGCCCCGCGACCGGGAGGGCGGAGCTGTTCGCGTGAGCTACTTCCAGTTGGGCAGGTTGACGACCTGGGCCGCGTAGGACAGACCCGCACCGAACGCGATGAGCAGCGCCGTGTCACCCGGCTTCGACTCGCCCTTGCGCAGGAGCCCTTCCATGGCCAGCGGGATCGAGGCGGCGGAGGTGTTGCCCGCCTCCTCGATGTCGTTGGCGAGCGCGCAGTGCTCCGGCAGCTTCAGCACCCGGGCCATGATCTCGATGATCCGGCCGTTGGCCTGGTGCGGGATCATCGCGTCCAGGTCCTCTGGGGACAGACCGGCGCGGTCGATGGCGTCGCGGCACACCTTCTCCAACGAGTGCGCGGCCCACCGGAACACCGCGGTGCCCTCCATGGCCAGATAGGGCCGCACTGCGTCCAAGCCCTTCTCGTCGATCTCGTGGAAGTACTCCATCCAGTCCTTGTCCTGCCGGATGGCGTGATGCTGGGTGCCGTCCGAGCCCCATACGGTGGGGCCGATGCCCGGCTCGTCGGAGGGGCCGACGATCACCGCGCCCGCGCCGTCGGCGAAGAGGAAGGCGGTGGAGCGGTCGGTGGGGTTGACCGTGTTCGTCAGTTTCTCCACACCGATCACGAGCACGTGCGCGGCGGTACCGGCCCGGACCAGATCCGACGCCAGCGCGATCGAGTGACAGAAACCCGCGCAACCGGCCGAGACGTCGAAGGCGGCGGCGCCGTTCATGCCGAGCTCGGTGGCGATGCGCGGGGCAGCGGCCGGGGTCAGCAACAGATGGGTGGAGGTAGCAACGATCACGCAATCGACTTGGTCGACCGCGATGCCCGAAGATTCCAGCGCGCCGCGCGAAGCCGCGACGCTCATACTCTGAATCGTCTCCGATTCGTCGGCGAACCGCCGGGTCTTGATGCCCGATCTGGTCCTGATCCACTCGTCGCTCGAGTTGATCGGACCCGCCACCTCGTCGTTGGTGACCACTCGAGCAGGGCGGTAAACGCCGAGCCCGAGGATCGCCGTGTGCTCTGCCCCGGTGGTCTGGGCGATTCGAGCAGCCATCTGCGTCTCCTATGTACCTGCGGCGGCGCCGCCGGGTGTTCCCCGAAGCATCGAAATCGGTCCCTCATCAGCCACTGTCCATCGGTGGATAGACATGAGGCCTCCTCATATTAGCCCGAAAGTCGCTCATTTGCCGCGCGTATTTCGACAATCGGTGGGTATCTCCCCCGACGCACGCCACCGCTGCACGAGGCGTGGCCCAACTAGGATGCGAGGACACCATGCTCGGTCTCGGGATTATCGGATGGATCATCATCGGCGGTCTCGCCGGATGGATCGCCAGCAAGATCATGAAGACGGACGCGCAGCAGGGCATTCTGCTGAATATCGTCGTCGGGGTGATCGGTGGCCTGCTCGGTGGGTTCCTGCTGAGGCTGTTCGGAGTCGATGTCGAGGGCGCCGGACTCTGGTTCAGCTTCTTCACCTGCCTGGGTGGCGCGATCATCTTGCTGTTCCTGGTTCGGCTGGTCATGGGCTCTCGCGTCAGGTCCTGACCTCGCGTGCCACAGGCTCCCTTCCCGTAAGGTGTGAACGCTTGCGCCGGTCCTATCGTTGAGGGGCGCAATCCGTCTGCATCGAGCACGAAAGAGGAGCCTGTGGCCCGCCGTCCCACCCCGCCCGGCACGCCTGAACGAACCGGAGTCGGCCACGTCGTCGATCTGGTCCGCAATGCGATCCCTCCGTTGCATCCCGCCGGGCTTCCGTTCGTCGCCGCACCCATCGCGGTCGCCGTGGTCGGCGGCAAGCGCAAGTGGGTGCGGCGTACGGGCTTGTTCGCCGCGGCTGCCTGCGCGACGTTCTTCCGCCACCCGCATCGCGTGCCGCCGAACCGGCCTGGCGTCGTGGTGGCCCCCGCCGACGGCGAGATCGCCTTGGTCGACACCGCCGCTCCCCCCGCCGAGCTGGGTCTCGGCGATCAACCGCTGCCCCGGGTCAGCATCTTCTTGTCCGTGCTCGACGTCCACGTGCAGCGGACGCCGGTTTCCGGCACAGTGCGAACCGTGCTGCACCAGCCCGGTCAGTTCCGTTCCGCGGACCTGCCCGAGGCGAGCTCGGTGAACGAGCGCAACAGCATGGTCCTGGAGACCCCGGAGGGCGAACGGATCGTCGTGGTGCAGATCGCCGGGCTGCTCGCGCGCCGCATCGTCTGCGACGCCCAGGTCGGTGACGTGCTCACCATCGCCGACACCTATGGACTGATCCGCTTCGGCTCGCGGGTCGACACGTACTTCCCGCCCGGCACCGAACTGCTCGTACAGCCCGGCCAGCGCACCATCGGCGGCGAGACCGTGCTCGCCGTGCTCGGCTCACCCGCTGACGCGTGATGGAGGCGGCGGTACCCACCCAGCGGCGCAGGCGGCGAAGCATCCGGCTGCTGCCCAGCATCGTCACCATCCTGGCGCTGTGTTCCGGGCTGTCGGCGGTGAAGTTCGGCCTCGACGGCAAGCTCGGTATCGCGCTGGCCATGATCGGCGCGGCAGCGGTGCTGGACACCCTCGACGGCAGACTGGCCAGGATGCTCGACGCCACCACGAAGATGGGCGCCGAGCTGGATTCGCTGTCGGACGCCATCTCCTTCGGCGTCGCGCCCGCGCTTGTGCTGTATGTGACCCTGCTCAGCAGCAACAGCGTGGGATGGATCGTCGCACTGCTGTTCGCGGTCAGCATCGTGCTGCGCCTGGCCCGGTTCAACACTTTGATGGACGACGACACCCGGCCGGACTGGGCGCGGGAGTACTTCGTCGGCGTGCCCGCTCCGGCGGGCGCGCTCATCGCGATGGTGCCGGTCGCGCTGCTCGTGCAGTTCGGTGACGGCTGGTGGGTCGGCTTCTACGAGGTCGCGGCGTGGACGGTGTTCGCGGCCGCGCTGTGCGTCAGCACCATCCCGACGCTGGCCATGAAGTCGGTCTCGGTGGCCCCGCAGGCCGCGGCCGGGCTGCTGGTGCTGGTCGCGCTCGCCGCGGCGGCGCTGGTCACCTATCCGATCGTGCTGCTGCTGGTGCTGGTCGCGCTGTATCTGGGGCACATCCCCTTCGCCTGGCATTCCCAGCGCTGGGTGGCCGCGCGCCCGGAGACCTGGACCCACAAGCCCGCCGAGCGGCGTGCGCAACGACGGGCGAACCGGCGGCTGCCCGCGATCCGGCGTCCGGCCATTCGTGGCTCCTCGGCTCGTCTGCGCCTGCGCCGACCTGGTGCGAAGCAACGCCAGAACGGCCACCCACCGCCGGGAACCGGCATCTAGCGGGTAACAATTGAATTCGTGAGCACATGGGTGACTCATCGGGTACGCCCAGAGCTGAGCGGCACCGAACGCGGGAGCTGCACGCGAATCTCGCGGCAGTGACCGGCACGGCCTGAATACTCGGGGAGGCGGGACAGCGATGGAGCCGGACGGGCTGCGGGAATTCGAAGAGCATCGGCCGCGGCTGTTCGCGCTCGCCTATCGAATGCTCGGCGCGGCGGGTGAGGCCGAGGACGCGGTGCAGGAGACCTATCTGCGCTGGGACGGCGCCGACCGCGGCAATATCCGCTCCGCCGAGGCGTGGTTGACCACCGTGCTGGTGAATATCTGTCGTACCTGGCTGGTTTCGGCGCGGGCCAGGCGGGAGAGCTACGTCGGCCCATGGCTGCCGGAGCCGGTGCCGACCGCGCGCGGTGAACTCGGTCCGCTGGAGACCGTCGAAGAGCGCGAACTGGTCTCCCTCGCGCTGCTGACCGCGCTGGAGCGGCTGACCCCGATCGAGCGCGCCGTCTTCGTGCTGCGCGAGGCATTCGGGTACGCGCACCGCGAGATCGCCGACATGCTCGACGTGACCGAGACCAACTCCCAGCAGATCTTCCGCCGGGCGGGCCTGCGCGTGCGAGAAGGCAAGGCGCGCTTCGATATTTCGGCCGAGCATGCCCGCGAACTGGTCGAACGGTTCACGAAGGCGGCACGCGAAGGTGATGTCGAGTCGCTGGAGCGGTTGCTCGCCGCCCACGTGAGCGCGACGGCCGACGGCGGCGGCAAGATCAACGCGGCACGGCGCCCGGTGCACGGCGCGAACAATGTGGCGCGCTACCTGGCGGGCCTGTTGCGCTGGGAGGTGCCGGGAATGCGGCTGCTGGTGGAAGAGGTCAACGGCGCGCCCGCCGTGGTCGCGCGCGTGGACGGCGCGCCACTGCTCGTGATGGGCATCGATGTGGCCGACGGCGTGGTCACCGCGCTGCGGTTGATCGTCAATCCGGACAAATTGTCCTACTTCGCCGAGTCGAGCGGGCCGGATGGCGGCGTCGGCGCGCTGCCCGACCGGCGCCACCACCGGCTGTGACGCGCTTCACCGCCGGGGTTGTCAGGATCGGGGGGCCTGTCCGGTCTGAAGGGTGATGGCCGATCGAAAGGAGCCACATCATGACCGGACAGCATCGGATCGTTGTTCTCGGCGCGGGGTACGCGGGGTTGGCGGCGGCACGCAGGCTCGCTCGCACGGCGCGGGGCGCGCGGATCACCGTGGTGGACGCTCACGAGTCGTTCGTCGAGCGAGTACGACTGCACCAGCAGGCGGCAGGGCAACGGATTTCCTCGTGGGATCTGCGGGAAGCGCTGGAAAGCAAGAAGATCGGTTTCGTGCGCGCCATGGCGACGGACATCGACACGGCTGCGAAGCGCGTGGTGCTCGACGTGGCACCCGCCCTCGACTACGACATCCTAATCTACGCTCTCGGCAGCGTCGCCGATGCCGAGAGCGTCCCCGGCGTGGCGGAGCACGCGTATTCGGTCGCGACGCAAGAAGACGTGCACGCGCTGTCGGCTGTCCGCGGACCCGTGGCGATCGTCGGGGCCGGGGCGACGGGGATCGAACTGGCGGCGGAACTGGCCGAGTCGCACCCGGGGACCAAGGTGCTGTTGCTCGGCTCGGAGGAACCGGGCGCCTGGCTCTCGGCGCGGGCGCAGGCGCACATCAGGCGGACCTTGGAACGTCTGGGGGTCGAGATCCGGTCCGGCGCCAAGGTGATCGAGGTTTCGCCCGAGGGGCCGCGCTTGGCGGACGGTTCGCTGGTCGAGGCCGCTACCACTGTGTGGACCACCGGTTTTCGCGTGCCCGCCCTCGCCGCGCGCGCCGGCTTGGCGGTGGATTCCGACGGCCGGGTGCTGACCGACGTCACCCTGCGTCCGGTGTCGCACCCGGACATCTACGCGGCGGGGGACGCGGCCGTCATCGCGGGACCGGGCGGGCGTGACCTGCGCATGGCCTGTGCTACGGCCCTGCCCACCGGCAAGCACGCGGCCGACGCCGCCGTCGCCCGGATGCGCGGCCGCGAGCCTGCGCCGCTGCGGTTCCGCTATGTGCTGCAGTGCATCAGCCTCGGGCGGCGCGACGCGGTAGTCCAGGCCGTGCACGCCGACGACACTCCTGCCCGGATCGTGCTGACCGGACGGACGGGCGCATGGGTGAAGGAGCGGATCGTGCGCAGCGCGGTCTGGGCTGCCAGACCCTGAGGCGGCAATCGTCAACTACTGGTTGACGACGCGCTGTCGTCAACCTATGGTTGACGCATGACCTCACAATTCCGCCTCGACGATTTGATCGAAGGCATCAAGAAAGCCCGCCCCGACAACGTGCTCGAGCAGCTGTCCGACGCCGTCGTCGTGGCCAATCACCTCGACGAGGTGGCCGACCACTTGATCGGCCACTTCGTGGACCAAGCCCGTCGCTCCGGCGCCTCGTGGACCGACATCGGCGCGAGCATGGGCGTCAGCAAACAGGCCGCGCAGAAGCGGTTCGTGCCCAAAGCGCCCGATCCGGCCGCCGCCTCGGCCATGGACCCGAACGCGGGCTTCGCGCGGTTCACCCCGCGGGCGCGCGCGGTCGTGATGGCGGCGCAGGAGGCCGCGCGCACCGCGGGCAACAAGGAGATCGCGCTCGGGCACGTGGTGCTGGGACTGCTCACGGAACCGGAGGGACTCGCGGTGCACGAGCTCGTCCACCAGGGCGTCTCCCTCGATGTGCTGTCCGCCGCGGCGTCGGCGTCCCTGCCGCCGAGCGAGGGGGAGGTCCCCACGCTCATCCCGTTCGGCCCGGACGCCAAGAAAGTACTCGAGCTCACCTTCCGCGAGGCGCTTCGCCTCGGGCACAACTACATCGGCACCGAGCACGTCCTGCTCGCGCTGCTGGAACAGGAGAACGGCGCCGGTCTGCTCAGCGATCTCGGCGTCGACAAGGCCAGGGCCGAGACGCATTTGGGCGAGCTGCTCGCGACGTTCACCTCCGGGCAATCCTGATCCCCGATGAGCGGCGGGAAGCTCCGCGCGGGGATCGTACTCGCTGTCACGGTGGCCCTACTGGTGATCACCGAGTCTTCGCGAGCGGATTCCGGTCACCGAATACGCAACGCCGTCAACGGGATGCGTGGCGCGCACAGCGCACGGGTGCGCCGTCGCCGGGCGCTGCGCACCCGAGGAGCGTGGAGCGCCGGGCCGCCCCGGCGCGCTCCGGTCGAACGACGGATGATGCACGCGGCTTGATCACCCTCGCCCCGCCAGGCCGCCTCCCCAGCGCGGCCATCGAGCTTGCGGCTTCGGCTCGGTGATCAAAGGCTCGCGGTGGATATCGGTGACGTACAGGGGAAGCCGCGGTTGGAGTTCGGCGAGCAGGGAAAGGGCGCGCCCACCTTGCGCGGCTCGGTATTCCCGCATGGTCAGCCCGACGATCTGCAAGAACAGGACGCGGCCGTGCGGGGTGTGGATGCTGCCCAGTTCCGGGTCGACCGCGAAGCAGACGGCGTGATTGGTGCAGTCGGCACGTCCCGCCGCGATCGGCCCGTTCGCTTTGATGGTGTGTCCGGGCTCGAACCACTTGCCCGACTGGAAGACGTAGCGGGCGAGGTTCTGCACGAAGTTCGTCGGCCACACCGGCGGTTCGGTCTCGTCGGGCCTGCGTGCCAAGCGGAAGGTGAACTCAAAGCCCCACCCCGACTCCGCCGGGTTGTCCCATTCCTTCTCGTACAGCTCGGTCATGCCGTAGCTGATGTAGTGCCAGTGCGGCACCGGTTCGGTGCGGGCGTAGGCGCTGATCCCGTCGAGCGGGTCGGACCCGCCGAGAGACCACGGTTGGTCGGACGCCCAGTGGAAGGGCTCGATATCGCCGTACAGCGGCCGCAACGCCTCATCGATGGCATCCCAGCCGGGTTTTTCACTCACCCAGCCACCATAGGCAGGGCGCATCCGGCCGACGCCGGGGCGTCGAACGCTTCGCCGGGTCAGGCGTCCGGCACGTTGCGGGCGAGCTCCTCCAGCCAGGCCGCCGCCGAGGCGTCGCTCGGCGCTCGCCAATCGCCGCGCGGCGAGAGCGAACCGCCGGAGCCGACCTTGGGCGCGTTCGGCAGCGTCGAGCGCTTGAACTGGCTGGTCTGCACGAAGCGCAGCAAGAACTCGCCCAGCCACTGCTTGATCGTGGCGAGGTCGTAGGCGTTGCGCTGGTCGGCGGGGACGAGATCGGGCCAGCGGCCGGTCGCGGGATCGGACCAGGCGTGCCTGGCCAGGTAGGCGACGCGACTGGGCCGGTAGCCGAAGCGCAGCACGTAGTAGAGGTGGAAGTCCTGCAACTCGTACGGGCCGACCGTAGCCTCGGAACTCTGGGCCGGCGCGGAGGAGTCGGCATGCGGGATCAGCTCGGGGGAGATCTCGGTGCGCAGGATCGACGACAGCACGGCACCCGCTTCGGGCCCGAGCTGATCGGTGTCCACCGCCCAGGCGATCAGGTACTTGATCAGGGTCTTGGGTACCGAGGCGTTCACGCTGTAGTGCGCCATGTGGTCCCCGACGCCGAAGGTGCACCAGCCGAGCGCGAGTTCGCTCAGGTCCCCGGTGCCGACGACGAGCGCGCCGTGCATGTTGGCCAGCCGGAACAGATGCGAGGTCCGCTCGCCCGCCTGCACGTTCTCGTAGGTGATGTCGTACTGCGGCGTCCCGTCGGCCGCGGGGTGGCCGAGGTCGCGCAGCATCTGCGTGGCCGAGGGCCGGATGTCGATCTCGCGTGCCGTGACGCCGAGGGCGGCCATCAGGCGGTGCGCGTCGGTCCTGGTCCTGGTGCTGGTCGCGAATCCGGGCATGGTGTAGGCCAAGACGTTCGCCCGCGGCAGGCCGAGCCGGTCCATCGTCTTGGCCGCCACGATCAGCGCCTGGGTGGAGTCCAATCCGCCGGATACTCCGATTACCACGCGCTCGAGGCCGGTGGAGCGCAACCGCGTGCTCAGGCCCTCGACCTGAATGTGGTGCACCTCGGCGCAGCGCTCGTTGCGTACGGCCGGGTCGGCGGGGACGTAGGGGAAGCGCTCGATCTCGCGGCGCAGTGTGACCGGCTCCTCGGGGACCGGCAGCCGCACGTCGATGCGTCGCATCGTGACCAGCCGGTCGCGGTGGTCGTGCACGTTGTCGGCGAAGGCTGTGGTGCGCAGGCGATCCGCGGCGAGGCGGCGCAAGTCCAGGTCGGCGGTGACCAGCTGGGGATGATCGGCGAACCGCTCGCCCTCCGCGAGCAGATCGCCGTTCTCGCAGATCACCGCCTGCCCGTCCCAGGCGAGGTCGGTGGTGGACTCGCCGGTCCCGGCGGCGGAATACAGATACGCGGCGAGGTAGCGCGCCGAATGGGAGGTGCACAGCGACCGGCGGTAGTCCGCCTTCCCGATCACGATATTGCTCGCGGACAGGTTGACCAGCACGGTCGCACCGGCCAGCGCGGCGAAGCCGCTCGGCGGCAACGGAACCCACCCGTCCTCGCAGATCTCCAGATGGAAGACGAAGTCCTCCAGGTTGGTCGCGCGGAACAGCAGATCGGAGCCGAACGGCGCTCGATGCCCGGCGACGGTGATGTGATCCTCCAGCGCTTCCCGCGCCGCAGCGAACTGGCGCTTCTCGTAGAACTCGCGATAGTTCGGCAGGTAGCTCTTCGGCGCGACGCCGAGCACGAGGCCCCGGCAGATCGCGATCGCGCAGTTGAACAACCTGCCTTGGGCCCGTACCGGGGCGCCCACCACGAGAACCGTGTCGAGGTCCGTGCTGGCCGCGACGAGCCTGGCGAGCGCCGCTTCGACCGCCGCGTCCAGCGCGTCCTGGTGGAACAGGTCGTCGGCGGTGTAGGAGGACAAGCCCAGCTCGGGGAACACCGTCAGCACGGCGCCCGCGGACGCGGCCTGGGCGGCCAGTTCCACGGTCTGCTCCACGTTGTAGGCGGGGTCGGCCACCCGTACCCGGGGTACCGCGACCGCCACCCGCGCGAATCCGTGGCGGTACAGCGAATCGAACGGCAGGGCGGTCACCGGCTCCCCTCTCGGGATCGGGTTGATCATGGTCGCACCCGGAATCTACGCCGCCACGGCCGTGCGGGCGCGGCGTCCGAATGCCGAAGGTCACCGGGGCGGCGTTCTGAACTGCGCTTTCGCCGTCGGCGCCGGAACGGGCGAATCGTAGGTCGGGCAGAGGCGAACCGCTGGCGGCTAAGCTATAGCAATGGCGGATGAAACGGATTCCGACCTAATAGCGGGGGAACGGCGCGCAGATCTGCTGCGCGCGCTTTCGTATGTGTCCACCGAGTCCCAACCGGACGGCAGCTACGTGGTGAACGGCGACCTGCCGCCCGACGTCGCGCCGCCCTTCATCCGCGCCATCATGCGCGTGGAGGCGGAGTTGCTGCTGCACGACGCCGAGCTCGTCACCGTCGAGGGCGGGGAGCCCCGCACGCCCGAGGAACGCCGCACCGACGCCTTCGTCGCGCTGGTCCTGCGCGTCGACGACCGGTATTGACCGGCGCGGCGGCGCCGGGGACCTTGCACTCGCCACCCTCGAGTGCTAAAAATGCTTTTGGCACTCTCGACCTGTGAGTGCCAGGTCGGGACGGTGAGACCGGGTTCCATCGACACCCTCGGTCGTCCGTCGCGGGCACCGAACCTGGCCAGCGTAACTGGGGCGACCCAACCAGCGGTCGTCCTGTGTGTCAGCCATACACATGGAGGATCTCAACAACGCCATGGCCAAGACAATTGCGTATGACGAAGAGGCCCGCCGCGGCCTCGAGCGGGGTCTCAACAGCCTCGCCGACGCGGTCAAGGTGACGCTGGGCCCCAAGGGTCGCAACGTTGTCCTGGAGAAGAAGTGGGGCGCTCCCACGATCACCAACGATGGTGTGTCCATCGCCAAGGAGATCGAGCTGGAGGACCCGTACGAGAAGATCGGCGCCGAGCTGGTCAAGGAAGTCGCCAAGAAGACCGACGACGTCGCGGGCGACGGCACCACCACCGCCACCGTGCTCGCCCAGGCGCTGGTGCGCGAGGGTCTGCGCAACGTCGCGGCCGGCGCGAACCCGCTGGGCCTGAAGCGGGGCATCGAGAAGGCCGTCGAGGCCGTCACCGCCAAGCTGCTCGACACCGCCAAGGAGATCGACACCAAGGAGCAGATCGCTGCTACCGCGGGCATCTCGGCGGGCGACTCGTCCATCGGTGAGCTGATCGCCGAGGCCATGGACAAGGTCGGCAAGGAAGGCGTCATCACCGTCGAGGAGAGCAACACCTTCGGCCTCCAGCTGGAGCTGACCGAGGGTATGCGCTTCGACAAGGGCTACATCTCCGGTTACTTCGTCACCGACCCGGAGCGTCAGGAAGCGGTCCTCGAGGACCCGTACATCCTGCTGGTCGGCTCCAAGGTCTCCACCGTCAAGGACCTGCTGCCGCTGCTGGAGAAGGTCATCCAGGCGGGCAAGCCGCTGCTGATCATCGCCGAGGACGTCGAGGGCGAGGCCCTGTCGACCCTGGTCGTGAACAAGATCCGCGGCACCTTCAAGTCCGTCGCCGTCAAGGCGCCCGGCTTCGGCGACCGCCGTAAGGCGCAGCTGGCCGACATCGGCATCCTGACCGGTGGCGAGGTCATCACCGAAGAGGTCGGTCTCTCGCTGGAGAACGCCGGTCTCGAGCTGCTCGGTCAGGCGCGCAAGGTCGTCGTCACCAAGGACGAGACCACCATCGTCGAGGGCGCGGGTGACCCGGAGGCCATCAAGGGCCGGGTCGCGCAGATCCGCACCGAGATCGAGAACTCCGACTCGGACTACGACCGCGAGAAGCTGCAGGAGCGCTTGGCCAAGCTGGCCGGCGGTGTCGCGGTGATCAAGGCGGGCGCGGCCACCGAGGTGGAGCTCAAGGAGCGCAAGCACCGCATCGAGGACGCCGTCCGCAACGCGAAGGCCGCCGTCGAGGAGGGCATCGTCGCCGGTGGTGGCGTCGCCCTGCTGCAGTCGGCTCCGGCGCTGGACGAGCTGAAGCTCACCGGTGACGAGGCCACCGGCGCGAACATCGTCCGGGTCGCGCTGTCGGCTCCGCTGAAGCAGATCGCGTTCAACGCGGGCCTCGAGCCCGGCGTCGTCGCCGAGAAGGTCTCCAACCTGCCCGCGGGTCACGGCCTGAACGCCGACTCGGGCGAGTACGAGGACCTGCTGGCCGCCGGCGTCGCCGACCCGGTCAAGGTCACCCGCTCGGCGCTGCAGAACGCGGCCTCGATCGCGGCCCTGTTCCTGACCACGGAGGCCGTCGTCGCCGACAAGCCGGAGAAGGCCGCCGCTCCCGCCGGCGACCCGACCGGTGGCATGGGCGGCATGGACTTCTGAGTCCGGCCACCCGGCAGCACATTTCGAACCGGAAGCCGGCCCACCGCGAGGTGGGCCGGCTTCCGGCGTTTCCGCTCAGATCCCGTCGAGGGTGACGACGGCGAACGGCGTCTGCGGGCTGCCTGGCCCCATCGGACCGCCCTTGTCGAATTGGGAGGAGACGATCAGGGTGCGGTCACCGGCGCGGGCCAGAGTCGTAGGGATGGAAAGCGCTTCGTCGGTGCGCTGCTGCGCCAGCGCCGCGGTGGCGCCGTCGTCGGAGACGCTCCAGCGGCTGATGGTGTTGGTCGTGTTGTGCGCTGCCCACAGCGTGCCGTCGCGCAGTTCGAGGCCGTCGCCCTGCCGGAGATCACCGCCCCGAAGGGTGACTTCGCTGATCGCGCTCGCTTGCGGAGTCAACGCGATGCGGTAGAGGTCGCCGCGCGGCATGTCGACCGTGAGCAGATAGCGGCCCGCCGGATCGACGACGATGCCGTTCAGGCTGAAGGCGCCCGGTTCGATCGGCGGCAGAGCGGAGCGCAGGTCGAACCGCGGGGTCAGTTCGCCGCGCCCGCCCTGTGCTCTGGCAGCGGCGAGTTGGTCGGGGGTGACGCTGTAGACGACCGCTCGGATGCTGTCGGTCAGATACGCGGTGCCGTCCGGGGCGATGGCGAGATCGTTCACGAAGCGCGGGTCGGGGCCGGGCACGGTGAAGTCGGCCAGCAGCGCGCGAGTCGCGAGGTCGTAGACCGCGACTCCCGTGGTCGAGTCGGTGACCCAGAGCCGGCCCGCCGCGTCGACTTCCAAGCCGTTGGCGGTTTTGTGATCGTTGGCGCCTTCGGGCAGGAAGACCTCGGCTCGACGGGTGTTCGGAGTCGCGCGGTAGACCGCCCCGGTGGTGTAGGAGCCGACGTAGCTGTCGCCGGTGCGCTCGTCCACCGCGATGCCCTCCGGGTAGACATGCTCGCCCGGCAGTGCGTAGGCGGTGTGGACGGCGGTGGCGGGCGCGTCGCTCGCGCCGCAGGCCACAAGCGTGACGCAGGCGCTCGCGGACGCCAGGCTCGACAGCAGGCGGCGGGACAGGGCGTGGGACATCGGTCTACCTCTTCGAGTCAGGGCGATCGAATCGACTTACATCGTTCTATGTCATAGAACATAAGTTAGAACTCTAATATCAGTCAAGGGTTGAATAATAGATCAGGCGGATAGCATGCGTTCATGACGTCCATGCCCGCCGCCGAACGGATCGGCTCGTATCTCAAACGTGCCGAGCAATCCCTCAACGCGGCCAAGAACGCCGCGTTGAAGCCGGCGGGCGTCACCGTCCCCCAGTACGCCGCGCTGCTGTACCTCGCCGAGAATCCCGGCATCTCGGCCGCCGCCCTGGCGCGGCTGTGCGGCGTCACCCCACCGTCGATGAACACCGTGTTGAGCAATCTGCAAGACCGTGGCCTAATCGAGCGCACACCGCACCCGTGGCACAAGAACGTCCTGGAGACCACGTTGACCGAGCAAGGCACGGCGCTCATGCGCGAGGCGGACGCCCGCGCGATCCGCGTCGAACGCGCCTTGGCCGAGGAATTCACCGCCGCCGAACGAGCGACGTTGCAAGACCTGCTCACTCGATGCGCCGACCGACTGGACTCGATCCGTCCCGACCCGGCCTCGTAGCCGCGGCTCCCGGCGTCTGGCGGGGGTGGCGGTCGTACGCTGAAGCCATGCCGGACCGCGATCGGATTCAGGGCGTGCTCTACGACATCGACGGCGTCCTGGTGACCTCCTGGCAGGAGATCGAGGGCGCCGCCGCCGCGGTGCGCCGGATCCGGGACAGCGGGCTGCGCCGCGCCTTCCTGACGAACACCACCTCGCGCACCTGCGCCGAGATCGCGGAACGACTGTGCGACACCGGTATCGAGGTCGACGGCGCCGAAATCGTCACCGCCGCACGCCTGACCGCCGAGTTCGTGCGCGGCCGCTACCCTGACGCCACCGTCTGGGTGCTCAATCACGGCGACATCGCGGCGGACCTCACCGGTCTGCCGCTCGACGACGATCATCCCGACGTCGTCGTGATCGGCGGAGCCGGACCGGAATTCACCCATGCGGCGCTGAGCCGGGTGGCGGAACTGATGCTGGACGGCGTGCCCGTCGTCGCCATGCACAGCGGGCTGACCTGGGCGACGGCGGAGGGTCTGCGCATCGACGCGGGCGCCTACCTACCCGGCTTGGAAGCGGCGGGCAACGCCCGTATCGAGGTGGTCGGCAAGCCGGCCGCGACAGGATTCCGGACCGCCGCGGCGCTGATGCGCCTGGACCCGGCGCAAGTCCTGATGATCGGTGACGACCTGCACTCGGATGTGCTTGCGGCGCAAGACGCGGGTTTGACCGGCGTCCTGGTACGCACCGGAAAGTTCCGGTCCGGTGTGCTCGCTTCGGCCGACCGCGCGCCCGATCACGTTCTCGATTCCGTGGCCGCGCTGCCGGAATTATTGGGTGTTCCGACAAAGTGGGCGAACCGGCCGTAACCGACGAATCGGAATGGAACAAAAAATTCTACAGTTTCCCTCTAAAATTGCCCGCAATCACAAGGTGTCTCGGTATGGTCTGTTTCGGCAAATAGCCAGTGACAAGGAAAGTTCAACGGTCAGATCGGAGTTGCCGGATGTTCGATCCGCTGATGAGCGTGCTAGTGCGCAGGCTACTATGGTCGCCGGGCTCAGGCTCGGCGACCGATCAATGAGGTAGCAACTGCTCAGCCAACTTTCGGCTAATTGTTGTTCCGCCGGGGGTTGTAACGAAGGGCCCGATCGATGACGATGAGTTCGGGCCCTTCTGTATTGTCTGCCCCAATGTCACAGGATGCGAATACAGGTCGAATGTATGCCGGGCAACCCGTCGAGGACCGGCAGCGTCAGCGGCGTGCGCGTTTTCTGGAGTCAGGCCTGACGGTCTTCGCACGAGACGGCTACGCCAACAGTTCGGTCGGCGCCATCTGCAAGGACGCCGGACTCTCCTCGCGACAGTTCTACGAGGAGTTCACCGGTCGCGAGTCGCTACTCCTAGAACTCTACGAGCAGATCGACCGGGAGTCGCGGGACGCCGTGAAGAAGGCGCTGGACGCGAAGTCCGGCGCCAAGGCGCTGGACGTCATCGACGCCGCCGTGCGCGCCTACGTCGAATCCCTCGGATCCGATCCGCGTAAGGCGCGCGTCGCCCTGGTCGAAGTGGTCGGGGCGGGCCCGAAGGTGGAGAAGTTCCGCCTCGCGGTGCGCCGGGAGTGGGGTTCGTTGCTGGCGGGCGCCGCCGAAGACGCCGCGCTGCACGGTGAGATACCCACCGGCGACTACGAGATGCGCATGCTCGCCACCATCGGCGCCGTCAACTACGTGGTCGACTCGTGGAGCGGCGCGGAGCCGCGCCCGCCGCTCGACGACGTCATCCGGGTGCTGAGCAGAGTGATCATCGGCGCGGTCCGCGCCTAGCGTCCCGGCCTGCGCGACCAGGGGCGACGGGCGCGGTAGCGTGCGAACATGCAGACAGTTCCGATCCAGATGCCGGACGGCACCACGGTTCCGGTGCGGTTGATACCCGCCGAGGGCGCGCACCGGCACCCGGTCACCCCCGACGCACCGCGCCCGGTCCTGGTGATCGTGCCGGGGCTCGGCGTTCCGGGGGGGTACTACGAACTGTTCGCCTCGGGTCTGGCGGCGCGTGGATTCGACGTGGCGATCGGCGAGATGCGCGGCAACGGCGACAGCAGGCCGAGGCCGAGTTCCGCCAGCACCTTCGGCTACCACGAACTGGTCTCGGTGGACTTCCCCGCGATCTTCGAGGTGGTCCGCGAGCAGTTCCCGGACAGCACGCCCTACCTGCTCGGTCACAGCATGGGCGGCCAGCTCGGCGTCATGTACGCCGCGCGCATCCGGGGCAGGCTGGGCGGGCTGATCCTGGTGGCGTCGGGCACCCCGTATTACCGTGGCTACCGGGGACTTTCGGGTCCGGGCATGCTGGTCGGCACCGCGGCGATGTCGCTGACGGCGAACCTGGCGGGCTTCTGGCCCGGCGACCGCGTGTCGATGGGTTTCGGCCGCCAGTCCAAGGTCCTGATCTCGGACTGGGCCCGGCTGGCGCGCACCGGCCGGTTCGTACCCGTCGGCGCGGACATCGATTACGAGGAACGCATCGCCAGGCTGAAACTGCCGGTGCTGTCGATCACGATGACCGGCGACGACCTCACCCCGCCCAGCTCCGCCGAGCACCTGCTGGAGAAGCTGCCCAACGCCGAGGTGACGCGCTGGCGTCAGCCGGAACCGCTGGGCCACAACGGCTGGATCCGCCAGTACACCAGCACCGTCGACCAGATCGAGAAGTGGCTGCGCGATCGATAGCCGAACCTGCGCCTTCGCTGGACCGTGCGCAGGCCGCCGCGCCGTGCGCGGGAACGGAACGGACTGCGCACGGCTGCGTCGATTGATCAGGCGCGTCGATTGATCAGGCGCGGCGTTCGATCAACATCTGCGTGAAGAACTCGTAGATCAGCGCCGCCTGGAAAGCCGACTGCTTGTTGTCGGCGGCGCCGCCGTGACCGCCCTCGATGTTCTCGTGGTACCAGAACTCGTGGCCCTGCTCCTCCAGCAGCGCGGCCATTTTCCGGGCGTGGCCGGGGTGCACCCGGTCGTCCCTGGTGGAGGTGGTGAGCAGGATCGGCGGGTAGGCGCGGTCGGCGCGAGCGTTCTGGTAGGGCGAGTACTTGCTGATGTACTCCCATTCCTCCGGCTTGTCGGGGTCGCCGTACTCGGCCATCCACGAGGCTCCCGCGAGCAGCAGGTGGTAGCGCTTCATGTCCAGCAACGGCACCTGGCAGACGATCGCGCCGAACAATTCCGGGTAGCGGGTCAGCATCACGCCCATGAGCAGTCCGCCGTTGCTGCCCCCCACCGCGCCGAGCTGATCGGCGGTGGTGACCCCGCGCGTGACGAGATCCTTGGCGATCGAGGAGAAGTCCTCGTAGACCTTGTGCCGGTTGGCTTTCTGCACCGAGGTGTGCCACTGCGGCCCGTACTCGCCGCCGCCGCGGATATTCGTCATCACCCACGTTCCGCCGCGCTCCAGCCAGCCCATGCCCGACGCGCCGCTGTAGGCGGGGGTGCGCGACACTTCGAAGCCGCCGTAGCCGGACATCACCGTCGGTCCCGGAACGTCTTTGCGGTCACCGCGCCGGATCACGAAGTACGGCACCATGGTGCCGTCGTCGGAGCGGGCGAAGAACTGCTCGGTCTCGACTCCGTCGGCGTCGAAGAACCCGGGCTCCTGCTTGAGCCGCTCGGTACGCCCGCCGACCGAACTCGTCAGCAGCGTCGCCGGAGTGGTGAATCCACTGGTGCTCAACATGAACTCGTCGCCGCCCTCCAGCGGGTCGAGGTTCAGCACGCTGGTGGTCGCCATCGACGGGGTGTCGGCCAGCGGTTCGCGGCGCCAGCCCTCCGTACCGGGGGTCAGCACGTAGAGCTCGGTCTGCACGTCCTCGAGCGTGACCAGCAACAGGTGATTCTCGGTCCAGCCGTAGCCGTGCAGCGCGGTGTGCGCGTCGGGGGTGAAGAGAACCTCGAATTCCCGTGCGCCGGCCAGGAACTTCTCGAAGTCGGTGGCCAGCAGCGCACCCGCGGGATAGCTCGCGCCGCCGACCTCCCAGGGCGACTTCAGCCGCACCAGCAGCCAATCCTTGTACCAGGATTCGCTGGCGTCGCTCGGGATGTCGAGATGCCGCAGCGTGCCGTCTTCCTCGAGCAGGTAGACCTCTTCGTTGAAGAAGTCGGTGGCGCGGCCGACGTAGTGCCGTTCGTAACCCGGAGTGCGGTCGTAACCCGCCGAGACCGCGACGTCACCGGGCTCGCCCTCGAAGACGGTCTTCGCCTCCGCCAGAGCGGTGCCGCGGCGCCACAGCTTCGCGATCCGCGGATACCCCGAATCGGTCAGCGAGCCCGGGCCGAAGTCGGTGCCCACGTACACCGAATCGATATCGATCCAGCGGATCTCCGACTTGGCCTCGGGCAGGAAATAGCCGCCGTCGGCCGGGTCGATGAATACCTTGCGCTCGATGTCGAACTCGCGCACCACCTTGGCGTCCGCGCCGCCGCGCGACAGGCTGATCAGCGCGCGGGACTGTTCGGGCCGCAGCACCCCGGCCCCGCCCCACACCCAGTTCTCGTCCTCGGCGGCGGCCAACGCGTCCACGTCGATCAGCACCTCCCAGTCCGGCGCGTCCTTGGCGTACTCGGCGAACGTGGTGCGCCGCCAGAGGCCGCGCGGGTGCTCGGCGTCCCGCCAGAAGTTGTAGAGCCAGCGGCCGCGGCGGCCGGGGTAGGCGATCTTGGCGTCCGTGTCGAGCATGGCGAGGATGCGGCGCTCCAGTTCGCGGAAGCGATCGGATTCGGCGAACCGGGCATGTACGACGGCATTGTGCGCGCGGGCCCAGTCCAGGGCACGCTCGTCGGTCACTTCTTCGAGCCAGAGGTAGGGGTCGGTCACGTTCTGCTCAACGCCGCTCATCCCCACATTGTTGCCGAGCCCTGCCGCGGCGGGGTCACCAGGAGTGCGCTACGTCCACCACGACGCGCGATCCGTTGCCCGGCCCGCCGAGGGTGTGCACCTTGACCGGCAACCGGGCGCGCGTACCCAGACCGACCGTGGTCTGGCCTTCGAAGGAACCGGCCCACGACACCTGGCGGAAGGTCCGGTAGTCCCGCACGTCGGCGAGTTCGGCCCGGTTCGCGGGGTTGTAGGTGGGGGTGAACGCGTCGTCGTGGGCGGGGGCGTTGACGGTGATGCTCAGGAACGCCGCGCCGCGCAACGGGACAGGTGCGCCGGAGCCGTCCATGACCACCCGCTCGACGTAGCCGACGTGGTAGCCCGTCGCGGGCCCGGCGATGTCGAAGACCAAGCGGTCGAAGCAGTCGTGCCGCCCGGCGCGCACGCCGGTCAGCGGCGCGGGCGTTCGTGCCTGGCTCACCTTGGGGATCGAGCCCCAGCCGGAGGCGCACTCCGGGGCGGCGGAGGCGGGGACGGGCGCGATCCAGAGACCGGCGAATGTCACGAAGGAGAAGAACAGGAGAAGCAAGCGACGCATGGCCGCACCGCCTTCGGGGCACAGGAGTATTGATGCGTAATATGCATCGGTCATCGCGGGCGCCCTGTTACAGCTGCAGCGACCCAAAAGCGTTGTCGAACGCGGCAACTCGGCCACTGTGTGGCGCATCGAGGCTCATCGTTTGCTGTCTGCGGACGCCCGCTGCGACCGGACAGTAGGATCGCTGCTCCGAGGCCGATCCGACCAGGAGGTTCGAGGTTGCCACCACTGCTGAGGTTGCCACCACTGCTATGGGAGCAGCACTGCTGTCTACCGCTGTCGCCCGCCGCGCGCATCGGCGACCTCGCGCGCTACCCGGCCGGGTCCTACCTGTCGGTGAACGTCGGGTACTCCCGGCAGTCGACCGACGACTCCCTGGCCCTGCTGCGCCGTTTCCGCCGGGAGGCGCAGGCGGACGACCGGTTCCGCCTGGTCCGCACCGTGGACGACATCGGCGATCCTGGCACCATCGGGCTGGCGTTCGATCTGGAGGACGCCGGGCCGCTCGGCGGCGACCTGGACAACGTCGCGCGGTTCTACGAGTTCGGCGTGCGCTCGCTGCTGCCCACCTACAACCACGCCAACGCCGCGGGCTGTGGGTGTCTGGACACCGAGGACACCGGACTCACCGGGTACGGGCGCGACCTCGTACACACGCTCAACGAAGCCGGGATGTTCGCGGACGGGTCGCACTGTTCCCGGCGCACCGGGCTGGAGATCGCCGAGCTGAGTGTCGTCCCGATGATCTACAGCCACTCGAACTTCGCCGCGCTGTGGGAGCATCCGCGCAATATCACCGACGAGCAGGCGCGAGCCTGCGCGGCGACCGGCGGCGTGATCGGGATCAACGGCGTGGGAATCTTCCTCGGCCGCAACGCTCCTGGCGAGCGTGCCGAACGGATCGAGGCGATGGCGCGGCACATCGAGTACGGCGCCGAACTCGTCGGAATCGAGCACATCGGGATCGGTTCGGACTACTCCTTCGACGCCGAGGACTTCAACGCCGAAATGCGGCAGAATCCGCACGCCTTCTCCGAGGCATACACGAAATGGGGTCCGTTGCAGTGGGTTCCGCCGGAAGATCTGCTCGGCGCCGCCGACGTGCCCGGCCTCGCCGAGGCGCTGGCCCGGCGCGGGTTCACCGCTGCGGATCTGGCGGCGGTATTCGGTGAGAACTTCCGGCGCGCCGCCGCGCTGGTGTGGAGGAATTGAAGGCCACAGGTGATGCGGAACCGCATGGGCGGATCCGGGTACCGACGGCGATGTAGTCGAGGCGATTTCAGCAAGGCTGGACCCGTTGCTCTGAGCGGCGCAACCGTATCGGGAGGATGTCGAATGCGCTGCGGTAGGAAATTGTCTGTACGACAGCGATACCGGTCGGCCTCTTTACCTGTCGTTAAGGATTTCGCAAGTCTGATCGGCGAGTGTGATCGCGAATCCGCCGGTCGGTACGAGAACTTGACAAGACTCGGACTGTGCGGCCGGATTTCCATTGCGGCAGTGATTTCGATGTCGAACGGAGCCTTGATGATCACCACCCGCCTCGCCCTCCTGGGGCTTCCCGCGCTCGTGCTGGCCGCTGTTGCCGGTCCGGCGACGACTCCCGTCGCCGCGGCGCAAAACCCGCTGCCGACTTACACGTGCCGATACACGCCCATCGAGCACTACTTCGTAGTATTGAACTCCATGAGGGGGCGCAAATGCACGGCGTCACCGGGCGCCCCGCTGGACGATATTTATTTCCACCCCGTCAGGATGGAAAACGGCCTCACCAGTGAGAAATGGGACTGCGGCGCCGCATTCGTGTACCTCGACAATCCGATCCACCCGGGAATGTCTCAGTACGACGCGGAGCAGGTGCTCAACGCCGGGGTCGACGCGAGCAACTGCCGCCCGATCTGACCGCGCGACGCAAACGATGCAGCATGCGAGCCGCCTCTTCTGATAATTGCCGATTTCTATTCGGAACGAGAAACACGATGATCACGACTCCCCTGTTCCGCCTCGGGCTGCCCGCACTCGTGCTGGCCGCCACCGCCTGTCTGATGACCGACGCCACCGCTGCCGCGCAAGCCCTGCCGACCTACACCTGCAAATACACGCTCGACGAACCGCATTTCGGATCCGTGAAAGGCCGCGAATGCACTTCCTCGGGGGGTGCCCCACTGGGCGGTTGGCACATGATCACTTTCCAAATGGAAAACAGTGCGACCGGTGAAAAGTGGGTATGCGGCACCGTCGAGGCGGCCTTGATTCCATACTATCTGGACAAAGTCGATCCGGATTACTCCGATATCGAACGGGCCTACGGTCGTGGGGCGGACGCGAGTGTCTGTGACCGCTTGCTGAACTGAGCCCGATCACCTGCGGGTGGGGCCGAATCTCGCATCGACACCGGTCGGCCGCGCCGACGCCTCGCCCCACCCAGCCAGGTGGTCCCACCGAACCCTGCCATGGAGGCACATCGCCGTAGGACCTACTCGTGTTTTGCCACAGCCATGTAGCACTCGCGAGACATGTCGGGGATTGTGTCGTGCCCGTGCCGGTCTTACCGGAACTATTAGTCCGTCGACCGACGCGAAGCCAGCCGTATCTAATAGGGGCTTGTGATTCTCGATTCGGCCGCGCATGGTCGAACACCATGCGAACCGAAACCACCCGCACCCGTCTCCACAGGGCTGTGACAACTGTCATCATCGGGTTGACGCTGGCCGTGGCCGGAGCCCCTGCCGCGTCGGCCTTCCCCGGCCAACCCGCTACCGCTGGTTCGGTAGCGTCGCCGGTCGATTCCGGATCCTCATCCGGCTCGGGCTATCTGCTGGAAGCGGCCCTCAACGCCCTCTGCGCCCTGACCGGCTCACGACCGACCTGCTGGGGTAGCGTCCCCAGCGTGTGACGCACCTGTAGTGCGTACGTCTGGCCACAACTAGCGGCCGGACACCCCGCGCCGAGGCAGCCCAGACACAGGTCCGGTCGACCGTGCGGTATTCATCGGCCGCGAAGCGGGGCGGGAACAGGCAGTCCTCGCCCGTCGAGTCTGTTGGCTCACAAAGAAGCTCGCCATGGGTATCGGCCCGGGGTGTCACACGCACGATCCATCCGTCGTCGACGACGAGTTCCAGCCGATCCGCCACGTCGAACGTCTGCCCGACCGCCAGCGCGGTCGCAGGGAGTACAGCACTCTCCTCGATGTCCGTGAGCTATAACTGGGCGCGCATGATCTCTACCCGCGCGTGGCAGGACACCGGCGCGAATTCATGTCGAATGCAACGTGAATTCGGCAGTGTATTGCACGTTGCCTGGCGCGGTGGTGTGTCCATTGGTCGCGGTAAACGCGCAGCGCGCGTGAAGACGATACGTGGTGTCGAGTCGAAGGTCGGTGACGACCGAATGCCACCAGTAATCGGCGGGAATACTGCTGTGGGAGTCGTTGACTGGCCTATAGTCGCCCTCGCAATAGTCCTCGACCCAGCTTGCCGC
Organism: Nocardia sp. CY15; assembly: GCF_009829295.1. Classification (NCBI taxonomy): domain Bacteria; kingdom Bacillati; phylum Actinomycetota; class Actinomycetes; order Mycobacteriales; family Nocardiaceae; genus Nocardia; species Nocardia sp. CY15. The sequence goes on from NZ_VUOT01000003.1 coordinate 22,339, forward strand.
AGCCGCCCTGTGCCGCTCGCGAGACAAGTCGGGGGATTACGCCAGCCGGACCAGCATTTTGCCGGTGTTGGCGCCGGAGAGGACGCCGAGGAATGCGGCGGGGGCCTGTTCCAGGCCGTTGTACACGGTGTGCCTGGTGTGTAGGGTGCCGTCCGTCAGCCAGCCGGCGGCCTTGGTGATGTACTCGCCGAAGATCGGGAAATAGCTGCTGACCAGCATGCCGCGTAGCGAGAGCTCCCTGGTCGCGGCGAGATACAGGTCGGGGCCCGCTTCGGCGGTGGGGCCGTTGTACCCGCTGACCGCGCCGACCAGCGCGATGCGGCCGGTGGGCCGCATGGCCTCTACCGCGACGCGCAGGTGTTCCCCCCCGACGCTGTCGAGATACACGTTTATGCCTTCGGGGGCAGCCGACGTCAACTGTCCGGCGAGGTCACCTTTTCGGTAGTCGATGGCGGCGTCGAAACCGAACTCGTCGAGCAGCAGGGTGGTCTTGGCCGCGCCGCCCGCTGACCCGATGACCCGCGCCGCGCCGAGCTTCTTGGCGATCTGCCCCGCGACGCTGCCGACCGCGCCTGCCGCCGCGGAGATGAACACGGTGTCGCCGGAATCGACCCGGGCGACATCGGTCAGCGCCGCATAGGCGGTCAAGCCGGTGGTGCCGAGTGCGCCGAGATAGTGCTGCGGTGCGGCGAGCGAAGTGTCGACCGGCGTGGCGGTGGCGGCGTCGACCACCGAGTAGTCGCGCCAGCCCGCGAAATGGGTGACGGTCGCGCCGACCGGGATGCCGGATGCCGAGGCGATCACTTCGCCCACCGCCGAGCCTTCCAGCGCCGCGCCCACCTGGAACGGCGGGATGTAGGACGGACGGTCGTCCATCCGGCCGCGCAGGTACGGGTCGACCGACATCCAGGTGTTGCGCACCAGGATCTGTCCTTCGGCGAGTTCGGGGATCGGGCGTTCGACCAGAGCGAAGTTCGCCGCCGTCGGCGCGCCGGTCGGGCGTGCGGCGAGGTGGAACTCACGCGCGGTGAGCGGGAGGGTCATGGCGGTGCCTTTCGTACGGCCGCGGGGCGGCCGGTTGTTCAGGATTCGCCGGATGCGATCCGGCACCGACGACGCTATGAGCGCCGAGGTCCCGCGCCCAGGTCCTCCGCCGCCATCAACCGGTCCGGACGCGCCGGGCGATCAGAGACCTGGCAGGAAGCGCTACCGCCCTCTGGCCCGCGACGGCGGTGAGCCGCTCCACCGCTGATAGGCCTTGCGCAGCGCGCGGTCGTCGGCGAACCCGAGCCGCCCCGCGATCGCGGCCGTGGTCAGCCGTCCCTCCGTCAGCAGGGTGCGCGCCCGCTCGTAGCGGACGCGGTCGTATTCCTTGCTCCACGTGGTGCCCTGCTCGGCCAGTTGGCGTTGCAGAGTGCGGGTGCTCACCGTCAGTCTGCGGGCAAGGGCGCCGAGTGAGGCATCGCCGTCATCGATCGCCGCCGCGATCGCCAGCCGCAAGGACTCCAGTGGTCCTGGGATCGGCCGGGCGGCGGCCAGCACCAGGTCGGCGTGGCTGCGCAGCAGTTCCGCCAGTCGGGGATCGGCGCGTACCAGCGGCGCTCGGGCATCGGCTTCGGCGAAGGTGATCGCGTCGAAGGGAGCGTCGAAGTCGATACGTGCGGTGCCGAACGCCTCGGTGAGGATCCGGTGGCCGGGCGGCGCGGAGCGACTGAGGACGACCCGTTCGGGGACCACGAGACGGCCGGTGGCTTCGCGGGCGCGGCGCAGGTAGTAGGCGAGCACGTATTCGGTGACCACGGAGACCGTCGCGGGGTCCGGGGCGGTGGTGTGGAAGGCGACGGTCAGCGCGCCGTCCTCGCCGAGATCGAAGCGTTCGGGGGCCGCGGTGACCAGGCGGTGGTACGGCTGGGCGGTGCGCAGCGAATCCGCCAGCGTCGGCCCGTTGGTGACCAGGTAGTCCCAGGTGGTGAGGGTGCCGAGCGGTGCGGCGGCGGCCACGGCGAGCCCGGCGCTCGGTTCGGGTGCGGTGCGGGCGAGCAGGTCCCACAGCCGGATCACCGAGCTCAGCGGAATCCGGTTCAACTCGCCGGTCAGCGTCGCGTCATCGGTGCCGGGAATGGCGGCCAGCAGGTCGGGCCCGACTCCCGCGGCCGCGGCGGTGTCGCGCACCAGCCGGGTCAGATGGGTGGAAGCGGTCCCGTCGAGCGGGTCGGAGGGGGTCTCGGCCGCGCCGCGAACGGGTGCCGCGATCGGGTCGACACGGCTGCTCACGCGGCATGCTAACCCCGCACAGCCACCGCGTTCTTCCCGATCAGGGGAAGTTCGCCCGCCGGTGTGGTCCACGCCTCACAGTAGTGGGGGACGGGTGGGTGAACTTCCCGCCGCGGAGTTAGGCTCGGGTCGTGACTTCCCACTACGATGTCGTCGTTCTCGGTGCTGGTCCCGGCGGATACGTCGCCGCGATCCGCGCCGCTCAACTCGGCCTGCGAACAGCGATCGTCGAGCAGAAATACTGGGGCGGTGTGTGCCTGAACGTCGGCTGCATCCCGTCCAAGGCGCTCCTGCGCAACGCGGAGCTCGCCCACATCTTCACCAAGGAGGCGAAGACCTTCGGCATCTCCGGCGAGGTGAACTTCGACTTCGGGGTCGCCTTCGACCGCAGCCGCAAGGTCGCCGACGGCCGGGTCAAGGGCGTCCACTTCCTGATGAAGAAGAACAAGATCGACGAGTTCGACGGCAAGGGCACCTTCACCGGCCCGAACTCGCTCTCGGTCGAACTCGGTAAGGGCGGCACCGAGAACATCACCTTCGACAACGCGATCATCGCGGCGGGCACCGTCACCAAACTGCTGCCGGGCACCCAGCTCAGCGCCAATGTGGTCACCTACGAGGAACAGATCCTCACCCGGGACCTGCCCGGTTCGATCCTCATCGTGGGCGCGGGCGCGATCGGCATGGAGTTCGGCTACGTTCTGAAGAACTACGGCGTCGACGTGCGCATCGTCGAGTTCCTCGACCGCGCGCTGCCGAACGAGGACGCGGACGTCTCCAAGGAGATCACCAAGCAGTACAAGAAGCTCGGCATCACCATCACCACCGGTGCGGCCGTGCAGTCCATCGAGGACGACGGCGCCAAGGTCACCGTCGCGATCAAGGACAACAAGACCGGCTCGGTCGAGACCGTCACCGTCGACAAGGTGCTGCAGGCCGTCGGCTTCGCCCCGCGCGTCGACGGCTACGGCTTGGAGACCACCGGCGTGCAGGTCACCGACCGCGGCGCGATCGGGATCGACGACTACATGCGCACCAACGTGCCGCACATCTACGCGATCGGCGACGTCACCGGCAAGCTCCAGCTCGCGCACGTCGCGGAGGCGCAGGGCGTGGTCGCGGCCGAGACCATCGCGGGTGCGGAGACCGTCACCCTCGGCGACTACCGGATGATGCCGCGGGCCACCTTCTGCCAGCCGCAGGTCGCCAGCTTCGGCCTGACCGAGCAGCAGGCCCGCGACGAGGGCTACGACGTGAAGGTCGCGACCTTCCCGTTCACCGCCAACGGCAAGGCGCACGGCCTCGGCGACCCGACCGGTTTCGTGAAGCTCATCGCCGACGCCGAGTACGGCGAGCTGATCGGCGGGCACCTCATCGGCCCGGACGTCTCCGAACTGCTGCCCGAGCTCACGCTGGCGCAGAAGTGGGATCTGACCGTCAACGAGCTGGCCAGGAACGTGCACACCCACCCGACGCTCAGCGAGGCCCTGCAGGAAGCCTTCCACGGCTTGGCAGGCCACATGATCAACTTCTGAGCTGTCCCCGACGAGGGCGTGCGGTCATCGATCGCACGCCCTTTTCGTCTCCCGGGCAATGGTTTCCGCGTCGGTAGCGACGGCGGGACACGGCGCCGATACGCGAATTCTGTTATACAGCGTGCATGTTTCGCAGGTGGCTGATCGGAAGTGTGCCGGTGCTCGTCGTGGTGGTGCTGCTGGTGACGGGCACCTACTATCTGACGAAAGCGCGCACCTTCCAATTGGCCGGTCACGTGGTCAGCCGGGTGGACACCGACGCGCGGGTGGTCGCACTGACCTTGGACGACGGGCCGTCAGATCGCGCGCCCGAAGTGCTGAAAGTGCTCGCCGCCGCTCAGGTTCCGGCCACGTTCTATCTGAACGGCCGCGATCTTGTGGCGCGCCCGGAGCACGGCAGGGCGATCGCCGCGGCGGGCCACGAGATCGGCAACCACACCTATTCGCATCGGCGGATGGTCTTCGTCACCCCCGGCACGGTCCGCGAGGAGGTCGAGAGCACCGACGCCGAGATCATGAAGACCGGTTACGTCGGTCCGATCACCTTCCGCCCGCCCTACGGCAAGAAGCTGTTCACGCTGCCGCGTTACCTGGCCGAGCACGACCGGACCACCGTGATGTGGGACGTCGAACCCGATTCCGGGAAGAGCGCCACCGCGGACGACATCGTCGCCGAGACCCTCGCCGAGGTCCGTCCCGGCTCGATCATCCTGCTGCACGTCATGTTCGGCACGACCGCCGCTTTGGACGCCATCCCGCGCATCGTGACCGAGTTGCGTGCGGCGGGCTACCAGTTCGTCACCGTATCGGACTTGATGTCCCGCTGAGTCTCTCGTCGGCCCACCGCCGATGCGGCCGTGGTCGGCCACCCCGCGGCCCTTCGCTCAGTCGTTGCCTCCGGTTGTCCACTGGCGGAGCTTGTCGGGATTGCGGACGGCCCAGAGGCGTTTGATCCGGTCGCCCGCGATCTCGAACGCCACCACCGTCGCTGTGGTCTCGCCCAGCTGGAGTACCAGACCGGGACGGCCGTTGACCGTGCGTTCCAGCATCGTTTGGCCGGATGTCCTGGCGGTGAGACCGATGATGTAGCGAGCAATCCGCTCGCCGCCTTCGATCGGGTGCGGGAGGGCGTTGGCCTGGGCCGCCGTCGGCGATTCCGATGGCATCGGGGTCGAGCAGGCCGATGAGGGCGTTGATGTCCGAAGGGGAAGCGGAAGATGTCGTGCAGGATGAAGGCCACGCGCTCGGCCGGGGTCATGGATTCGAGCACGACGAGGAACGCCATGTCGACCGACTCGTCGAGGGTGATCCGGTCGGCGGGGTCGGCGGAGCCGCCGGACCGGTTGCCGGTCCACTCTCCGTGGTCGGGCAGGGGTGCGGGAATCCACTCGCCCACATAGCGTTCCCGTCTGGCGCGCGCCGAGCCGAGCAGGTCGAGGCAGATGCGGCCGGACTCGGGAACGCGCAAGGGAGGGTTTCAGAGCGCGATATGGGTGCGAGAGACCGTGTGCCTTCGACAGTCGAACGGCACATGGCTGATCGGGCACGAGCATGTCTCGATTCCGATCAACCCGGAGAACCTGCAAGTCTGGCTGGCCTCGGACAAAGACCAGCCCGCGTGATCGTGGACCGGCGAACGGTGCTTCGACGACCCTGTATCAGAGCATGCCGTAGGCGTGGGTCGGTGTGAACAGGACCAAGGCGCGGCGATCGGTGACCATCGCGTTGCGGTACTCGTCCCAGTCGGGGTGTTCTCCGGTGGCGGTGCGGTAGTAGTCGACGAGCGCGTCGACGGTGGGGTCGCCGGGCGCGGCGGCGACGGGGGTCAGCTCGGCCGTGCCCTCGAGCACGGTGTAGGCGAAGAAGTCGTCGCGGGTCACGTGCAGCGCCGCCCACGGGTCGCGAACGAGGTTGTGATACTTCGCACGGTCGGCGGTGATGGAGATGCGGATGCGGCCGTCATCGCCGACGACGTGCAGCACGTTGGACAGTTGCGGCCGTCCGTTGCGGCGGATCGTGGTGAGCACGGACCTGCGGTGGTCGCGCGCGAAAGCGACTGCGGCGGCGAGTTCCATGCCCGTGTAACCCGCGGTGACGCCGGTCTCTTCCCGCCGTCGCGGTTCAGTCGCGGTGATAGGCCGCTTGGGCCTCGCGCACCCGCGGCATGTTGGTCTCCAGCACCTGGATGAGCGCCTCCAAGTGCGCGGCGACCTCGGCGCCGAGTTCGGTGAGGGTGTATTCCACCCGCGGCGGAATGGTCTCCAGGACCTCCCGATGCACCATGCCGTCGCGTTCGAGTGCCTGGAGGGTCTGCGACAGCATGCGCTCGCTCACGCCGTCCACGCGTCGGCGCAGGGCGCTGAACCGGAAGGCGCCTTCGCGCAGCGCGACCAGCGCCAAGGTGCCCCAGCGACTGGCGACGTTCTGCAAGACCGGTCGTGACGTGCAGTTCCGGGCGAAGACGTCGGCTTCCAGCGTGGGGTCGTCGGCCTCGGCCGAGACGGTTCGCTGGGTGGTCATGACCGTAATGGTAGCGAACTTGACCACAGCGGCCACGGAATGCATAGTACTTACGAATAGTTAGCACTATAAAATTCGTATGCCTGGGAGGTATTCATGACCGTCGCCGTGACCGGAGCCAGTGGACAGTTGGGCCGACTGGTGGTGGAGGAGTTGTTGCGCGCGGGGGCGACGCCCGTCGTCGCGATCGTGCGTGATCCACGGAAGGTGGCCGACCTGTCCGAACGTGGAGTGGATGTCCGGCAGGCCGGCTATGGCGACCCGGCGGCCTTCGAACGCGCTCTCGAGGGCATCGACCGGGTGCTGCTGGTCTCGGGCAACGAGTTCGGCGCACGAGTAGCTCAGCACACCAACGTCATCCGCGCGGCGGAACGCGCGGGCGTGGAACTACTCGCCTACACCAGCATTCCGAACGCGATCGACAACCCGTTGATTCTCGCGCAGGAGCACAAGGCCACCGAAGCGGTGCTCGCCGAATCCGCCGTGCCGCATGTCCTTCTGCGCAATGGCTGGTACTGGGAGAACTACCTGGGCGGCCTCGCGGGCGCGGTGGAGTCGGGCGTGCTGCACGGAGCCGCGGGCGACGGGCGGGTGGCCGGTGCGGCGCGCGCCGACTATGCCGAAGCTGCCGCACGGGTGCTCACCACCGAGGGTCACGCGGGCCGGGTGTACGAACTCGGCGGCGGGGACAGCCTCACCTATGCCGAATTGGCCCAAACGATTTCGGAGGCGGCGGGCAAGCCGGTGCGCTACGAGAACCTGCCGGAGGCGGACTACGCCGCCGCGTTGATCCAGGCCGGATTGCCGGAGGTCTACGCGAAGGCACTCGCCGACGCCGACGCGGGCATCGCCGAGGGCATTCTCGACGTGCGCTCAGGAGACCTGGAGAAACTGCTCGGCCGACCGGCTACCGCGGCCGTCGAAGTCTTCCGGGCCGCGCTCGGCTGAGTGCCGCCGAAGCCGAACGGCGCGGATCCTCGCGAGATCCGCGCCGTTCGCTCATACCCACTGCACCAATTGGATGATGATTCCGTTCGGATCACTCATCTGGAAGTACCGCTCGCCCCACTCTTCGGTCTCGATGGGTGTCACGATCGGCACTCCCTCGCCTTGCAGCCGGGCGTACTCGGCGTCGATGTCGTCGACGACGAAGACGACGAGCAGGCCCTCGCCCGCGCTGCCCGCGGCGCTCTTCGGCTTGAAGCTCGCCAGCCCGGTGCGCAAGTAGATGACGTTCGATCCGGCGTCGGCGCGGTCCAGGGAGACGAACCCGTCGGCCGACATCTTCTCCTCGAAACCGAGGTGGTCGATGAGGAACTTCGCCGAGGCGGCCGGGTCGGGGACGTTGAGCGAGATGGCGGAAGCGGTGATGTTCATGAGTCCTCCTCGGCGACAGCAATCAACTCTGTACTAAGTACTCTATACTTTGTATAGATTCTCTTGGAGTGGTGCACTATGAGCTGGGTCACATCGATACGATCGGTGATCCGAGTGGGTTGAGGAGGCGGCGGTGGAACAGCCGAAGGAACGCAGCGGTGCGGGCGACCCGGTGCGCACGCTGGAGTTGCTGTGGCGGATTCCGCCCGCTTCCGGCACGGGCCGGGGGCCGAAGCAGCGCAGCAGCATCGAGGCGGTCGTCGCCGCGGCGATCGAGATCGCCGACACCGACGGGCTCGGCGCGCTGACGATGCGCGCCGTCGCCACCAGGCTCGGCCTGACCCCGATGGCCACCTACACCTACGTGCCGGGAAAGGCCGAACTGCTCGACCTGATGCTGGACACGGTCTACGCGCGGATGGAGCGCGCCGACCTCACCGGCCTGTCCTGGCGCGAGCGGGTCGCCCGGATCGCGGCCGAGAACCGCGTCATGCTGGCCCGCCATCCCTGGGTGGCGTATCTGCCCACCACCCGGCCACCGCTCGGCCCCGGCCTCGCCGCCAAATACGACCACGAGCTGGAGGCCTTCGCGGGCCTCGGGCTCGACGACGTCGCCATGGACGCCGCACTGACGTTCGTGCTCGGCTGGGTCACCTCCGTCGCCCGCATCGCCATCGACAGTGCGCGGGCCGCGGCCGACAGCGCCATGTCCGACGGGCAGTGGTGGGAACGGGCCGCACCGATCCTGGCGCAGGTTTTCGATGCCCAGCGCTACCCGCTGGCCGCACGTATCGGCGCGTCCGCGGGCCGAGCGCACGACGCCGCCTACAGCGCCGATCACGCCTGGGAATTCGGTTTGGCGCTGGTGCTGGACGGTCTGGCGCGCCGGATCGAGGGGCCGCCCGTCGGCTCCTAGACGCCGTCGCGCTGGATGCGCAGCGCGGTGATGGTGGAGGCCAGCCCGTCGTATTGGTTGATCAGCAGGACGATTTCGATCAGACTGCGCTCGTCGTAGTGCTTCGCCAGTTCCGCCCAGGTGTCGTCGTCGAGGTCGCGCGTCCGCACGAGTTGGTCCACGGCGGCCAGCAGCGCCCGGTGCTTGTCCGACCAGCCCGCTGCCGCGGGGCCTTCGCGCAGCCGCTCGAGGATTTCGCCCGTCACCCCGGCGCGCCTGCCGAGCCGGATGTGATGGTCCATCTCGTAGTCGCAGCCGCGCAGGTGCGCGACCCGGATGATGACCAGCTCGGACTCGTGACGGGGCAGGCGTCCGCCCGGCATGAGTTTGCCCGAGTAGTGCAGCCAGCCCCGGAACAGACCGCGGGTGCGGCCGAGCGTGCTGAACAAGTGGGCGTCACCGGTGCCTGCGGCGCGGGAAAGCACCTGCCAGACAACCCAGTTGAGCGGGCCGAGTTCTCGGAACCGTCCGGGTGAGATGCGTGGTTGCAGCGCTGAAACCATGCTGGTTGCCACCTCCGCGTGGTCTGTTCGGCCGGCGTCGGTGCCGACCGAGATTCGAGCCTACTTGGCAGTATCCCGTGCGGAGGTCAGCATTCTTTTGCTTTCGGAGTGGTTTTCGGCCGGGTACCCCGTCATCATCAGTACCGGTGCGGGTCACCGCGGCCGCAGTGGGTTTCGCGGCGTCAGGTGTGGACAACAGGTCGGCAGGGGAACAGATGCTGGTGAGGATCAGGCCCGGAGCGGAGCTTTCCGGTGCCGAGCGGGAATTCGTCGCGTGCCTGCGGTCGTATCCGACGACCGGCCTCGCCGTGATCGATCTGGAAGCGGACAACCGGCGCGTCGACGCCGTGGTGTGGACCCCGCGTGGGCTGACCGTGCTGGAGGTACACGGGTTCCGGCGCAGGCAGAGCGGCATTCTGAGCACACCGGCCGAAGAACCGTGGAAGATCAGCGACGCACCGGTGGAATTGGACGACCCGGAATCCGGGAGCCCCGCCGAGCGCGTGGAACACGGCATCTACGCGGTCAAGCACATGCTCCAGCGGGCGTTACAGGACCCCGGCCACATCAGCGGCGCCGTGGTGCTCGTCCCGTTCCGGGGCGCCGTGGTGCGACCGGCGCGCACCAGCCTGCGGCCGGGTTTGGACGTCGTCGTCGGAAACGTCACCGACGCGACCGAGCTGCGTATCTACCTGGAGGGATTCTCCGCGGGACCGCGGAACTGGACCGTGGACCGGGTCATCGGCGCGTGCGGCGCGCTCGGTCTGGCGGAGATCGCGCCGTCCCGCGCGGAACTGCTCGAGGCGGGCTTCGAAGACCAGGCGCCGGAGCCGGTCACGACCATCGCCCGCTCACCCAAGCCGCGCGTGCAGCCGACGCCGGGCGTCGCGACGAAGGGACAGGCCTACGCCGGTTGGTCGGTCGTCGTGATCGCGGTGGTCGGAGTCCTGTTCGTGCTCGGGGTGATCGCCACCGCCTTGGCCCACGACTCGGCGCAGCCGCTCCCGGCGACCGATACGACGACTCCCACCCCGTCGCCGCCCGCGTACCGGCCCACCGAGTGCTTCCCCTTCCAACAGAGCTGCTGACACGTCAATCGCGCACGGCGCGGCCGAGTTTGGTCAGGCGCAGCGCGTGCTGCGCGCGGGCCAGCACGTGCGTTCGCGAGGTGTCGATGTGGGCGGTGAGCGTGGCCGCCGCCGCGTCCACCGCACCGGAGACCAGATGTTCGGCCACCGCGATGTGCTCGGCGGTCATCGTGGCGATTCGTTCCGGGGTCGGCATGTCCAGTGTGCGCACCGGGCGCACACGGACGTGCACGGCGGTGAGGGCGTCGGCGAGAGCGGCGTTGCCCGCGGCCGCGAGCAGGGTGGTGTGGAACCGTTCGTCGGCTGCCACCAGCGCCGGGCCGGGTTCGGGTGGGTCGTCGAGGAGCGCGCGCCAGACGTCGAGTTCCGCGCGCACGAGTTCCAGATCGTGCACGGGAGCCTCGCCGGACGGCCCCACTCGTTGCATGCCCCTGGCCTCCAGCACGAGCCGTAACTCGTAGAGGTGATCGAGTTCGTCCAGTCGGGGACGGTACGGGTACAAGCCGTCGGCGAGCCGCTCCACCAGGCCGTCCGCCTGCAATCGGGCCAGCGCCTCGCGCACCGGGGTGCGTGAGACCCCGTAAGTTTCGGCGAGACGTTCTTCGCCGAGCCGTTCGGTCGGCACGATGGCTCCGGTGGCCAGGTCGTGGCGCAACGAGTCGTACACCTGCTCACGCAAGGGAATCCGCCCCCTGTCGCGCGTCACGGCGGTGCTCAGATCGCCATCGCCGAGCGGACCGCGCTCTCGGCGCCCGCGCCACCCGCGCCCGTGGAGGTCACCCGGCCGGATTGCAGCACGTAGTAGCGCTGCGCCGCCTGCAACGCGAAGCCGATGTGCTGTTCGACCAGCAGCACGCTCAGCCCGCCGCGCCGGGTGAGATCGATGATGGTGCGCTCGATCTCGGCGACCACCGACGGCTGGATCCCTTCGGTCGGCTCATCGAGGATGAGCAGTTTCGGCTCGGTGATCAGCGCCCGCGCGATGGCGAGTTGCTGACGCTGGCCGCCGGACAGCAGGCCCGCTTTGCGGGTGAGCAACTCGCGCAGCGCGGGGAACAGCTCGAGCGCTTCATCGATCAGCGCCTTGCCGCGTTTACGGCCGTCCGCGACCACCTGCAAATTCTCGGCGGTGGTCAGTTGGGGGAAACTCTGCTGTCCCTGCGGCACGTACGCGATCCCGCGGCGCACTCGCCGCGACGGCGCGAGCTTGGTGATCGTTTCCCCATCGAACTCGATGCGGCCCGACTTCGCGCCGATCAAGCCGACGGCGGTGCGCAGCAGCGTGGTCTTCCCGGCGCCGTTGTGCCCCATGATGGCGACCACGCTGTCGTCCGGCACGGTCACCGAGACGCCGTGGATCACCTCGGTGCGGCCGTAACCGGAGTGGATATCGGTGAGTTCAAGCATCGCTGTCGCCTTCCTGGGGTAACTGCGGGGCAGGTGCGGTCGACGCGTCCTCCAGTTCGGTCCCGACCGCCGCGGCGGTGCCGAGATAGACCTCTTGGACCTTCGGATCCGCCTGGACCTGTTCGACGGTCCCTTCGCTGAGCACTGTGCCGCCGGCGAGGACGGTGACCGAGCTGGCGAAGGCGCGCATGAAATCCATGTCGTGCTCGACCACCACGACGACCCGGTCGCCGCCGATGCGGCGCAACAGGTTGCCGGTCTCCTCCCGCTCCTCGGCGCTCATCCCGGCCACCGGCTCGTCCAGCAGCAGCACCGAGGCGTTCTGCACCAGGAGCATGCCGATCTCGAGCCACTGTTTCTGTCCGTGCGCGAGCACCCCGGCGGGCTTGTCGCGAAGGTCGGCCAGACCCGTGGTCTCCAAAGCCTCCTCGATGGCGGGCAGCACCGATTTGCGGCGGCGCAGCATGGTGAGCGCCGAACGTCCCGCGCCCGCCGCGATGTCGAGGTTCTGGAGCACGCTGAGCTGTTCGAACACGCTCGCGGTCTGGAACGTGCGTCCGACTCCGAGCCGGGCGATCTGGTGCACCTTCTTGCCGAGCAGTTCCACACCGGTCTTCTGCGCCGACCCGGTCGCCGGGACCAGCCCGGTGATCGCGTCGATGAGCGTCGTCTTGCCCGCGCCGTTGGGACCGATCAAGAAGCGCAGATCGCCCTGCAACACCGTCAGATCGACGTCGGTGACGGCTTTGAATCCGTCGAAACTCACCGAAAGGCCACGGATCTCGAGGTACTCACTGGACATCCCGGCGTTGCCGCCGAGCTTCGGTTCGTGCGCGGTCTCGGTCATCGCGATTCCACCTTCTCCGTCACAGGTGCCTGCGCCGCCGCGGCCACCACGGCCGGAGCCGGAGCGGGACGCCGGAATCGGTTGTCCAGAACGCCCTTCACCAGGGGCCACAGTCCGGCGAGCCCGGCCGGGACGAACCCGACCACCACGATGAACAGCACGCCTTGCAGATACGTCCACCCCGACGGGAACTCCTCGGACAGCGCCGTCTGCGCCCACGCCACGCCGATCGCGCCGAGCACCGGACCGAGCAGGGTGGTCCGGCCGCCGATCGCCACGCCGATGAGGAAGGCGATCGAGGGAACGACACCGATGTCGGCGGGGGAGATGATGCCGACGATCGGGGTGAACAACGCACCGGCGATGCCCGCGAAGAAGGCGGCGACCACGTAGGCGACGATCTTCACGTTCGCCGGGTCGTACCCCAGGAAACGCACGCGCTCCTCCTGGTCGCGCACCGCCACGAGCAGCTCGCCGTACCGGCTGTGCATCAGCTGCCGCACCAGCGCCACCACCACCAGCAGCGTGCCGGCGGCGATGAAGAACAGCATCTGCCGGTTGACCGGGTCCGACAGCTTGAACCCGAAGAACGCGCGGAAATCCGACAGGCCGGTGAACCCGCCGATGGCTTGCTGGCCGGTCAGCAGGATGGCCAGCGCGGCGGCCAGCGCCTGACTGAGGATGGCGAAGTACGCGCCCTTCACGCGGCGCTTGAACACGCCGTATCCCAAGGCCGCGGCGATCAGCGCGGGCAGCACCAGGATGCCGAGCAGCGCCACCGGAGCCGACGCGAAAGGCTTCCAGAACGACGGCAACTCGCGAATGCCCGCGATCTCCATGAATTCCGGCACGTCGTTGCCGAGCCGGGCGGCGTCGGCCATCTGCAGATGCATGGCCATGATGTAGGCGCCGATACCGAAGAACACGCCCTGACCCAGGGTGAGCATTCCGCCTCGCCCCCAAGCCAAGCCGATGCCGACCGCGACGATCGCGAAGCACAGGAACTTCGCCAGCAGGTTGAGCCGGAAATCGCTGAGCACGGCGGGCGCGACCGCGAACAACAGGATGGCGGCGACGGCGAATCCGGTCGGCGCGCTGAGCGAGGAGTGCGCGCGCCACCGTTGTACGAGCGAGGTCATGCCAGGCTCCTTGTCCGGACGGTGAACAGGCCCTGCGGGCGGACCTGCAGGACGATCACGATGACGACGAAGACGATGACCTTCGCGATGGACGCGGTGGTCGAGTACTCGATGTAGGAATTGAGCAGGCCGAGCGCGAACGCCGCGATCACCGTGCCCTTGATCTGGCCGAGCCCGCCGATGACCACCACGAGGAACGCGTCGATCAGGTAGCTCTGGCCGATGGTCGGGCTGGTGGAGCCGATCAGCGTCAGCGCGACACCGGCCACGCCCGCCAGTCCCGAACCGATGAAGAAGGTGCTGATATCGGTGAAACGGCTGGACACGCCCGATGTCTCGGCCAAGCCGCGGTTCTGCACCACCGCGCGGATGCGGCGGCCCAACGGCGTCGCCTTGAGCACCGCGGCCAGCGCGGTCACCGCGACGACCGCCAGGACGAGGATGAAGATGCGCGTCTTGGGCACCACCGCGCCCAGGATCGTGACGCCGCCGCTGAGCCACTCCGGCGCGATGACGTTCTTGGCCGGCGCGCCGAAGATGTCACGGGCCAGCTGTTGCAGCACCAGCCCGACACCGAAGGTGACCAGCAGGGTGTCCAGCGGCCGGTCGTACATCCACCGGATCAAGCCCATCTCCAGCGCGGCGCCCAGCAGACCGCCGACGAGAAAACCGACCAGCAGGGAGACGACGAGCGAGACGCCCGCCGACGAGACGACCTTCTGCACGACGTAGGTCGTGTAACAACCGGCCATGATGAACTCGCCGTGCGCCATGTTGATCACGCCCATCTGACCGAAGGTCAGCGAGAGACCGAGCGCGGCGAGCAAGAGAATCGATCCCAGACTCAGCCCGGTGAACAGCTGTCCGATCACGACTTCCATGGGAGCTCCTGTATCTGATTGCCGCGCCTCCGCGTGCTCCTTCGTCGCCTACGCGGCGGCCACTCGGACGCGAGCCGGGCCGCGAACGGCGGATGCTCGGTCTCGCTTCGCTCGAAACCGGGGGGTGAGGTGCGCTGGGCGCGTTGGGTGTTCGACATGCGGACCGGAGGTCGATGCTGACCGGATGTCGGCCTGCCTGTGGTGGTCCGTTGCTGTCCGCGGCCCCCCTCATTGCGCGCTCCGCGTGATCGCCGTCGCGACTGTGTCGCTGGGCGGGCACCGGTAGCTGGGCCGCGGACAGCGGCGGACTACTTCAGGCCCTCGGCCCAGTCGTAGGACTTCAGGTAGGGGTCCGGTGTCACGGCCTTGCCGGAATCCCACACGGTGTAGATGAGTCCGTCGGGGCGGATCTCGCCGATGCGGGCGGTCTTGGTGATGTGGTGGTTGGAACCGTCGATGGTGACCAGTCCCTCAGGGGCGTCGAAGCTGACGCCGTCGGCGGCGGCCTGGATGTCCTCCACCTTGAACGACTTGGCCTTCTCGACGGTGTTCTTCCACAGGTAGACCGACGCGTAGGCGGCTTCCATCGGGTCCGAGGTCGGCTTGTCGGCGCCGAAGGCGGCCTTGTAGTCGGCGACGAACTTCCGGTTCACCGGGCTGTCGACGGTCTGGTAGTAGTTCCACGCGGTCAGCTGCCCGGCGATGTGCTGCGCGCCGATGCCCGCGACCTCCTCCTCGGCGATCGACACCGAGACCACCGGCATCTCCGCGGCCTTCAGGCCCGCGTTGCTGTACTCGCGGAAGAACGCGACGTTGGAGTCCCCGTTGAGGGTGTTGAACACCGCCCCCGCCTTGGCGCTGCGGACCTTGTTCACGATGGTGGAGAAGTCGGTGGAGCCGAGCGGGGTGTAATCCTCGCCCTTGATCTCGATGCCGTTGGCCGCGGCGTACGCCTTGATCTCGCGATTGGCGGTCTGCGGGAAGACATAGTCGCTCCCGACCAGGTAGAGGGAGGTGATGCCCTTCTGCTTCAGGTAGTCCAGCGCCGGGATGATCTGCTGGTTGGTGGTCGCGCCGGTGTAGAAGATGTTCTTGCTGTCCTCGAGGCCCTCGTACTGCACCGGGTAGTAGAGCAGCGAGTTCAGGCTCTCGAACTTCGGCTTCATCGCCTTTCGGCTCGACGAGGTCCAGCCGCCGAACACGGCGGCGACACAGTCGGAACTGATCAGCTTCTCCGCCTTCTCCGCAAAGGTCTTCGGGTCCGAGGCGCCGTCCTCGAGCACCAGGTCGATCTTCTTGCCGAGCACGCCGCCCGCGGCGTTGATCTGGTCGACGGCCAGCTTGGTCGAATTGGCGACCGTGACCTCGGAAATGGCCATCGTGCCGGACAGGGAGTGCAGCGAACCGATCTTGATCGTGTCCTTCGACGTGTCGACGCAGGACGCGGCGCCGGAGCCGGTGGTGGAGGCGTCGTCCTTGGCGCCGCAGGCGGTCAGCAACAGGGCAGCGAGCGCGACCGCGGTGGGCACCGCCATCACTCTCGCCACACGCCCGGAGCGATGGATGGCACGGGAATCTGGCATGGGGCGAACCCTCTCCTCATCAGGTGTTGCGGCGGCGTCGGCAGGGCGCCGCATCGAACACACCCGTCTTCGCCCCGCTCACGGCTGTAGACGGGGCTGTATACAACGGCTGTATCCGTGATGCGAACGGTAGACAGAAGTTGTTGCGCCGGAATATCTCTCGATGACAAGTCCGTTTCGTCTGTTTCGCGGAGGTGAACATTCCCGGTCAATGTTCGGTGCCCCGCTGTGAGGTTCCGGCAAACCCGCTGGCCGGGGCGGAGGTGGCTACGGTTGCGTAGCGTCGCCGCGATGCGGCACGCTTCGATTCGTACGACGCCTGAACCGTCCCAATCCGCGGCGGCCCGCGGACTCGAGTCGAGGAGGACCCGGTGGGCCACTACAAGGCGAATCTGAGGGATATCGAGTTCAACCTGTTCGAGGTGCTCGAGCTGGACAAGCTCCTGGATACGGGCGCCTACGGCGATCTGGACTCCGGCACCGTCCGGGAGATCCTGTCCGAGGTCCGGCGACTGGCCGAGGGACCGGTGGCGGACTCCTTCGCGGCGGCCGATCGTGATCCGGTCGTCTACGATCCGGCCACCTTCTCGATCGCTGTTCCGGAGCCGCTACGTAGGACCGTCACCGCCGTGCGCGACGCGGACTGGAGCAGGCTCGGCATGCCGGAGGGCATGGGCGGCACGCCCGCGCCCGCGGTGCTGGTGTGGGCGGTCGCCGAGATGATCACCTGCGCCAATCCGTCGGCGTCGTTCTTCAACATGGGCCCGGTCATGGCGTCGGTGCTCTACAACGTCGGCACCGAGCAGCAGCGGCACTGGGCCACACTCGGCTTCGAGAAGGGCTGGCAGGGCACCATGGTGCTCACCGAACCCGATGCCGGGTCCGACGTCGGGGCCGGCCGCGCCAAGGCGATCCGTCAGGAGGACGGCTCCTGGCACATCGAGGGCGTGAAGCGCTTCATCTCCGGCGCCGAGGTCGGCGACACCGCCGAGAACGTCTTCCACCTGGTGCTGGCCCGCCCCGAGGGCGCCGGACCGGGCACGAAGGGCCTGTCGCTGTTCTATGTGCCGAAGTTCCTCTTCGACCCCGAGACCTTGGAAATCGGCGAGCGCAACGGTGTGTACGTCACCGGGGTGGAGCACAAGATGGGCCTGAAATCCTCGCCCACCTGCGAGCTGACCTTCGGCGGCCACGGCATCCCCGCCAAGGGCTGGCTGGTCGGCGAGGTGCACAACGGCATCGCCCAGATGTTCCAGGTCATCGAGAACGCGCGCATGATGGTCGGCGTCAAATCGTCGGGCACCCTGTCGACCGGTTACCTCAACGCGCTGGCCTTCGCCAAGGAGCGGGTCCAGGGCGCCGACCTGACGCAGATGACCGACAAGGCCGCGCCGCGCGTGAGCATCATCCGCCACCCGGACGTGCGGCGGTCGCTGGCCATGCAGAAGGCGTACGCGGAGGGGCTGCGCGCGGTGTACCTGTACACCGCCGCTCACCAGAACGACGACGTGGCGCAACTGGTCTCGGGCGCGGACCCCGACCTGGCGCACCGCGTGGACGATCTGCTGCTGCCGATCGTCAAGGGTGTCGGCTCCGAGCGCGCCTACCAGTACCTGACCGAGTCGCTGCAAACCCTGGGCGGCTCCGGCTATCTCCAGGACTACCCGATCGAGCAGTACATCCGCGACGCGAAGATCGACTCGCTCTACGAGGGCACCACCGCCATCCAGGCGCAGGACTTCTTCTTCCGCAAGATCGCCCGCGACCGCGGCGTCGCGCTCGCCCACGTCAGCGCGCGAATCGCGGCGTTCCTGGACGCGAAGACCGGGCGGTTCGAGACCGAACGCGAACTGCTGCGCACCGCCGCGGCGGATGTGCAGGCGATGGCGGCCGCCCTCACCGGCTTCCTCATGGGCGCCCGGGAGGAGCCGAGCGAGCTGTACAAGGTCGGCTCGGGCTCGGTGCGCTTCCTGCTCGCAGTCGGCGACCTCCTCATCGGCTGGCGGTTGCTGGTGCAAGCGGAGATCGCGGCCGCGGCACTCGCCGCCGGCGCGCCCGAGAAAGATCGCGCTTTCTACGCCGGAAAGGTCGCTGTCGCGAGCTTCTTCGCCAAGAACGCGCTGCCGAACCTGACCGCGGTGCGCGAGATCATCGAGTCACTCGACAACGACATCATGAACCTGGACGAGGCGGCGTTCTAGCGGTCAGCCCTCTGAATCGGACAGCAGTTTGAGTACGACGGGCCGCGACAGCGTGCCGGAGACCTGCTTGGCGAGCTTATTGGCGCTCGCGCCCGCGGCATGGGCCGCCCGCAGGGCGGTGGCGAGGTCCGCGCGGGCGGCCTCGGCGGTGGCCTGGGCGTCGCGCAGCCTGCGTGCGGCGCGGTCCACCTCGGACTGTCCGTCGCCGGTGGTCAAATCATTGACCAGTTCGACCTCCGGCAGGCGTGCTCCCCGCTCGTCCGGGGCCGCGTCGCGCCGCATCGCCGCCCTGGCGAAGTCCATCAGGAACGCGCGGGTGGCGTCCTTGTCCTGCGCACCGGCCTCACCCAGCAGCAGCTTGGTGGTCTGCGGGACGGCGAGCGACCAGTTGGCCAGGCCACACAGCGCCAGCAGCAGGCGCCCCGCGTTCGTGGCGTCGATGTCGAACTGCTCTCGGGCGCGGTCGGATTTGCGGACGTAGTGCCGGGCGCGCCAGCCGTCGATGTCGTGGGCGTCGGCGCCGCGATGCAGCGCCTCCCAGAGCATCAGCCGCAACAGCTGCGGATTGTCGCGGTGGTAGTCGAACAGCTTGCCGACGTACGCGCCGGGTTCGGTATCGGCCAGGGGCTTCACCACGTCGATGAACTCGCGCAGCGTCTCGATCAGGATGACGTCGAACAGCTTGTCCTTGCTGCCGAACAGTCCGTAGATGCGCTCCTTGTTGACGCCGGCCGTCTCGGCGATCCGATCGACTCGCGCCCCGGCCAGCCCGTACTGCGCGAATTCGTCGCGGGCGGCGCGCAACAGAGCCTGCCTGGTCGCGTCACTGCGTTTCATCGTGGCCGTCATGACGAACACTTTACCAGTTCATTAAACCAACTATTTGGTTGACAACGGATCCCGCCGCGCCTACCTTCGAGTCCATGGCAATGCCCACCTTCCAGTCCGCGGCTCCGGTCGCGACGCCCGTCCGGGATACGTCCGCACGGGCCCACACGGGGCGCACCCTGCCCTTCTTCGTTCTGGCCGCCCTCTTGGCCACCGGCCAGATGTACGTCCCCATCCCGCTTTTCGCCGCCATGCGGGCCGACTGGGGCGTCGGCTCCGCGGTGATGACCTGGATCATCAGCGCGTTCGCCTTCGGGTACGCCGGGGGCTTCGTATTGTTCGGGCCGTTGGCGGATCGCTACGGACACCGCCGGGTGCTCGTGGCCGGAATGCTGGTCGCCGCAGTGGTCACCCTATTGACCGGTTTGGCGTTCGATGCACCGCTGGCCGTCGGCCTGCGGGTCGTGCAGGGCCTGGTGGTCGGCTCGATTCCGCCCGCGATCATGGCCTATGTGGCCACCCGCATCGATCCAGCGCACCGTGCCGTGGCCACCATGTCGGTGGCCACGTCGTTTCTCGCGGCCACGGTGATCGCGCAGATCGTGTCGCAGGCGATGGTGGACGTCTTCCCCTGGCGCACCGTCTTCCTCGCATCCGCCGTCGGTTTCGCCTTACTGGCGCTGGTCCTGCGTTCGGTGCTGCTGGCCGACGCTCCCATCGGCCGCGAGCTGCCGCTGCGGTACAGCTACGCCGCCATTCCGGCGGTGCTGCGCATCCGGGCGCTGCTGCCGATGCTGATCGCGGGCGCGATGAGCATGGCCGTGATGGTCGGGGTGTACACCGGCCTGGAACTGACCGGAGTGGTGCGGGGCTCGGGCGAACTGCTCGCGTTGCGTGCGGGCGCGCTGCCGGTGATGGTCGCGCTTCCCCTGCTCGCGGTGCCGCTGGCCCGGCTGTCCAAGCACGGTCAGATCGTGCTCGGCGTACTGATCGCCGCGACGGCGATGGTGCTGGCGACCTTCGAGGGAACCCATCCGGCCGTGCTGGCCGTCCTGCTCGCGGTTCTGGTCGGCGGTCTCGGCATCATCGCTCCCGCCGTGCTGCAGAGCGCGGGCGAGCTGGGCGGCGAATCACGGGCCGCCGCCATGTCGGTCGCGATGTTCAGCTTCTACGTGGGCGCGACCATCGGCCCGCTGGTCGCCGCGTCCGCCGCACCGCACGGTTTCGCGGCGCTGGCCTGGATTCTGGCGGGATTGCTCGTGGCCGCGCTGGGCATGACGGTGGCCGGTCTGCGTATCGCGCGCAAGACACAGGCCGCCTGACACGACGTCCGGCCGGTCGGGCTGCGACACCGGCCGGACGTCGTCCAGGACGATCGGCTACGACTACTTCAGCACGTACGGCGACACCGAGCTGCGGTGTTCGCTGATGTCGAGCACCTTGCCCAGCGGCGGGAAGGCGCGTTGCGGGCAATTGGCGCGTTCGCAGACTCGGCATCCGGCACCGATCGGCGTCGGCTGCACTTCGTCGAGATCGATGCCGTCGGCGTAGATCACGCGGGCCGCGTGCCGCAGTTCGCAGCCGAGTCCGATGGCGAAGGTCTTGCTCGGCTGGCCGTAGCGGGTGGCGCGGCGTTCCACCGTCCGGGCCACCCACAGGTACTTGCGGCCGTCGGGCATCTGCGCGATCTGCGTCATGATCTTGCCGGGATAGGCGAAGGTCTCGTAGACGTTCCACAGCGGGCATGTTCCGCCGCTGGCGGAGAAGTGGAATCCGGTGGCCGACTGGCGCTTGGACATGTTGCCCGCCCGGTCCACTCGCACGAACGAGAACGGCACGCCGCGCAGCGACGGGCGTTGCAGCGTGGAGAGCCGGTGACAGATGGTCTCGTAACTCTGGGTGAAGAACGCCGACAGCCGTTCGATGTCGTAACGGAAGTCCTCGGCGACCTCGTGGAAATGCGTGTACGGCAGCACCGTCGCCGCGGCGAAGTAGTTGGCCAGCCCGAGCATGGCCAGCTTGCGGGCGTCCTCGGACGCGAAATTGCCCTCCTCGACCAGCTTCTCCAGCAGCTCGCCGCACTCGAAGTAGGCCAGTTCGGCGGCCAGCTTGAAGGTGCGCTGCCCGCCGGACAGATGCGGTGCGATCTCCAGGTTGCGGGTCTGCGGGTCGAAGCGGTGCAGCACACCCTCGCCGAGGTCGATGCGCTCGGTGATCCGCACGTCGTGCGCGCGCAGAATCCTGGCGATCTCGCTGTTGACGTCGCCGCCGTGGAAACGGATGCGCGCGGTGAGGTCTTCGGCGGCCGTATCGAGCTCGTGAATGTAGTTCTGACGCTGATAGAAGTAGTCGCGCACTTCCTCGTGCGGCTTGCTGATCGCCCCGCTGCCCGCGCTGTCGGCGAACCGGTCCTCGGTGGCCGCGGCCAGCTGGGCCGAGGTGTTGCGGTAGCGGTTGTGCATGTTGACCAGCGCGCGGGCCATGCTCGGGTGCGCCGAGACCATGTCGGCGATCTCCTGGGCGTCGGCCTCGATGCCCAGCTCCTGGTCCATCACGACCTCTTGGAGTTCGGCGATGAGCCGGGTGTCGTCCTGCGCGGAGAAGAAGGTGGCGTCGACGCCGAACAGGTCGCTGATTTTCAGCAGCACCGGGACGGTGAGCGGCCGCACGTCGTGCTCGATCTGGTTGAGATAACTCGCCGAGATCTCCAGCTGCTGGGCCAGCGCGACTTGGCTCAGCCCGCGTTCGGTCCGCAGCTGACGCAGCCGAGCGCCGACGTAGGTCTTGGCCATGCGTCCAGCTTATGGACGCTTTCGCATTCGTGCCAATTTCTGATTAGCAGCAGGTTCCAGCGCGGTGTCGTACCCGGCGGCTACCGTCGGCAGGGTGTTGTTCTCGGATGTCGTCCTCGGCTCGGAGACCGTGCGCGCGACCAGGTCACGCAAGACGAAAATCGCCACGTTGGCAGGGTTGCTGACGGCGGCCGCTCCCGAGGAGCTGACGCCGGTGGTCGCCTGGGCGTCCGGCGAGCTACCGCAGGGGCGGATCGGCACGGGTTGGCGCACGCTCACCACCCTCGACATCCCGTCGGCCCCGGTGGCGACGCTGACGGTGTCGGCGGTGCACGCCGCGCTGAGCGATCTGGCAGGCACCTCCGGCGCCGGTTCCGCGGCTCGGCGCAAGGAACTGCTCGCGGCGCTGTGGTCCGCGGCCACCGCGGAGGAGCAGGGCTTCCTGGTACGCCTGCTCACCGGAGAGCTGCGCCAGGGCGCGCTCACCGCCGTGGTCGCCGAAGCCGTGGCCGTCGCCGCCGGCGTGCCGCCCGATCTGGTGCGCCGGGCGTACATGCTGTCGGGCCGGTTGCCGGTCACCGCCGTCGCGGCGCTGACCGGTGGCGCTGCCGCGCTCGCGGAGTTCAGGCTCGAAGTCGGCCGCCCGATCCAGCCCATGCTCGCCGCACCCGGTGCGACGCTGGACGAGGCGCTGATCGAGTTCGAGGGCGAGGTGAGCCTCGAGCACAAGCTGGACGGCGCCCGCATCCAGGTGCATCGGGACGGCGACCGGATTCGGGTGTTCACCAGGACGCTGCGCGAGATCACCGCGAGCGTGCCGGAACTCGTCGAGCTGGTGGGGGGTCTGAACTGCACGAGCGTCGTGCTGGACGGCGAGACGCTGGCGCTCACCGACTCCGGGCGGCCGCGCCCGTTCCAGGAGACCATGAGCCGGTTCGCCGAGGTGAGTACTACCAGGGAACTGCTGCTGCATCCGTATTTCTTCGACTGCCTGCACCTGGACGGCCGGGACCTGCTGGACGCTCCGCTGTCCGAGCGGCGCGCGGCGCTGACGAAGGTGGCCGGCGCGCACACCATTCCCGCGCTGCTGCGGCCGGATGCCGAGGCGGCCGCGGAATACTTCGACGGCGCGCTGGCAGCGGGTCACGAAGGCGTCATGATCAAGTCGTTGACCGCGCCGTACGCGGCGGGCAGGCGCGGCCGGGCCTGGCAGAAGATCAAGCCCACGCACACCCTCGATCTGATCGTGCTCGGCGCGGAATGGGGATACGGCCGCCGCACGGGCTACCTGTCGAACCTGCATCTGGGTGCTCTCGACCCGGACACCGGCGAGCCGGTCATGGTGGGCAAGACGTTCAAAGGACTCACCGACGCGCTGCTGCAATGGCAGACCGCCGAATTCCCACGGCACGAACGCTCCCGCGATCAGCACACCGTGTATCTGTGGCCGAAACTGATCGTCGAAATAGCCCTGGACGGCGTGCAGGTCAGCCCACGCTATCCCGGTGGTGTCGCGTTGCGTTTCGCTCGGGTGGTGCGCTATCGCCCCGACAAAGAACCCGCCGAAGCCGACACCATCGACACCGTTCGCGCGCTGCTGCCGTGATGTGAAGCGCGCACGCTCCCCAGCAGGAGCGTGTCGGTCGCGCGAGGCGCGTCGAGCCGCTGTAAGTATGGGCAGCGCAAGGTTCCGGATGGCCGCCACAATGCTCTGGTCCGGCCGGTTCGTGCTTCCGGACAAGGAATCGGCGGGCGGGTGGGATGATGCGAATGGTGCTGTCCGGGCGGTGTGTCCGGCTCGTAATGTCGCTGCTGGGCGCGTTGGCGGTGAGTGCGGTAGGTCCGCAGGCGCAGGCGAATCCGATCGAGCAGTTCCTCACGCCTTCCCGCGAATATCCCGGGATCCTCCCCACGCCGCTGGGTGATCCGTTCTACACGCCGCCGCCGGACTTCGAGAGCCTGCCGCCGGGAACGGTTCTCGCGTCCCGCCCGGGAGGCACCGGCCTGACCGTGTTCCCGCTGGAGTCGACCGAACTGCTGATCCGGTCCACCGATTCCAAGGGGCGTCCGGTGCCGGTGGTCGCGACGTTGCTCGTGCCGCGGACACCGTGGCCCGGGCCGGGGCCGCGCCCGGTGCTGTCGTTCAATGCCGCCATCGACTCGCTCGGGCATCGGTGCGCACCGTCCTACGAACTCAGGACCGTGTTGTCGGCCAAGTTGTGGGCCGCCCAGATCCCGCTGGCCAAGGGGTACGCGGTGCTCGTGCCGGACCACCAGGGCCCGCGACAGGCATACGGGGCGGGCCTGATGGCCGGGCACGCGGTGCTCGACTCGATCCGGGCCGTGGTGGGAACGCCGGAGCTCGGGCTGCGTCCGGACGCTCCGACGGTGGTCACCGGATACTCCGGCGGGGCGATCGCGAGCGGGTGGGCCGCGCAGCTGGCCCCCGAATACGCGCCGGAGCTGAATCTGGTGGGTGCGGCGTTCGGCGGTGTTCCCGCCGACTTCGGCATGCTGCTGACCACCATGAACGGCCGCAACTTGGCTTCCGGGGTCTTCCTGGCCGCGACGCTCGGACTGGCCCGGGAGTATCCCGAGATGCTCGACCTGATGAACGACAACGGCTGGCGGCTGGCGCAGATCGGCAAGGACGTGTGCATGTCGGCGGAGGAATTCGCCGGGGTCGTCGCTCCGATCCCGGTGCAGGCGCTCACCCACGCCGCCGCGCCCACCGAGCTGCCGATGATCCAGGAGATATTGGCCGCCAACCGGCTGGGAGCGAGCGCGCCGACGGTGCCGGTGTTCCTCTATCACGCCACGCACGACCCATGGGTGCCGCTGGCCGGTGCGGAGAAGCTCTACACGGACTGGTGCGGCGCGGGGACGCCGGTGGATTTCCAGGTCTATCTCGGCGAACACTTCCTGGTCGGCCTCAGCGGCATACCCGGCGCGAACTCGTGGATCGATGACCGGTTCGCCGGGCGCGCGACCATCCCGCACTGCACCCGATCCGGCTGATACCGGACGAACCAGGCTAGTCCATGGCGGCCGGAGGACTTTCGGTAACCACATGGCTATGACGTTCGGCGGTGCAGCACACTGGAGGCGTGACCGTCGAATTCCTGGTTCTCCTGATCGTCATCGTCACGGCACTCGCATTCGATTTCACGAACGGCTTCCACGACACGGCGAACGCGATGGCGACCTCGATCGCCACCGGAGCCCTCCGGCCGCGCGTGGCGGTCGCGCTGTCGGCGGTGCTGAACCTGGTCGGCGCGTTCCTGTCGGTCGCCGTGGCCGCCACCGTGGCGAAAGGCATCGTCCGGCTCGACGCCGTCAGCGGCCACGATCTGCTCGTCATCGTGTTCGCCGGTCTGGTCGGCGGAATCCTGTGGAACCTGCTCACCTGGCTGTTCGGTCTGCCGTCGAGTTCGTCGCACGCGCTGTTCGGTGGCCTGATCGGGTCGACGCTGGCCGCGCTCGGGTGGAGCGGCGTGATCTGGGCGTCCGGCTCCGAAGGCGTGCTCACCAAGATCGTTCTTCCGGCCGTGCTCGCGCCCATCGTCGCCGCGCTGGTCTCGGCAATCGGCACGTGGCTGGTGTACCGGATCACCCGCGGCGCCGACGAGGACAAGGTCACCGAGGGGTTCCGGTGGGGCCAGATCGGCTCGGCCTCGCTGGTCTCGCTGGCGCACGGCACGAACGACGCCCAGAAGACGATGGGCGTGATCTTCCTCGCGCTCGTCGCGCACGGGACACTCACCAAGGACGCCGAGCTGCCGCTGTGGGTGATGGCCGCCTGTGCCGTGGCCATCGCGGCGGGCACCTATCTCGGCGGCTGGCGGATCATCCGCACACTGGGCAAGGGCCTGGTCGAGATCGACTCGCCACAGGGGCTCGCGGCGGAATCCGCGTCGGCCGCGATCATCTTGACTTCCGCCCATTTCGGTCTGCCGCTGTCCACCACGCAGACCGCCACCGGCTCCATCCTCGGTACCGGCCTCGGCAAGGGCGCCGAGGTGCGCTGGAGCGTGATGGGGCGGATGGTGGTCGCATGGTTGCTCACGCTGCCGCTGGCCGGTGTGGCCGGGGCGATCTGCTGGGCCATCGCCCACTTCGTCGGCGGGCTGGCCGGGGTGCTCGTGGTCTTCGGTCTGCTGATCGGGCTGTCGACGCTGATGTGGCTGCGGTCGCGGCGCAATCCGGTGCACACCGGCAATGTCAACGAGTGGCCGGGCGACGGGACCGACCCGGCGGCACCCGCCGGCGACGACCGGACCACGTCGGCGGACTCGAACCGATCGGCCCAGGTGTAGGAGGACCAGCGTGCACACTCTCGTCACGAATCTGAGCGGGCTGTGGAAAGTCGTCGCGGCCGGGCTGGTGCTCGGAGCGGGCTTGCCGATGATCTTCGCGATCGGGGTGCGCTTCTGGTCGATGTCGGAGACGGCCGACGCGGATACCAGCACCGTGCGGCGCAACTATCCCGCGCTCACGGCAGCGCTGACGTGCTTCGCGGTGGTCGTCGTCGCGATCGTGGGCGGAATCCTGTACACGGCGAAGGCGTTCCTCGCCGCCAGATTCGGCATCCATCTGTTCGGCCAGGCGTGAGGAGTGGCACCGTGACCGAACCAGTGAAACCCGCACCGAACCGGCCGAAGCTGCTCGGCAAGGTAGTGGGCTGGCTCCGTGCCGGGTATCCGCAGGGCGTTCCGCGATCGGATTACGTGGCGCTGTTCGCCGTGCTGCACCGGCACCTCACCGACTACGAGGTGGTCGTCATCGCCGAGGAGTTGGTGGCTTCGAACCCGGACAGCGGGATCACCCGCGTCGAGATCGAGCAGGCCATCGCCCGGATCGCCATGGAACAGCCGGACGAAGGCGACGTCGCCCGCGTTGCCTCCCACTTGGCGGCAGGCGGCTGGCCGCTGGCCGATCCACCCGCTGATTCCGACTGACCGAGCCGCCGCCGATGCCACCTTTCCTGAACGCGATCATCGGCTGGCTGCGGGTCGGATACCCGGATGGCGTGCCGGAATCCGACTACATCCCGCTGCTCGCGCTGCTGCGCCGTCGCCTGTCCGACGAGGAGGTCGCACGGATCGCCGCCGAGCTGGCCGGTGCGGGCGGGGCGGACATCGATGAGACCGATATCCAGGTGATGATCACCAAGATCACCAACGCGATGCCGTCGGAAGCCGACGTGGCCCGGGTGCGCGCCCGTGTGGAGGCCAATGCCTGGCCGCACCCGGACGGGGAATGAGTCACGGCTGCTCGCGCGGGCCGCTGAGGTAGGGCAAGCGGCGCACGCCCGCCGCGACCTCATAGGCGAGATCCTCGTAGCCGAGCGCCAGCTCGGCCAGGCGCTCCCAAGCATTGTGCACCGCCCATTCCGGCGCCCCGGCGAGGATCGCGTACGCGCAGGCGGAGAACTGAGCGAGACGATCGACCACCATGCCGACGGTCTCGGTGTGCATGTGCGCACCGCCGTGTGGCGGCGGCGCCTCGGTGGCGACCCAGCGATCGACGGCGAGGACGAGCCGGGCGCGATCCCGGTCGATGTCGTTCGCACCGCCCGGTTCACGGCCGAGGCGGCGCTTGTGCAATCCCGTGAGTAGGTGGGCGGACTCCAGGATGGGGTGGGCGCGGTGCGGCGCGCTGCGGCAGGCATGAAGGACGAGCTCTTTGGTCGGCAGTGGTTCCACTGCGGATAACCCCCTCGGTCGAAATGGTCGCGCCGGCATTACGCGAGACGCGAATATCAGCGGCGACGACGCCCGCCCGGACGGTGGCGATGGGACAGCGGCCCGCCGTCCCATGGCGATTCGATGACGACGAGCCCGACGGCCTCCAGTGCCGTGAGCCCGAACCGGCACGTCAGCTCCTCCGTCAAGGAAACCATCTCCGCCGCTTGGATAGCCGCCGTCGCCTGCTCCGTGGTCACCATCCGGCCACGCAGGTAGGACACCACCCACGCGTCGTCGCTGACCCGGCGCGCCTGATGCGGCGTCCGGTCACTGACGATCCAGATCCGGTCGACGACGTGCACGGACATCAGAACCCCCTCCATCCCCGCAGGGCGGGTTCCGATGACAGCCCCGCCTGTGATGCACAACACAAGCAGCTTAGAAGTCGGTCCGTTGATAGGTCAAGTTGACCAGTCCATTTGACAAACTTCGCGCGCTGTGGATGCGGGTACGGTCATCTGCACGAACAGCCGGAGCCGGAAGGACTCATCGGACGATGGCACCACTCTCGCCCACGGTCGCCCGCTGGGAGCTCATGCTCCGGATCAAGCGCCGCCGCACCGAGTTCGACGTCTCCGCGTCCCTCATCGCCAAGGAACTGGGCTTCACCCTGTCGTACTGGTCGAAGGTCGAGAAGGAACGCGTCCTGGCCGAGGACAAACTGCGAAAGCTGATGAGCCTGCTGGAATTCGACCCGGACGAGCGCGAGGAGATGTTGCGGCTGCGCGATATCGCCAAGCGCCGAGGATGGTGGTCTGAGTACGCCGGGTTGCTGTCGGACGAGGTGTTGCGCCTGTACGGGTTGGAGCACGGGGCGCACGACATCCGCAGCTACACGAGCATCTTGATCCCTGGTCTCTTGCAGACCGAGGACTACGCGCGGGCCGTAATCGCCAACGACAGGGCGCGGATTCGGCAAGTGGAAGTGGAGCGCTGGGTCGAGGTCCGGATGAGGCGCCAGAAGCGGCTCGCCGAATCGGATCCGCTACTGGTGACCGCGATCGTCAACGAGGCCGCGCTGACTCAGCGCACCGGCGGTGTGGCCGTCCTGAAGGGGCAGCTCCGCCACCTCCTGTCGATTACCGAGACGCATGCCGACACGGTTGACATCCGGGTCGTACCGTTCGACGCGCCAGGCGGTGTGTTGCTCACCGGTGCGTCGTTCCATTTGCTCGGGTTCGAGAGTGCACTCCTGCCCGACGTGGCGTGGACCGAGACGCTGGTTCATCTCGGCGTGATCGAAGAGAGCGAACCGGTACGCCACCTCGAGACCATGTTCGGTACGACTCTCGCCGAACACGCGCTCCCGCGAAACGAGTCGACAGCGTTGATAGAACGCAGACTGACTGCGCTGTAGCGTGATCGGCATGGCAAGTGCGGTCGCATGGTTCAAGTCATCACACTCGAATGACAGCACTGCCTGCGTCGAAGTCTGCTTCGACGGCGACCGAATCCTGGTTCGAGACAGCAAGTTCGCGGGAGTACCGGGGACATCCCCCGTGCTGGCGTTCACGCCGACGCAGTGGGCGGCATTCACAACGGCCATCCGCGCCGCGGAAATCACCTAGCGGCCCCACCACAGCGCGCCTCTCCCAGCCGACTCTCAGCTTCACTACACCGAAAACTCAGCTCCACCGGGAAGAGTGACCCCGTCGATGCGAAGCGATCCATCGACAGCCCTGCCGGTGGACAACTGCCCTGCCCACCATGAGAACCGGCCGGCGGCGCGCACCCTCGCGTGCGCCGCCGGCCGTTCGCTTTCGCCAGGGGCACCTGGCTGCGGCGAAACCCGAGTAGACGTCTCGGTGATGCGCCACTAGTGGAGGATCAGTGGTGGGGGCGTTCGATGCAGAATTCGTTGTTCTCGGGATCGCGGAGGGTGACCCAGCCGAGGCCATCGGGGGTTCGGTGGTCTTCGTGCAGGGTTGCGCCGAGGGCGAGGACGCGGTCGACTTCCTCGTCGCGGGTGCGTTCGGTGGGCATCCAGTCGAGGTGGACTCGGTTTTTCACCGCCTTTGGTTCGGGGACTCGGATGAACAGCAGGCCCGGGGTTCCTTCCGGTGCCTCCACGACGGCGTAGTCGTCGTCGGGTCCATTGGCCTGCGCCACCGGCCATCCGGTGACGGCGCTCCAGAACGACGCGAGGGCGAAGGGGTCGGAACAGTCGACCGTCACATGTCGAATGATCATTCCCTCATCTGATCACGCGGTGGGCCGGTGATGAAGCGGCACGCGCGATCAGGCGAGGAGGCGGAGGAAGTGCTCGACTTCCGCCTGCACGGCGGCGCGGGCGGGGGTGAGGTACTTGCGTGGGTCGGAGAGGTGGGAATCGTATGCGAGGCAGGCGCGGACGGCGGCTGTCATCCGAATGTTCAGGCGGGTGGCGATGTTGATCTTCGTCATGCCGTGGTCCACGGCGTCGCGGAGACCTCGATCCGGGACGCCGGAGGAGCCGTGCAGCACCAAGGGGACGGGAACCTTCGCCGCCAGGTGGGCGATCAGGTCGTTGTCGAGTGCCGCCGTGCGGGTGTGCATGGCGTGCGAAGAGCCGACGGCCACCGCCAGTGCGTCGACACCGGTGGCGCTCACGAACTCGACGGCTTCGTCGGGATCGGTGCGCACCCCGGGTGCGTGCGCGCCGTCCTTGCCGCCCACCGCGCCGAGTTCGGCTTCGACGTGCACCCCGCGCTCATGGCACCAGGCCGCGACCTCGGCGGTGGTCGCGAGGTTGTCGGCGTAGTCGAGGGCCGAGCCGTCGTACATGACAGAGTGGATACCGAGATCGACCGCGGTGCGCACCAATTCGGCGCTGGTGGCATGGTCGAGATGAACCGCGACGGCGGCGTCGCTGTCGGCGGCGATGCGCAGGCATGCGAGTGCGAGGGGCGCGATGCCGCCGTGATAGATCGCCGTGTTCTCCGAAAGTTGCAAGACCACTGGTCTTTTCGCCGACTCCGCTGCTGCGGCGATCGCCTCGGCATGCTCGAGGGTGATCACATTGAACGCGCCGAGCCCACCCGGCCGGGCCGCGGAGATCAGATCCGGGATCGAGGTCAGTGGCATAGTTCGCGCTGCCCTTCGGCCTCCGCTGGAGGCTCGGTGTGGTCGGCGGTGGTCATGGGAGCGCTTTCTGTGGTTCGGGTAGATCCAGTTGTTCGACCTGAACGGTCGGGGCCAGTCGGGTCCGCAGACAACGGTCGATCTCACCGGCCACCGGGACCACCACGGCCGCCGCGGAGGTCGCCACCGCGTCGGCGAGCAGCGCGGGCCAGTCCGTGCTCGATGCGGATGCCAGGGCGGCGATCACCGCCGCCACCGCCGCATCGCCCGCACCGGTGGGATTCCCGGCGAGCGGTTCGGGCAACGCCGCCGACCACGCGCCGTCAGCGGTCACCGCGGTGATTCCCTCCGTCCCGCGCGTGGCGATCACGGCCCGGACTCCGTTCTCGATGAGCGGGTGCACGGCGGTGACGATCTCGTCCGCGGACGCGGGTTCCGCGCCGGTGAGGCGTTGCAGCTCAGCCGCGTTCGGCGTGAGCACGATGCCCGGTACCTGGGCGGCCAAGCGCAGTGCCTCGCCGTCGACGTCACAGATGGTGGGCACATCGGCCGCGATGGCGTTGCGCGCGATCTCGGCGGGCAGCGCGGGTTCGATGCCGCCCGGCAGCGACCCGGAGATGACCAGCCCGGCGATATCGGGGAGCATGCCGGCCACCCGGACGGCCAACTGCTCGGCGGCATGCGGATTGGAGACCCGCGCGCCCGGCTCCCACAGCGCGGTGGCGGTCCCGTCGTCGGATTCGCTGATCACCACGGTGCGGCGCACCCAGGGCAGCGCGTGCACGAAGTCGACCGGCAACTCCAGTTCGGCGGCGGCCGCGAAGGCGTGGTCGGAGAATCCGGTAGCCCTGGCGTACCTGCCGAGCTGGTTCAGCACCCGGGTCACGTTGATGCCCTTGCCGCCGATGCGCTGCTCCACCGACCGGACCCGATGCGCCTGCCCGCGTTCGAAGCGTTCGACGCGATAGGTCATGTCGTACGCGGGATTCATTGTCACGGTGAGGATCACCTCAACCACTGTCCACGTCTGAGCACCCTGCGCAAGTGGAGATTGTCACTGGCTGTCAGAATGTCGGCGAAGTGGCCGGGCCGCAGGTCACCGACGTCGGCGAGCCCGAGCGCGGCGGCCGGAACCGAGGTGGCCGCGCACACCGCCTCCCGCAGCCCGACGCCGGATTCGCGCACCGCGCGCGCGAGGCACTCCAGCAGGGTGCTGACTCCGCCCGCGATCGACCCGTCGGCGATGCGCGCCACCCCGTGCCGCACGGTCACCGGCTGCGGACCGAGCTGGTACTCGCCGTCGCCGAGTCCGGCCGCCTGCATGGCGTCGGTGACCAGCGCGACCCGCCCCGGCGCGGTCGCGAACACCAGCGCGGCGAAGCCCGGATCCACGTGCACGCCGTCGCCGATCAGCTCCACGATCGCGTCCCCGGCGGCCGCGGCCACCAGAGCCGCCGCCACCGGACCCGGGTGCCGGTGATGCAGCGGTGGCATGCCGTTCGCCAGGTGCGTCACGATGCTGCCCGATCCGTGCGGGCGCAGGGCATTACGAAAAGCCCGGTAGTCGGTGTCGCTGTGGCCGAGCGCGACCACCACCCCGTTGTCGGTCAGCCGCTGCGCGACGGCCGCGTAGCCGGGGCGCTCCGGCGCGAGCGTCATCGCCCGCAGGTGTGGGCCTCCGGCGGCCAGCAGTTGCTCGGTCAACCCGAGATCGGGGTCGCGCAGGAAACGCGGATCCTGTGCTCCGCATCGCGCCTCGGAGAGGAAAGGCCCCTCGACATGGATTCCGCCGAGCACGCCTTCCTCGGCGAGTTCGCGCAGGGTGGCGGTCTGCGCCACCATCTCCGCGCCGGGGCCGGTGACCACGCTCGCCACCACCGTGGTCGAGCCGCGCGCATGGTGCGATTCGGCCGCCATCCGCGCGTACGTGCTGTTCACGGTGTCGAACCGGTACCCGAATCCGCCGTGATTGTGAATGTCCACAAGCCCCGGCAGCACGGTGCCGGAAAATGGCGGCTCAGGTAAATCGGGATGCGTCGCGCGCCATTGCCTGAACGACCGGACCGCCTCGATCCGGTCTCCGGAGACCAGGACGACGCCGTCGTTCAGCGTGACGCTCGCCGAGACGATGCGTCCGCGAATCAGTTCGGTGTACGGCGTCATGTCAGTGCCCCTCGGCGGGCGAAGAGGGCGGCGCCCGCCAGCCCGGCGCGGGCGCCGAACTCGCCGAGCACCACTCGCGGTGCGGGGACCAGGCGGAGCCGGTCCGTCAGCGCCCGGTGCAGTGGGGCGGTCAGCGCCGTGCCCGCTCCGGCGAGGCCGCCGCCGAGGACGACCAGTTCGGGACAGGCGGCGTGCACGATGCCGACCAGCCCGTCGGCGAGCGCCTCGACCGCGTCCTCGACCACGGCGGCGGCGTCGGGGTCGGTGGACATGAGGGCGAAGACCTCGGCGGCGCCGGTCGTCTCCCGTCCGGTACGGCGGGTGTAGGCGCGCGCGATGGCCGCGCCCGACGCGATCGTCTCGACGCAGCCGGTATTGCCGCACGGGCAGGGCAAGCCGCCCGCGCGCCGCACCGGCACGTGCCCGTACTCGCCGACCTGCCCGTAGCTGCTGCGCACCAACCGCCCGCCGACCGACAGCGTCCCGGAGATACCGGTGCCGAGAATGACGACGCACACGTTCTCGTGGCCCTGCCCGGCGCCGTACTTCCATTCCGCCCAACCGGCCACGGCGACATCGTGTTCGATCAGCGTCGGCACGCCCCAGCGCTCGGTGAAGCGATCGCCCACATGCACGTCGCGCCAACCGACGTTGCTGCTGAACACCGCGATCGAGCGCGTGGTATCGACGATCCCCGGCAGCACCACCGCCGCGCGGCGCACCCGGCCGCGGTCGGATTCCGGCAGTTCGGCCAGCAACCGCTCGCCGAGCTCGCCCATCGCGTCGAAGGCGACCGGACCGTGGGGCGTGGCGACCGAGCCCATCGCCAGAGCCGCGCCTTCGGCATCGGTGACCTCGCCTTTGATGGTGGTTCCGCCGACATCCAGTCCGAGCACGAGCGCCTCGCCCGGTAGCGGCGCGGTGAGCGTCGTCGTGCCGAGCACGGTCGTGGCCCGCCCCGAGCCCGAACGCCCGGTCGGCTCGTCGCGGCGCGAGTTGGTCTCAGGGGTGCGCGGCCCGGCCACGGACGCACCAGAACCCGCCGGTGTCCTCGGCTGTTCGTTTCCCATGCTCGGCAGAGTAGTTCGTGGCGAACCCTGGGCCAGGGTGCGCGCGGCCTGGCCACGACCGGTTCTCACCGCACGTGCTCGATCACGACTTCAAGACCACGGAGCGATTCAGGCCGCGCGGATGGTCCGGGTCCAGCCCCAGGTCGGCGGCACGCAGGACGCAGAGCCGGTGCACCCGCAGCAGATCCGCCATCGGGTCGATCTCGCGGTGTTCCAGGTGGGCGCCGGTGGCGGCGACATCGTCGGCGAATCCCGGCTCCAGCGGCCCGAAGGCCCAGACCGCCCGGCCCGGCGCCGAGATGGCGATGGGGCCGTGGCGGTACTCGGTCGCCGGATAGGCCTCCGTCCAGGACTGGCAGGATTCGCGCAGCTTGAGCGCCGCCTCGTCGGCGATGGCCGCCGCGAATCCCATGCCGACGAAGCTGATCTGCTCGGCGCCGCGTACCGCCGCCAGCGACTCGGCGGGCCGCTCGGCGAGCACGGCGCGAGCTTGGGCGATCACCGGCGTGAGGTCCTCGCCGAGGTGGCTGCGCAGGATGGCGAGGGTGGTGGTCGCGAAACGGGTCTGCACCACCGACCGCTCGTCGACCTGCTCGATGAGGATCGGATCACCCAGTTCGAGGACAGGTGTGCCGGGACTGGAGCAGATCACCGCGCGAGGGACGCGCGCCGGGATCGCCCGCATGGCGCGGATGACCTCGGTGGTGGTGCCGGAGCGGCAGATCACGAGGTAGCGGTCGTACTCCCGGGCCGGGACCGCGCTGGCTGGCCAGGCATCCGTGAGCCCCCGGCCCGCGCCCTCCCGCAGCGCCGCGATCGCCCGGGACATGAAATACGACGTGCCGCACCCGATCACGGCGACGCGCTCGCCCGGCTTCGGCAGTGCGGCGTGATGATCCGCGGCGATGGTGGCGGCGTGCGTCCAGTCGTCCGGCTGGGTCGCCACCTCGGTGGCCAGATGTGGTTCCGGCGTGTGGTCGGCAGGCGTAGGCACCTGAACAGCTTCGCTCGACGTGATCGTTCATGTCAAATTTACGATCAAATCGGTCACACATGATCACCATCCGGGCTAGATTGAGGCGCACGGACGGTGTGTCCTCCCATCATCGGCGGCTCCGCTGGCGCCGGGTGGGTAAATCTGAAAGGTTCTGCTCGTGAAAAGACCATTCCACCGCGTGCTTGCCGGAGTCGCGATGGTCACCGGCCTCGCGCTGACCCTCTCGTCCTGCGGGTTCGGTCCGAAGAATGCCGCGGACTCCGACACTACGATCAATCTCCTGGCCCCCGCCTACAGCGACGGCGCCACGGGCACCAAGGCGCTGTGGGACGGCATCATCGCCGAATTCCAGAAGCAGAACCCGGGCATCAGGGTGAATTTGCAGATGGAATCGTGGAACTCGATCAACGACGTGGTGCGCACGAAGCTCCAGTCGCAGGCGACCACCCCGGACATCCTCAACATCGACGCCTACGCCAGCTTCGCCGCAGACGGCTTGCTCTACCCGGCCACCGACATCGTCTCCGCGCCGGTGCTGGCGGACATCCAGCCGGCCTTCGCGCAGAACGCGTCGCTGAACGGCACCCAGTACGCACTGCCGTTGTTCGCCTCCACTCGCACCCTGTTCTACAACACCGAATTGTTCGACAAGGCGGGCATCGTCCGGCCGCCGAAGACCTGGGCCGAGCTGACCGACGTGGCGAAGAAGATCCAGGCGCTCGGCGGCGGCGTCTCCGGGTACGGGCTCCCACTGGGTAGCGAGGAGGCGCAGGGCGAGGCCTCCATCTGGACCTTCGGCGCGGGCGGCTCCTGGGCCGACGGCGACCGGATCACCGTGGACACCCCGGAGAACCTGGAGGGTGTGCGGGCCATGCGTGAACTCATCGATGCCGGCGCCACTCAGCCGAATCCGGGCGCGACCGACCGCAAGGACGTGATCAACGCCTTCATCCAGGGCAAGATCGGCATGATCGAAGCGCTGCCGCCCACCATCGGCCAGATCACCGCGAAGAACCCCGGCCTGCGCTACGCGACCGCGCCGTCGCCGACCAAGACCGGCAACCCGGTGACGCTGGGTGTGGCCGACCACCT
Source organism: Nocardia sp. CY15 (assembly GCF_009829295.1). Classification (NCBI taxonomy): domain Bacteria; kingdom Bacillati; phylum Actinomycetota; class Actinomycetes; order Mycobacteriales; family Nocardiaceae; genus Nocardia; species Nocardia sp. CY15. The sequence goes on from NZ_VUOT01000003.1 coordinate 58,398, forward strand.
GATGGCGTTCAAGAAGGACGGCGCGAAAGCCGAGTCGATCAAGAAGTTCCTCGACTACTTCTATTCGGCCGCGGTGTACGCGAACTTCGTCAAGCACGAGGGCTTCATCCCGATCACGCACAGTGCCGCCGCCGCGCTCGCCGATGACCCCGTGACGAAAGCGTTCGCCGCCACGCTCTCGGTGGCACGGTTCTACCCGAGCAACAACCCGAAATGGGCCGCGGCTCAGGGCGCCATCCGCCAGCAGATGGGCACGATCGGACAGGGCGCGGACCCGGCTCAGGTATTGCGTCGCATCCAGGAAGCCGCGAACTGACGTGCGGCGCAGGGGATTGCCGGCGGCGTTGCCGTGGATCGCGCCTTCGCTGGTCCTGATCGCGGGCATCGTCGCCTTCCCGGCCTGCTACATGGTGTGGACCAGCACCAGGGACCTCACCGCCTACGGCCAGGACCGCGGCAACGCCGGACTGGCCAACTACCGGACCCTGTTCGCGATCTCGGAACTCGGCTCGGTGTTTGCCCACACGGTGGTCTGGGTGGTCGGCGTCGTGCTGCTCACCCTGGTGCTGTCCGCGGCGCTGGCCCAGTTCCTGCACAAGGACTTCCCCGGCCGCACCGCCGTGCGGATGGCGATCCTGGTGCCGTGGGCGGCGTCGGTGGTGATGACGACGACGATCTTCTACTACATGCTCGACCCGGACGTCGGCATCGCGAACCGGTTCCTGGTCGACATCGGCCTGCTCGACCGCGGTTACGGCTTCACCAAGCAGCCGGCACAGGCGTTCCTCGTGGCGATGGCCGTCGCGGTATTCGTCTCGGTGCCGTTCACGACCTACACGATTCTGGCCGGGTTGCAGTCGATCCCGGCGGAGATCGAGGAGGCGGGGCGGGTCGACGGCGCGAGCGCGTGGCAGCGCTACCGCTATCTCACGTTGCCGCAGCTGCGTCCGGCGATCGCGGTGGCGACCATCATCAACATCATCAACGTGTTCAATTCGCTGCCGATCCTGCAAGTGATCACCGGCAGCATCGCCGGGTTCTCGGCGGACACCACCACGACGCTCACGTTCAAGCTGATCCGGCAGAACCAGCAGGTCGACACCGCCGCCGCGATGAGCGTGCTGAACTTCGCGCTGATCGTCGTCGTCATCGCGATCTACGTCCGGCTGGTCCGCCCGACCCGGGAGGTCGACCGATGACGACGCGGGTGCGGGTACGCGAGCAGGTGCCCGTGGCGCCGGTCGCCGCGGCCGAACCCGCGCGGCGGGAGCGACGGCGCTGGGAGCTCACCGCGGTCGGCGTGGTGCTCGCCGCGGGGTTCCTGCTGCCTTTCGTCGTGATGGTGCTCGGGTCGTTGAAGAGCGGAGCCGAGATCCTGCGCATCCCGCCGACGTATCTGCCGCAGTCCTGGCATCCGGACAACTACACGACGATGTGGGACACCCCCGAGACGCCGCTGCCGTTCAATCTGGCCAGCACGATCATCATCACCGTCTGCGCCACCGCGCTGGTGCTGGCCGTGGCGATACCGGCGGGGTACTACACCGCCCGGCACCGGTTCCCGGGTCGCGGAGTGTTTCTCGGTGTGGTGCTGGTGACCCAGATGTTGCAGCCCACGGTGCTGGTCACCGGGTTGATCCGCGAGTTCTTCGCGCTCGGCATCAACGACACCTGGCTGGCCATGATCCTGGTCAACGCCGCGTTCAACTTGTCCTTCGCGGTGTGGATCCTGCACAGCTTCTTCGCCGCGATCCCGGTGGAGATCGAGGAAGCCGCGATGCTCGACGGACTCGGCCGCTGGCAGACGCTGGTGCGGGTGAGCCTGCCGCTGGTCTGGCCCGGCATCGTCACGGCGACGATCTTCGTCGCGGTGGCGTGCTGGAACGAATTCGCCGCCAGCCTGGTCGTGCTGACCACGCCGGAGAATCAGCCGCTGTCGGTGGCGCTGACCAAGTTCGTCGGCCAGTACGACACCGCCTGGCAGTACGTGTTCGCGATCTCCACCGTCGGCATCATCCCGGTGGTGCTGCTGTTCGCTGTCATCGAGAAGCGTCTGGTCGCCGGCTTGACGGCGGGCAGCGTGAAATAGTTCGGGCACGATCGATTCCGTTGCCGCCCATGGCGGAAACGTCCGGCGACATGGTCGCGTGTCTACCGTTCAGCGCGCTGACGAAAGGTAGCCGCGCGGTAGCATCGAACGGTGACACGGCGGGATCACCGACCCAGAGACGGTCGCAGCTACGGCGGACTGTCCAAGCCACAGCGGGTTGCCCAGCGGCAGACCCGGCTGATCGACGCCGCTCTCGAACTATTCGGCACCCAGGGTTACGCGGCCACATCGATCGAACGCCTCTGCGCCGTGGCGAATGTCTCCACGCGCAGTTTCTACGAGGACATGGGCAGCCGCGAGGCACTGCTCATCGCCCTGGCCAATCGCATCACCTCCCGTGCGCTGGAATGCGCGATCGCGGCGCTGGCGGCCACCGAGAACGAGCCCCTGCCCACGCGCGTGGTGGCGAGTTTCCGCGCGTATCTGGGCGTCACGTGTGCCGACGCCCGGTGCGCGCGAGTTTGCTATGTGGAGATCGTCGGTGTCAGCGCCGCGGTGGAGGAGTGGCGCAGGCAGCAGCGCCGCTTGCTCTCGGCGTTGCTGATCAGCGAGGCCGAACGCGCCGTCGGCCGCGGCGAGACCGGCCCGCGGCGTTTCGATCTCTTCGCGCTGGCGGTGATCGGCGCGGTCACGTCCCTGGCCCAGGAATTGGTGCACAGCACCGCCCCGGACGCGACAGTGAGTCTGGACGAAATCTGCGAAGAAATTGCCTATTTCGTGAACTCCGGTCTGTCTCTCACAGGGGCCGATGTGCCCAGGGGAGACGGGGCCGGACGCTTTTCCCACCCACCGACGCTCCGGTCGAGGCCCGCGGTCGAGGTCGATGTGCCTTGAGCCGACCCGGCTCGGCACCGGCCGCAGGCAATCTTCGCGGTCGGCGCGTGCGTGTGGTCATATTGTTCGCGTGCTCGCCGAAACAGCAGGTCCCCCGTGCGAGCGGGGCGGTGTGAGATGACCGGGTCGACGGATCGACCGCAACGGTGGAACCGGTTGCTCGAGCTGCTCGCCGAGTCCGGTCGGCTCTCGGTGGAGGAGGCCGCCGAGCGGCTCGGCGTGTCCGCCGCGACGGTGCGCCGCGATTTCACCGCGCTCGCTGAGCAACAGCTGGCGACCCGGACGCACGGCGGTGTTGTGGCCACCTCGGTGGCCTACGACCTGCCCGCCCGCTACCGGCAGAGCGCGGGCGAGGCCAAGCAGCGCATCGCCGAGCACGCCGCATCCCTGGTCGATCCGCACGCGGTGGTGGGGATGAACGGCGGCACCACCACAACGGCGGTGGCCAGGGCGCTGGCCGGGCGCACCGATCCGGGTTCGTCGGGGGACGAGCAGCTGACCATCGTCACCAACGCGCTGAACATCGCGGGAGAGATGGTGCTGCGGCCGCACATGCGCACCATCGTCCTCGGCGGAGTGGCGCGGCGGGAGTCCTACGAGCTGCACGGGCCGCTGGCCGAACGGGCGCTGGCCGAATTGCGGCTCGACGAGCTCGTGCTCGGGGTGAACGCGATCTCCGCCGAGGGCGGCGCCCAGTGCAGGCACATCGACGAGGCCGGGGTGACCACCGAGATGGTGCGGCGTTCCGGGCGGGTGCTGGTGGTGGCCACCGGAGACAAGCTCGAACGCACCGCCCTGGCTCGCATCTGCGGCATCGAGCAGGTGCACGTGCTGGTCACCGACACCGACGCCGATCCGGTCGCGGTGGAGAAGATCCGAGCGGCGGGCGTGCGGGTCGACGTGGTGTAGCGGAGCCGGATACGGGACGCTGCCCGTTTTCCGGCCTACTCCGCGGTGGCGGGCGTCAGCGGCCGCGGGGTCTCGGCGTCCGGCCGCATGCCGCGTGTCCAGACGAGGAATCCCCAGGCCACGAAGCCCGCGTAGACGAAATACAGCGCGGCCGAGGGGTAGTAGCCCGCGCGCACCAGCAGCGGGATGCCGACCAGGTCGACCGCGATCCAGATCAGCCAGAACTCGGCCAGCCCGCGGGCCATGCCGTAGGTGGCCAGAACCGAGCCGGTGAAGATCCACGCCTCGGCCCACGGACCGTAGGAACCGAGCCACTCGAAGAGCTGGGCGAACACCACCGTGCCCACGAGCATCGCCGCCACGAGCACGACGCGTTCGCGCGTCCTTGCCCAGCGCGGGTCGACGCCGCGATGCTCGAGCCCGGTCTCCCGCGCCGCGTGGCGGTACCAGCTCCACCAGCCGTACACGCTGACCGCGACGAACATCAGCTGGCGTCCGGCCTGCCCGGCCATGTTCAGCTGCTGAGGGGTGTGGAAGACGCCGCCGACGAACACGGTGAACAGCAGGGCGTTCCCGGCGATGCCGACCGGCCAGGCCCAGACGCGCCGCCGCATGCCGCCGATCGCGGAGGCCAAGCCGAAGCCGTTGCCGATCACTTCGCGCCAGAGGATCTCCGAGCCCGCGATGTGCAACTTGGCGTCGAGCAGCGTGAGGATCGGGTTCACCTGTCGTGCAACCCGCGGCGGGCCGTTTCTCATCCTGATCGGATCGCCGCGATTCGAAATCCACCTCGCGGCCGCGGTGCGGACCTTAACGATTGCGCAATCTGGCGGCGCGATTCGCAATATCGGTGCAATGGCGTGCTCCTAGGGTGGCCGTCATGAGCACGGACAGCGCCGCCGCCGGGGGGACCGGAATTCATCTCAGCGGATTGACCAAGACCTTCCGGGTCGGGCGGAAAACCGTGCAGGCATTGGCGAGCGTCGATCTGCACACCGAGCAGGGTGCCTTCCTGTCGCTGCTCGGTCCTTCCGGCTGCGGCAAGTCGACCGTGCTGCGCATTCTCGCCGGGCTGGAGACGCCGACCGCGGGCAAGGCGCTGATCGACGGCGCGACCCCCGCCGAGCTGCGCGGACGCCACGCGCTGGGCATCGCTTTCCAGGATTCGGCGCTGTTGCCGTGGCGTTCGGTGGAATCGAATATCAAGCTGCCGCTGCAAGTCGCGGGCATCACGCCGGAGGCGAATCGGATCGATGACCTGATCCGGCTGGTGGGGCTGGAAGGGTTCGAGAAGGCCAAACCCGCGCAGTTGTCCGGCGGTATGCGCCAGCGTGTCTCGATCGCGCGGGCGCTGGTGGTGCAGCCGGCGGTGCTGCTGCTGGACGAACCGTTCGGCGCACTCGACGACATGACCAGGCAGCGGCTCAATCTGGAGCTGCTGCGGATCTGGACCGAGAAGCCCGCGACCACGCTGATGGTTACGCACGGCATCGCGGAGGCGGTGTTCCTGTCCGACGTGGTGGCCGTGATGAGCCCGCGGCCGGGACGGGTGCTGGAACTGGTCGAGATCGATCTGCCGCGCCCGCGACTGCCGGAGATGATGCGCACGCCGGAGTTCCACAAGTTGCACGACTACTTGTCGGAGCTGCTGTTCGGGACCTCGGGGAAAGGAGGGGTGGCATGAAGCGCTTCGGTGGTGCGCTCGGCGTTCTCGGACTGGTCGCCGTGTGGTGGGCTCTGGCGGCGTTCGAGGTCGCGGGCGGCACCATACCCAGCCCCTGGCGAGTGCTGCACACCATGTACACCGACGGATGGGATCTGTACGGCCCGAATTTCCGGATCACCGCCCTCGGCGCGCTGCAAGGATTCGTCTGGGGCAACGGCCTGGCCATCGCGCTGGCAATCCTGATCGTGCTGATCCCGCCGATCGAGTCGCTGGCCACCCAGCTGGCGATCCTGAGCTACTGCACTCCGTTGCTCGCGCTGGGCCCGATCATCCTGGTCGTCTTCGGCGGACGCACCCCGACGGTGTTCCTCGCCGCGATGTACTGCTTCTTCACCACCATGGTCGGCACCGTCACCGGTCTGCGCTCGGCCGACCGGACCAGTCTGGACCTGGTGCGCGCCTACGGCGGCGGCCGCTGGCAGCAGTTGTCCCGGGTGCGGGCGGTTTCGGCGTTGCCCAGTACCTTCGCGGCGTTGAAGATCGCCGCGCCCTCGGCCGTGCTCGGCGCGATCATCGGCGAGTATCTCGGCGGCGTGGACAGCGGTATCGGGGTGGCGCTGACCGCTGCGCAGACGTCCTACAACGTGCCGCGCACCTGGGGTATGGCGCTGGCCGCCGCGGCGCTGGCCGGACTCGGGTACGCGTTGGTAGCCTTGGCCGCCCGGATGGCCGCTCCGTGGACCGCGCAGGAGGCGCGATGAAAAGCCATGCGGCGGGCCTTGTCTCGACCGCGAATGTGGAGGACGCCGGATGAACCTCCTGCGCCGAATCGGGGTCTTCCTGTTCCCGCTGTGCACCTCGCTGCTGTTGATGCTGGGGATCTGGTACGTCTTCCTGAAGGCGTTCCCGCAGGTCGGCCCGCGGGTCGGCAAGACGCCCGGCGATATCTGGACCTACTTGGTGACGGCGCAGGGCGCCGACGCCGCGCGGGAAGCGATCATCGACGATTTGCGGATCACGCTGCGCGACGCGGCCATCGGATTCGACGCGGGCATGCTCGCCGCGCTGGTGGTCGCCGCGCTGTTCGTGTCGTTCGCCGCGGTCGAGCAGACCTTCCTTCCGGTGGCGATGCTGTTGCGCTCGGTGCCGCTGGTTGCGCTCACGCCGATCATCGTGCTGGTGTTCGGCCGTGGCCTGGCCGGAGTGGCGGTGCTCGCCGCGATCGTGGTGTTCTTCCCCGCTCTGGTCATGATCATGGCGGGCCTGCGCGGCGCGCCGCGGCAAGCGCTGGAGCTGGTGGCCGCCTATGGCGGGTCGCGGTGGACCGGGCTGCGCATGGTGGCCGTGCCCGCCGCGCTGCCCTCGGTGTTCGCCGCGGCGCGGATCTCGGTGCCGGGCGCGCTGATCGGGGCGTTGCTCGGGGAGTGGCTGGGCAGCGGCACCGGGTTGGGCGCCAGCCTGATCCGCGCCATCCCGACGTTCCAATACAGCAAGCTGTGGGCCTCGATCGTCATCGTCACCCTGGTCTCGGTGGCGCTCTACGCGATCGTCGGGGTGGTCGAGAATCTGGTGCTCGCGCGGTTCGGACCCGAAGCCGGGCGAAGCTGACCGATATGTCCGACCGATGATATTCGCGCGAATTCGCGCTCGGAACGCCAAAGTAAAGAAAACGAAACGCCTTCCCCTTAGATTCGGCCCATGACACCCGTGCAACGCTCCACGTTCGGGCACCTGAACCGACGCTCGTTTCTCCGTTACTCCGCGCTCGCCGGGGCCGCGCTCGGTGGTGCGGGGGCGCTGGCCGCCTGCGGCGGGAATGCCGGCGACGCGCCGGGCGGCTCCACTCCGGACGGATCGAAACACGGCCGCGTCGCGGTGCAGCTGTCCTGGCTGAAGAACATAGAATTCGCGGGTGAATACTTCGCCGACGCCAGAGGCTATTTCACCGAAGCCGGTTTCGGCTCGGTCGAGCTGATCGCGGGTGGCGCGGCCAGCACTTCGGTGGAGGCCGGGTTGGACACCGGGAAAGTGTGGCTGGGCCTGTCCGCGCCGCAGACCACCGCACCGGCGATCCTGGAGGGACTGCCCGCGAAGATCGTCGCCACCACCTATCAGAAGAATCCGTTCGCGATCGTCTCCTCCGCGGCGAAGCCGATCAAGTCGCCTGAGGACATGAAGGGCCGCAAGATCGGTGTGCAGGACACCAACCAGCTGATCTTCAACGCGTTGCTGACCGCCAACGGGTTGAAGCCCGGTGACGTCACCGTGGTGCCCGCGCAATTCGATCCCACCCCACTGGCCAACGGCGAGGTCGACGGCTGGGTCAGCTATGTGACGAACGAGCCGATCACATTGGCGGCGAAGGGCTTCCAGAACACGCATTTCCTGTTCGCCGACTTCGATCTGCCGCTGGTCGCCGAGACCCTCACGGTCGCGCAGTCCACCATCGACAACGAGCGCGACAAGCTGAAGGCGTTCCTGGTCGCCGAGATCAAGGGCTGGAAGGACGCGGTGGCCGACCCGGCCGAATCGGCCCGGCTCGCCGTCGAGGTCTACGGCAAGGATCAAAAGCTGGATTTGGCCGAGCAGACGAAAGAGGCCATCGCGCAGAACGATCTGGTGGTCTCACCGGACACGGTCACCAACGGCCTGCTCACCATGACCGACGCGTTGATCGAACAGAATATCGCCGCGCTGCGCACCGCGAAGATAGATATCAAGGCCGAGCAGCTGTTCGACCTGTCGGTGCTGCGCGAGGTGTATGCCGAGAATCCCGGGCTGAAGTGATCAGATACCGAGTCCGACCGCGGTTTTCGGCGTGACCGGGATTTCGCCGCTGTAGGGATCGACCGCGCGCACCGGTTGCGCGGCGCGGGCGGCCAGCAGCTCGGCCGCGATCGCGACCGCCACCTCCGGCGCGGTGCGCGCACCGATGTCCATGCCCGCGGGCGAGTGCAGACGCGCGAGCGTCTCGGCACTGAAACCGCAGGCCTGGAGGTCCTCCATGCGCCGGATGTGGACCTGTCGTGATCCCATCGCCCCGAGATAACCGAGCTCGGGTAGTCGCAGCGCCACGGTGAGCAGCGGAATCTCGAAGGTGGGATCGTGCGAGAGCACGACTATGGCTGTGCTGCTGTCGATCTCACCCGCGGCGGAGAGGGTGTTGAGGTAGCGGTGCGGCCAGTCGACCACGACCTCGGCGCCGGGGAACGACTCCGGGGTAGCGAAATTGGGGCGCGAATCGCAGATCATCACCCGGTAGCCGAGCAATTCGGCTTGCACGGTCAGCGCGGCGGCGAAGGAATTCGCGCCGAAGACGATCAGCCGCGGCGGCGGGGCGAACGAGGCGACGAACACGTCCGAATCCGGTAGCGCGACCAGTTCGGTGGCGTGCTTCTTGTCGGTGATCAGGTGCTGGCCGATCAGGTCGGCATCGGAGTTCCACACCACCGTGAACACGGTGACCCTGCGGTGTGCCGCGATCTCCGCGGCGACATCCGGGAACTCCGGGAAGTGTCTTCGGGAGAACGGTTCGGTGAAGACGTCCAGCATCCCCTCGCCGTTCGCGCCCGCCTCGAGGCCGGTGGCAACGCCGAAGCGGTGCATCGCGCGACGGCCGGTCCGCGCTGCCTGGAGCACCGCCTCGTAGGCGATCTCCTCCAGCCCGCCCGCGGCGACCGAACCGTAGACACCCCCCTCCGGGTCGACCAGCATTGCCGAGCCCACCGGCAACGGGGCCGCGCCCACGGTGCGCACGACGGTGCCGAGTCCGCCGGTCCGGCCCGAGTGCCACACCCGCAACAGGTCGTCGACGATGTCCCGCATCAGCTAGCTCCGATCACCGTGCGGTCGTGGCCGGGAAGTCACGATCGACGCCCGTCGCCAAATCGTCGCACGTGACGCACACCATATCGTTTCTCCCGGTCAAATAGGTGCGGGCTCCGGAATCTCCGGCGGCGGACCCAGAAATCGCATTCCAGTGCTTGTGGGCGATAACAACAGGGTGGCCGGGTGTGTTGTGGAACACAGCGCGTGCCAAGCCGCTCGGGGCGGTGAGCGCGGCGGCGAGCACCCGGGCGATCACGTCGGCCCCGACGTCGGGGGTGTCCACCGGCATGATCGCGGCATAGCGCGCGGGGGTGGCCGCCGCGGCGATCAGCCCCGCACGCAGTGACGCGCTGAGGCCGGTAGCCCAATCGGCGGCCCACACGTGCCGCACGCCCGGCGGAAGATCGACGATCCGCGGCGTCGGTCCGGTCGCGCCGAGCACCACGATCACCGGATCGCAGCCCCCGTCGCGTAACGCGGCGACCGTCGCTCGCAGCCACGCGCCGTCCTCGGCGAGCACCTTGGGTTTTCCGTAGCGGGTTCCGGCGCCCGCGGCGAGCACAACGCCCGCGCAGGGTGCCACGGCGGGACGATCGGAGTCGGCCATGGATAAACGGTAATACCGCGCGGTTTGCCTCGCACGATGTGAAAACGGTGCTCAGGCGGCTTCCCGGGGCGACACGCCGAAAGGGTTCCGTCCCGTTCCGGTGGCGGCTCGCCGGGTCGTATTCGATGCTGGTCCGATGACGGATCAGCGACCCGGGATCGCGGCCTTCGACGCGCTGTCCGACGACGCGGCCTATCAGGCGATCTTCGGCTGCTGCTCGTCCCCGGGCCTGGCGCGGTCGCTGGTCGCAGGCCGTCCGTACCGGAGCGTCGAGGCGCTGCTCGACGCGGCGGACGCGGCGTTGACGCGACTGCCGGAGTCCGAACTCGACCTGGCGCTCGCGGGGCACCCGCGCATCGGCGATCGGCTGCACAGCGCGGTTTCGGCGCGGGAACAGGCCGGTGTGGCCGGAGCCGCCGAGGACGTACGCGCGGCGCTCGCCGAAGGCAACCGCGCCTACGAGGAACGGTTCGGGCACATCTACCTGGTGTGCGCGAGCGGAAAGTCGGCCGAGGAGTTGCTCGCGCTGCTCAACGCCCGGCTACGCAATGACCCCGAAACCGAAAGGCGCGTCGTGCGAACAGAACTGGGAAAGATCAACCGTATCCGGCTGCACGCGATGCTGGCGGATCGGCCGTGAGCACGCTGAGTACCCACGTGCTGGACGCGGTGCGCGGCGCGCCCGCCGTGGGCGTCACAGTGACGTTGTATCGAGGGGTACGGCAGATCGATTCGGGCGAAACGGACGTCGACGGGCGGATCGGAGCGTTCGGCGAAACGATCGAGCCGGGAACCTATCGGCTGGTGTTCGACACCGGCGCGTACTTCGCGGGCCGGGAGGTCGAAACTTTCTATCCGGAGGTGACAGTCGCGTTCGCCGTCACCGAGGAGCGGCACTATCACGTTCCGTTGCTGTTGTCGCCCTTCGCCTTTTCCACCTATCGAGGAAGCTGAGCCGAGCATGGAACTGACCGGGCCGATCGTGCTGACCGACCACCGCTACGGCAAGGCGGAGAACCGGATCGTCCGTATCCGCCGGGACGGCGCACGGCACGAGATCCGCGATGTGAACGTCTCCACAGTGCTGCGCGGCGACTTCGCCGACGCGTACGTCACCGGCGACCAGGCGAAGGTCCTGCCCACCGACTCGCAGAAGCAGACCGCCTACGCCTTCGCCAAACAGCCGGGCCTGCGGAGAATCGAGGACTACGCGCTGGCGCTGGCCGATCATTTCGTCGCCGACATCGAACCGGTGCGCAGCGCGCGCGTCGAGGTCGACGAATATGCCTGGCGGCGCGTGCCGGTGGGCGGCGTGGAGCACGACCACACCTGGGTGCGCGGCGGTCCCGAAGTGCGCACCGCGGCGGTCACCGTGGTGGGCAGCGGCGCCGACCGGCAGGCGTGGGTCGTCGGCGGGGTGAAGGATCTGACCATTTTGAAGTCGACCGGCTCGCAGTTCACGGACTTCCTGACCGACGACTTCACCGTGCTCGCGCCGACGGACGATCGGATGCTGGCCACCACGCTGGTCGCCGAGTGGCGGTTCGCGCACAGTGCGGGCATCGACTGGGACGAGGTCTACACCGGTGTGCGGGCGCGGCTGGTGGAGACCTTCGCGACGTTGCACTCGAAGGCGCTGCAACAGACACTGTTCGAGATGGGCAAGTCCGCGCTGTCGGCGTACCCGGTGCTGGCCGAGATCCGGCTCGCGGCGCCGAACAAACATCACTTCGACTACGACCTGGCCCGCTTCGGCATGGAGAATCGCGGCGAGGTCTACCACGCCGACGACCGTCCCTACGGGCTGATCCACGCCACCGTGGCGCGTGCCGACGCGCCGGAAGCCGGTCCCGCGTGGACCAGGTGACCGTCGTCGCGGACTGCGCCGTCGCGACCGTCGACGCGCACGGGACCGAGTATCCGCGCGGCTACGTCGTCGTGCGCGGCAATCGGATCGACGCGGTCGGCGAAGGCGACGCACCGGCACTCGGCGAGGGTGCGCGGCTTGTGGACGGGCGCGGCTGCCTGCTCACTCCCGGGCTGGTGAACACCCACCATCACCTCTACCAATGGATCACCCGCGGCCTGGCCACCGACCACACGCTGTTCGAATGGCTCACCACGCTCTACCCGGTGTGGGCGGGTATCGATGAGGACGGGGTGCGAGTGGCGGCCAGGGGTGCGCTCGCCGCGCTCGCGCGCACCGGATGCACCACCACCACCGATCACCACTACGTGTTCCCGCGCGACGGCGGTGATCCGCTCGCGGCCGAGATCACCGCGGCGGCCGAGGTCGGGTTGCGGTTCCACCCCTGCCGCGGCTCGATGGACCTCGGGATCAGCGCGGGCGGGTTGCCGCCTGATCATCTGGTGGAGCGCTTGGACGACATCCTCGCCGCGAGCGCGGAGGCCATCGCCCGGTGGCACGACCCGTCGTTCGACTCCATGCTGCGGATCGCGCTGGCGCCGTGCTCGCCGTTCTCGGTCACCCCGGACCTGCTGCGCGAGTCGGCGGCGCTGGCCCGCGCCACCGGGGTCCGGCTGCACACCCACCTCGCCGAGACCGTCGACGAACACGACTACTGCGTGGCGACCTTCGGTTGCACGCCCGCGCGGTACATGGAGCGGCTCGGCTGGTTCGGCCCGGATGTCTGGTACGCGCACGCCGTCCACCTGGACGACGACGCGATCGGCGCCATGGCCGAATCCGGGACCGGCGTGGCGCATTGCCCGACCTCGAACGCGCGGCTCGGCGCGGGCGTCGCCCGCATCGCCGACCTGGTGCGCGCGGGCGTCCCGGTGGGGCTCGGCGTCGACGGCGCGGCGAGCAACGAGTCCGGTTCGATGATCGAGGAGCCACGGCACGCGTTGCTGTGGGCACGCAACCGGGGCGGACCGCGCGCGATGAGCGCGCGCACCGCGCTGGAACTGGCCACCATCGGCGGGTCGCGAGTACTGGGCCGGGACGCCGAGATCGGGTCGATCGAGGTGGGCAAGCTGGCGGATCTGGCGCTGTGGCGGGTGGACACGGCCGCGCACGCCGGGATCGCGGACCCGGTCACCGCCCTGGTGCTCGGCTCGGCCCCGCCGCTGGCGGCGCTGCTGGTCGACGGACGCGAGGTGGTACGCGACGGCGAGGTCCGGACGGTCGATATGGATGTGGTCGCCACGCAGGTGGCGCGAGCGCAGGCGGCGTTGATCGCGAAGGCCGGGTGAACCGGCCTCCGCGGGAGATCGCCATCGAATCTGCGGGCGGGGCGTCGTGCCTGGTCAGCCCGGACGCGCGATACTGAAGCAGTGTCGGCTCGCACGGCCCGCGTGCGGTGGGCGGGAGCTGTGGTGTCGCGGAGGGAGCGCTCGGCCGCGGCGGCGGGCGGTCGTCGTGCGGCGAGGTAACTGCCGCGCAACCTGACGTGCGTCGCGCGCAATATGGCGGCAACCGACTGGCTCTACGGTGACGGAGAGGCCGGAACGAGGTGAGACGTGGACCTGGACACGATCCGCGAGGTGGTGATCGCCCGGGAACGGGAAGACCTGGCGCTGCTCGGCGCGTCGACCGCGGTGCTCGCCGGAGGGACCTTCCTGTTCTCCGAACCCCAGGATCAGCTGGTGCGCCTGGTCGACATCACCGGCCTGGGGTGGCCCGCGCTCCAGGTCGTGGACGACGGACTGGAGATCGCCGCGACCTGCACCCTGGCCGAGTTCGCCGCAGCCGCGCCGGGGCGTGAGCTGGGGATGCCGGTGTTGCACAATGCCTGGCCGGGGACCGCGCTGTTCGCTCCGTCCTGCCGGGCGCTGCTGGCCTCGCACAAGATCTGGCGCACCGCCACCGTCGGGGGCAACGTCTGCCTCGCGCTGCCCGCGGGCGCGGTGCTCGGGGCGCTCGTCGCGCTCGACGGGATGGCGACGGTGTGGGGGGCGGATCGGGTCGACAGGCGTATTCCGTTGCGGGAGTTCGTGATCGGTCCGGGACGCACGGCGCTGCGGCGCGGTGAGGTGCTGCGCTCGATTCTCCTGCCGCGCTCGAGTCTGCTGGCACACACCAGTTTCCGGAAGATCGCGCTCGCTCCGCTCGGCCGGTCCGGTGCCGTCGTGATGGGACGCCGGGAACGGGACGGCCGCAGCGCGGTCACCATCACGGCCGCCACGACCAAGCCGGTCGTCCTGGACTTCGCCGCACCGCCGAGCGAGCGCGAGATCCACGACGCCCTCGGCACGATCGGCCCCGAACTCTGGTTCGACGACCCGCACGGGTCGCCGGAGTGGCGCAGGCACGTCGCGGGGCTGCTCGCCCGCGAGGTCGCCGAGGAACTGCGGGGGCCGTGATGCGGTTGGAGGTGGACGGCAGGCCAGTCGAGATCGAGGCGCTACCGGGGCAGTGCCTGCGTACGGTGCTGCGGGACAGCGGCAACCTGGCGGTGAAGAAGGGATGTGACTCGGGCGATTGCGGGGCCTGCTCGGTGCTGGTCGACGGATCAACGGTGCACTCCTGCGTCTTTCCCGCCTACCGGGCCGCCGGACGTTCCGTCACCACCGCCGCCGGGCTCGGGACCCCCGAGCGCCCGCACCCCGTGCAGCGGCGATTCATCGACAACGCCGCATTCCAATGCGGGTTCTGCACCGCGGGCATGGTGGTCACGGCCGCGGGACTGGGGTGTGGGGCCGATGAGCGCGCCGAGCGGTCAGGGGACGAACTCGCCGAACTGATGAAGGGAAACCTCTGCCGCTGCACGGGTTACCGCGCTATCCGCGCCGCCCTGGGTGAGCCGCTCACCCCGGACGACCCCGCCGCCGTCGCCCCCGATCCCACCGCGACGACCACCGTGGGCGCGGGTGCGGGAGTCGGCGCCCCGGCCGGACCCCGCATCGTCTGCGGCGGCGAGCCGTTCACCCTGGACCTCCCAGCGGCCGCCGTTCTCGCTGCCGACCACCCCCGATCGGGCGATGCCGCCACCACACCGCCGACCGCCCCGCTGCATATCGCGGTGCTGACGAGTCCGCATCCCCATGCGCGAATCCGCTCGATCGACACCGCCGCGGCCGAGGCCCTGCCGGGCGTGCACGCGGTGCTCACCCATGCCGACGCGCCGGACCTGCCGTTCTCCACCGCGCGGCACGAGCTGCGCACCGACGACCCCGACGACACCTATGTGCTCGACCGGACCGTCCGATTCGTGGGGCAGCGGGTGGCCGCGGTAGTGGCCGACAGCGTCGCGCTCGCCCGTGCGGGGTGCCGGCTGCTGGTCGTCGACTACGAGGTCCTGCCCGCGGTGTTCGACCCCCGGGAGGCGCTGGGCGCGGACGCTCCGAAACTGCACGTCGACAAGCCGGATTCGGCCCGCATCGCCGATCCGGGCCGCAACCTGGTCGCCGAACTGCACGGTGAGGTGGGCGACGTCGAGGCAGGCTTGGCCGCCGCGGCTCACGTCGTGCGGGGCGTATGGCATTCGCCGCGTGGGCAGCACGTGCACTTGGAGACGCACGGCGGGGTCGGATGGCTGGATGACGCCGGGCGGCTGGTCATCCGGTGCAGCACCCAGGTTCCGTTCCTCGTCCGCGACGAACTGTGCCGCCTGTTCGGTCTGCCGCCGAGGCGGGTGCGGGTGTTCGCGGCCAGGGTCGGCGGCGGGTTCGGCGCGAAACAGGAAATGCTGGCCGAGGACCTGATCGCGCTGGCCGTGCTGCGCACCGGCAGGCCGGTGCAGTACGAGTTCACGCGTTCGGACGAGTTCACCTCCGCGACGTGCCGGCACCCGATGCGGGTCGCGGTGACGGCGGGGGCCGACGCGCAGGGCGTGCTGACCGCCTTGGCCGTCGACGTGCTCGCCGACACCGGCGCCTACGGCAACCACAGCGGCGGGGTGATGTATCACGGCGTCGGCGAGTCGGTGGAGCTGTACCGCTGCGCCAACAAGCGGGTGGACGCACAGGCGGTGTACACCAACAACGTTCCTTCCGGAGCGTTCCGCGGGTACGGGCTCGGGCAGGTGATCTTCGCGGTGGAGTCGGCCTTGGACGAACTCGCGCACGCGCTGGGCATGGACCCGTTCGAATTGCGCCGCCGCAACGTCGTGGCGCCCGGCGACCGGTTCGTCGGCGCGGCGGTGAACGAAAGCGACCTCGAGTTCGGCAGCTACGGCCTCGACCAGTGTCTCGACCTCGCCGAACGGGCGCTGCTGCGCGGCAACGACGTGCACGCGCCGGGCCCGCAGTGGCGAGTGGGCACCGGCATGGCCGCCGCGATGATCGCGACCATCCCGCCGCGCGGGCACCGGTCGGCGGCTACGGCGTCGCTGCTACCCGACGGACGCTACGAGATCCGAGTCGGCACCGCAGAGTTCGGCAACGGCACCACCACCGTGCACGCCCAGCTCGCGGCCACCGCGCTGGACACCGAGGTCGCTCGCATCGTGGTCCGGCACGCCGACACCGATCTGGTCGACTTCGACACCGGCGCGTTCGGGTCCACCGGCATCGTGGTCGCCGGCAAAGCCGTGTACGCGGCGGCGTGCGCACTGCGGGGACTGCTCCTGGCCAGAGCGGCCGAACTGTCGGGTGTTCCGGAGGGCGACTGCGTGCTGACCTCCGGCGGCGTGCACTGCGGTGACCGGCTGCTCGACGCGCGGGAGCTGCTGACCGGCGGCGACCTCACCGCCCACGCCGAGCACGGGGGCAGCCCGAGGTCGGTGAGCTTCAACGTGCACGCCTTCCGCGTGGCCGTGCACCCCGCCACCGGCTCGGTGCGCATCCTCCAGTCGATCCAGGCCGCCGACGCGGGCACGGTGCTCAATCCGGTGCAGTGCCGCGGGCAGGTGGAGGGAGGTGCGGCGCAGGCCATCGGCACGGCGCTGTACGAGGACATGCGCAGTGCGCGCGGGGTGGTGGGTGCGCGAACCCTGCGGCACTACCATGTGCCACAGTTCGCCGACGTGCCGCGCACGGAGGTGTACTTCGCCGACACGGCCGACGCGCTCGGCCCGTTGGGCGCCAAGTCGATGAGCGAGTCGCCGTACAACCCGGTGGCGCCCGCGCTGGCCAACGCGATTCGCGACGCGGTCGGCGTGCGGCTGGACCGGTTGCCGATGACCGCGGACCGGATCTGGGCCGCGCTGCGCGAGAAGGGGTCACGATGAAGGTGCCGGAAAATGTTCGCGCGCGGATAGAGTCGATGCTCGACGGGGTCGACGCCGAGCTGCGCCGCCGATATCCCGGATCGAACGGGCGGCAGCAACCGATCCACACGGTGTACGTCCCCGCCGACCGGATCGCCGAGGAGACGCCGAGGGAATGGGGCGCGACCGCGGTAGAACTGCTCGACCGCCACCACGACCTGCTGGCCACGCTCGATGAGACGGGTTCACTGCCCGACGTGCGCAAACGGCTGGAAGTGGACCCGGTCCAGGATCTGCGCATCGACTTCGAGGACGGCTACGGCCTGCGCCCCGACGCCGAGGAGGATCGCGCGGCCGCGGCGGCGGGCGCCGCGCTCGCGGCCTGGGCGCGGCGTTCGGACGCACCGGGCCGCAGTGGCATCCGGATGAAGGGTTTGGCCGGCGGGGAGCGTCGTCGCGCGCTGCGCACACTCGACCTCGTGTTGGAGGGCGCGGGCGCGGTACCAGAGGGTTTTGTCTTCACGGTGCCGAAAATTCGCGCTGTGCAGCAAGTCACGGCTCTGGTGCAGTTGTGCGTCGGGCTGGAGCGTGCGTACGGCATCACCGAAGGCAGCCTGCGCTTCGAGCTGCAGATCGAGAGTCCGCAGGCGATCATCGCCGCGGACGGCACCGCGCCGGTGGCCTCGATGCTCAGTGTTTCCGAGGGACGTTGCAGCGCGTTGCATTTCGGCACCTACGACTACACCGCCGCCTGTGGCGTCGCCGCGCCGGACCAAGCGCTCGACCACCCGGCCGCCGATTACGCGAAGGCGGTCATGCAGGTGGCCGCCGCGCAGACCGGGGTGTGGGTGTGCGACGGCTCCACTCAGGTCGTGCCCGACGGCGACCCGGAAGCCGCGTTGCGCAACCATCACCGCCTGGTCGCGCGAGCGTTGCGACGCGGGTACTACCAGGGCTGGGACATGCACCCGGGTCACCTGGTCACGCGCTGGCTGGCCACCTACGACTTCTTCCGCGGGGCCATCGACGTGGCGGTTCCGCGCCTGCGGGACTACCTGGCGCGGCGCGGAGGCGACGTCGTCGACGAGCCTGCCACCGCGGAAGCGCTGGCCGCCACCGTACTGCGCGGCATCCAATGCGGCGCCCGTCCGGACGCGGGGGCTCCGGAACTGACCGAGGCGGTGTTGCGCGCCTTGGCGGCACGCGCGCCGCTGCCGACGGACACGCCGTGACCGGCCATCCGAACGGGACGGTCCCTACCGACACGGGAGAAGCGATGGGCGACCGGGGCGACGACGAGGAGTTCACGCTACTGCCGGATCTGGCCGCCCGGCCGATCGGCGGCTCGGTGATCTGGGCGAGCGACGAATTCTTCGCGGAGAAGGAGAATCTGATAAACCCTGGCCCGCCTCGGTTCCAACCGTCCACCTTCGGGCACAAGGGGCAGATCTACGACGGTTGGGAGACCCGCAGACACCGAGGGCGCCCCGGTGACGACTCCGCGATCGTGCGACTCGGCGTGCCCGGCGTGATCCGCGGGATCGTCGTGGACACCGCGTGGTTCACGGGCAACTACCCGCCCGCCGTCTCGGTTTCGGCGTTGGAGATCGAGGACTACCCATCCGCGGAATCCATCGCGGCGCGTGACGATTGGGTGATGCTGGTCGATCGCTCCCCGGTGGCGGGCGACAGCCGCAACCTGTTCTCCGTCGAGAACGAGAAGCGCTGGACGCACGTGAAACTCACCATCCATCCCGACGGCGGCGTGGCCAGGCTGCGGGTGCACGGCGAGGGGAGGCCCGATCCGCGACTGCTCGGACTGGGCCCACTGGATCTGGCCGCGCTGGAGAACGGCGCGCTGGTGCTGGACTGCTCCAACCGCTTCTACAGCTCGCCGAACCAGTTGCTGTATCCCGGCCGGGCCCGGACCATGGGGGAGGGCTGGGAGACAGCGCGGCGCAGAGACGACGGCAACGACTGGGTGCGCATCCGCCTGGCCGGTCCGGGACTGATCCGGCTCGCCGAACTCGACACCTCCTACTTCCTGGGCAACAGCCCGGGCGCGGCCCGGCTCACCGGCCGCACCAACGACGGCACCGAGCTGGAGTTGTTGCCGCGCACCGCGCTGCAACCCGATACCAGGCACCGGTTCCCGATCGCACCGATGGCCGCGTCGGTGGAGCAGGTCCGTCTGGATATCTACCCGGACGGCGGGCTGGCGCGGCTGCGGCTGTACGGCGAACTCGGCGCGTGAGGATGCGCGGCGAGCGGAAGTCGATACCGCGCACCGCTCCTGCGGGAGCGGAGCGTCGACCAGGCGCGGTCGTGAGGAGCCAAGCTCCAGGGCGGGCAGCCGAGCGGCGACGGGGCGTGGTCGTGAGCGGTCGGGCCGGAGGGGGGAGTGCAGCGTGACGGCGGGCGATGCACGGGATTTCGTCGGCTACGGCCCGAATCCGCCGGACCCGAAATGGCCGGGGAAGGCGCGGATCGCCGTTCAGTTCGTACTCAACTACGAAGAGGGCGGCGAGAACAACGTCCTCGACGGTGATGACCACTCCGAAACGTTCCTGTCGGAAATGACGCCCGCGGAGGCGTTTCCGAACCGTCATATGAGCATGGAGTCGCTCTACGAGTACGGTTCACGCGCCGGGCTGTGGCGGGTACTGCGCGTCTTCGAGCGACGCGGCCTGCCGTTGACGATCTTCGCGGTCGCTCGCGCCATGCAACGCAACCCGGAGGCGGTGGCGGCCTTCCGGCAACTCGGCCACGAGATCGCCTGCCACGGTCTGCGCTGGAAGTCCTACCAGCTCACCGACCGCGACACCGAACGGGCGCACATGGCCGAGGCGGTGCGCATCCTCACCGAGTTGACCGGCGCCGCGCCGCTGGGCTGGTACACCGGTCGCGATTCCCCGCACACCAGGGAGTTGGTCGTCGAGCACGGAGGTTTCGTCTACGACTCGGATTCCTACGCCGACGACCTGCCCTATTGGGTGCGCGTGCACGGCCGCGACCACTTGGTGGTGCCCTACACCCTGGACACCAACGACATGCGTTTCGCCTCACCCGCCGGTTTCCCGACCGGCGACCAGTTCTTCGCACACGTCCGCGATGCCTTCGACGTGCTCTACCGCGAAGGGGCGGAGGGCAGCCCGAAAATGCTCTCGATCGGCCTGCATTGCCGCCTCATCGGCCGCCCCGCCCGCACCGCCGCCCTGGAACGCCTGCTCGACCACGTGCAGTCCTACGACCAGGTATGGATCACCCGACGCCTCGACATAGCCGAACACTGGCGCGCGGTGCATCCGGTGAATGCCTCGTCGTGAGCTGGAACGGTCGGATCCTGGACGTGGCGCCGGCCACAGCGGGCTTGTGAAGGTGCTCACAGTCGGGCCGCGCACGGCTCTCCGCGCGGGGCCGCTCGTCGGTCGCTAACAGTACAAGCGTTACGCTAAAACCCCACGTCAGGGCTACCCGCCAGTAGATTGCACCTTTGCAATTCGGGGGCAAATTTTGCAGGGTTAGCAAAGCGGCTTGGAAACCTAGCTTAGATTCACATGAACAACAGGTAGACGGCCATTTCTTCGTGTGCCATCGTGTGGAAGTACACCCCACGGGCCTAGCAAGCCTGCAAATTGCCGCTTCAGCAGTACGAGCTGCCTCGTAGCTCGACCGGGCGGCATGGACCGAACGAAGAAGTGGAGTCACAGATGTCGACCACCGGCACCCCGAGGACCGCCGCGGAAATCCAGAAGGATTGGGACACCAACCCCCGCTGGAAGGGCGTCACCCGTAACTACACCGCGGAGCAGGTGTCGAAGCTCCAGGGCACCGTCGTCGAGGAGCACACCCTCGCCCGCCGCGGCTCGGAGATCCTGTGGGATCTCGTCAACAACGAGGACTACATCAACTCCCTCGGCGCCCTCACCGGCAACCAGGCGGTCCAGCAGGTCCGCGCCGGCCTGAAGGCCATCTACCTGTCGGGTTGGCAGGTCGCCGGTGACGCGAACCTGTCCGGCCACACCTACCCCGACCAGTCGCTGTACCCGGCCAACTCGGTTCCGTCCGTGGTCCGCCGCATCAACAACGCGCTGCTGCGCGCCGACGAGATCGCCAAGGTCGAGGGCGACACCGCCGTCTCCAACTGGCTGGCCCCGATCGTCGCCGACGCCGAGGCCGGCTTCGGTGGCGCGCTGAATGCCTACGAGCTGCAGAAGGCCATGATCGCCGCCGGCGCCGCCGGTGTGCACTGGGAGGACCAGCTCGCTTCCGAGAAGAAGTGCGGCCACCTGGGCGGCAAGGTGCTGATCCCGACCCAGCAGCACATCCGCACCCTGACCTCCGCGCGTCTGGCCGCCGACGTCGCCGACGTGCCGTCGGTGATCATCGCCCGCACCGACGCCGAGGCCGCCACTCTGATCACCTCGGACGTGGACGAGCGCGACCGGGAGTTCCTGGACGGCACCCGCACCCCCGAGGGCTTCTTCGGTGTGAAGAACGGCATCGAGCCCTGCATCGCGCGTGCCAAGGCCTATGCCCCCTACGCCGACCTCATCTGGATGGAGACCGGCGTGCCGGACCTCGAGGTCGCGCGCAAGTTCGCCGAGGCCGTCCGTGGCGAGTTCCCGGACCAGCTGCTGGCCTACAACTGCTCGCCGTCCTTCAACTGGAAGGCCCACCTGGACGACGCGACCATCGCGAAGTTCCAGCGTGAGCTCGGCGCGATGGGCTTCAAGTTCCAGTTCATCACCCTGGCCGGCTTCCACTCGCTCAACTACGGCATGTTCGACCTGGCCTACGGCTACGCCCGCGAGGGCATGACCGCCTTCGTCGACCTGCAGGAGCGCGAGTTCAAGGCCGCCGCCGAGCGTGGCTTCACCGCCATCAAGCACCAGCGTGAGGTCGGTGCCGGCTACTTCGACACCATCGCCACCACCGTGGACCCGAACACCTCCACGGCGGCGTTGAAGGGCTCCACCGAAGAAGGCCAGTTCCACTGAGCTGAATCACATCAGGTGCTCGCAAAGGGAAGTGAGGTTCCCGACGTGAAAACCGACATTCCTCTACTCCGGTAGGGGTGTACTGCCCTCCCCGCTGAACAGCCCCGGCGGGGAGGGCATCCCTATACCTTGGACCATCGAAGGGCGCGCTCACACCGGAGCGACACCTTCGCAGACCAGCCACCCCAGAGCCAGACAACCCAGCAGGAGCGGGACGTGAGCAGCGAAAAGATCCAACGCGTCGGTGTTATCGGCGCCGGCCAGATGGGCGCCGGAATCGCGGAGGTGTGTGCCAGGGCGCATATCGACGTGCTGGTGTTCGAGCAGACCCGGGAACTGGCCGCTGCGGGCCGCGCCCGCATCCTGCGGTCCCTCGATCGCGGTGTGAGCAGCGGGAAGATCACCGAGCGCGAACGCGAACAGGCCGCGTGGCGTCTGCGATTCACCTCCGATCTCGGCGACTTCGCCGACCGCCAGCTGGTGGTCGAGGCGGTGCTAGAGGACGAGAAGGTGAAGACGAGCATCTTCGCCGAGCTCGACAAGGTCGTCACCGACCCCTCGGCCGTGCTGGCCTCCAACACCTCCTCCATCCCGATCATGAAGATCGCGGTCGCCACGGCGAACCCTGAGCGCGTGGTCGGCATGCACTTCTTCAACCCAGTCCCGGTGCTGCCGCTGGTCGAGCTGGTCACCACGCTCAAGACCAGCGAGTCGGTCTCCGTGCGGGCCGAGGCCTTCGCCGGAGACGTGCTCGGCAAGCAGGTCGTCCGGTCGGCGGACCGCTCCGGCTTCGTGGTCAACGCGCTGCTGGTGCCGTACCTGCTGTCGGCGATCCGCATGGTCGAGTCCGGCTTCGCCACCAAAGAGGACGTCGACAAGGCGATGGTGCTCGGCTGTGCCCACCCGATGGGCCCGCTGGCGCTGACCGACCTGGTCGGCCTGGACACGGTGAAGTCCATCGCCGATTCGATGTACGCCGAGTTCAAGGAGCCCCTGTACTCCGCGCCGCCGCTGCTCATGCGCATGGTCGAGGCGGGCCTGCTCGGAAAGAAGACCGGAGCGGGCTTCTACCAGTACCGGGCTTGATTCGCGGCGCCGCGTGTTCGCGGCCCCTGGGAGTCTCGCGTCCGAGTGCCCGCCGCTCGCGCCCGCGGCGCATGCGCGACGGACACTCGGACGGTCGGCATAAGCTGCACAACAGCCGGGCCATGTCGACGGTGCGGCTGGGTATCCAGAGCGCAGCCGGATCGACCCGTCGATCTCGGCGGGCCGCGCAGGTGATCGAAAGAAGGTAATCCGCTCATGGTGAACGTGACCGACGGCTACGGGTCGAGCATTCTCGGCTATCCCAGGATCGGACCGCACCGCGAGCTCAAGCGGGCGCTGGAGGCCTACTGGCACGGTTCGCTCGATCGCGAGGAACTGCTGGCGGTCGGTCGGGAGATCCAGGAGACCCAGTTCAACGAGCTGGCGGCCACCGGCCTGACCCAGGTGCCCGGCAACACCTTCTCGTTCTACGACCACGTGCTGGACAACGCGCTGCTGTTCGGCGCGGTGCCCAGGCGGTTCGAGCCCTACCGCGAGGGCATGCACCCGCTGGACTTCTACTTCCTGATGGCCCGCGGCCGTCCGGACCTGCCGCCGCTCGAGTTGGTCCGCTTCTTCGGCACGAACTACCACTACCGCCAGCCGGAAGTGGACGCCGAGACCGAGTTCTCGCTGCATCCCGAGGCTTTGCTCGACGAGTTCGACCGCGCGAAGGCCGTCGACATCGAGCTGCGGCCGGTCGTCCTCGGCCCCGTGTCGTTGCTGCTGCTGTCCAAGGCCGGGCACATCCCCGGCGAGTCGGGCGGATTCGACACCATCAGCCTGCTGGACAAGCTGCTGCCGGTCTACGAGGAACTGTTCGAGATCCTCGCCAAGCGCGGCGCCACCTGCGTGCAGCTGGACGAGCCCGCGTTCACCAGTGAGCGCACGCCCGCCGAACTGGCCGCGTTCGAGGCCGTCTATCAGCGGCTGGCGAAGGCGCCGCTGCGCCCGCGCATGCTGGTCACCGGCCAGTACGGCGATTTCGGTGAGGCGCTGACCATTCTCGCGAGCACCAACGTCGAGGCGATCGGCCTCGACCTCGCCAGCTACCGGATGCGGCCGGAGGATCTGGCCGAGATTCCCGGCATCCGGCGCAAGCGCCTGTACGCGGGTGTGATCAGCGGCCGCAACGTGTGGCGCGCCGACCGCTACGTCACGCTGGAATACCTCAACGAATTGGCCAAGGTGTGCCCGGACCTGGTCGTCTCCACCGGCACCACGCTGCTGCACGTGCCCTACGACCTGCTGATCGAGTACGACATCGAGGGGCACGTCGCCGACCGGCTCGCCTTCGCCAAACAGAAGGTGGGCGAGGTGGTCTCGCTGGCCAAGGCGCTCACCGAGGGCCCATCGGACAAGTGGCGCAAGCGCCCGACCGAGGTGCACTTCAAGCAGAAGCACGCGGTGCGGCAGCGGGTGTACGCGGTCACCCCGGACATGCGCTCGCGTGAACCCTACGAGGTCCGCAGGGAAGCCCAGCAGCGCAAGCTGAATCTGCCTCCGGTGCCGACGACCACGCTCGGGTCCTTCCCGCAGACCGCCCGGATCCGTCAGGCGCGCTACGAACTCGGTGAGGGCCGGTTGTCCTACGAGGAGTACCGCAAGCGGATCGAGGCCGAGATCGAGTCGACGATCCGGCTGCAAGAGGACATCGGCCTGGACGTGCTGGTGCACGGCGAGCACGAGCGCAACGACATGATCCAGTACTTCGCCGAGTTGCTCGACGGCTTCGCGACCACGCACTTCGGCTGGGTGCAGGTGTACGGATCCCGCTGCGTGCGGCCGCCGATCATCTACGGCGACGTGTCGCGCCCGGCGCCGATGTCGGTGGAGTGGATCAGCTACGCGCAGTCGCTCACCGACAAGCCGGTCAAGGGCATGGTCACCGGGCCGGTCACCATGATCGCCCGCTCTTTCGTCCGGCAGGACCAGCCGCTGCACGAGACCGCCGATCAAGTGGCGCTGGCCATTCGCGACGAGGTGGTGGACCTGGAGAAGGCGGGGATATCGATCATCCAGGTCGACGAGCCCGCGATCCGCGAGATGCTGCCGTTGCGGCCGGAGGGCCGCGCGGAGTACCTGCGCTGGGCGATCGGCGCGTTTCGGCTGGC
This sequence comes from Nocardia sp. CY15, assembly GCF_009829295.1. Classification (NCBI taxonomy): domain Bacteria; kingdom Bacillati; phylum Actinomycetota; class Actinomycetes; order Mycobacteriales; family Nocardiaceae; genus Nocardia; species Nocardia sp. CY15. Next base: position 83,664 of record NZ_VUOT01000003.1, read on the forward strand.
CACCTCCGGGGTGCAGGCCGAGACTCAGATCCACACGCACATCGGCTATTCCGGCCGTGCCGAGGTGGTCGAGGCGATCGATGAACTCGACGCCGACGTCACCGCCATCGTGGCCACGCGCTCCATCGAGTGGGTGCTGCGGGCGCTGAAGGAGGACTGCGCCTCCGGGCACGGCCTGAGCCACGGCGTCGGGCCCGGCGTGTACGAGAGCCGTTCCGCGCGCATCCCGGACATCGACGAGCTGGACGAATTGCTCACCGCGGCGGCCGAAGCCGTGACACCGCAACGGTTGTGGGCCAATCCGGACGGTGGCCTGAAGACCCGGCACTACTGGCAGCTCGAACCGTCGCTGCGCAACATGGTCGCCGCGGCTCGGCGCGTCCGCAGGCGCGCGGAGGCCGCCGAGTGAGATAGGCGCGACAGCGCATCGAGGGCCGCCTTCGTTCGACCGAACGGGGCGGCCCTCGGTCTGTCCGGGATCTATTTCGGTACAGTACGTACTGTAATATTCGAGTATGGAGACCGACAACGACTGGCCGGACTCGCTGCGCGTCGCGCAGGTCCGGATCGCTCGCCCCACCGACCGGCTCGACGAGGTGGTGCGGTTCTATGTCGAAGGGCTCGGCCTGTGCGAGCTCTACCGCTTCCGGAACCACGCGGGATATGACGGGGTGATGCTCGGATTGCCCGGGGCCGCATACCATCTGGAATTCACCACGCACGCGGACGGCAGCCCCGGCGATGCGCCGAGCGCGGAGAACCTGCTGGTGCTCTACTTCGAGGGCGAGTCGCAGATGTACGACGCGGCGCAGCGGCTCGGCGAGTTCGGCGTGGAACCGGTGCGGGCGGAGAATCCGTTCTGGGCCGCCAACGGCGGCTTGACCTTTCCCGATCCGGACGGCTGGCGGGTCGTCCTGATGCCGCGGCCGGTCTTCTGATGGCGGGACGAACTCGCGACGACCGCATCGACGCAGCGGTGCTCGAGGCCGCGCGTGAGCTGCTCGACGAGGTCGGATACGCCGACCTGTCCATCGGCCGGGTCGCCGCCAGGGCGGGCCTGCACCGTCCCGCCATCTACCGCAGATGGCCGTCCAAGCGGCACTTGGTGGTGGATGTCGTCGCCGACCTGCTCGGCCTGCGACCGACCCCGGACACCGGCGACCTGCGCGCCGACCTGGTGGGCGCGATGCGCGATCTGGTCGCGGCATTGCGCGACACCTCGCTGCACCGTGTGCTGCCCGCGCTGGTCGCCGATCTGGCGGGTGACGAGCAATTGCGCGCCCACTTCCTGGCCACCGTCTTCGAACCCCGCAGGCGGACCACGGCGACGGCGCTGCGCTCGGCCATCGCGCGCGGCGACGTGGACCCCGGCATCGATCTGGATTTCGTCCTGGACTCGGTCGCCGCGCCGATCTACTACCGGGCGCTGTTCGGCCACCTGCCGCTGTCGGACGAACTCGCCGAACAGTCGGTCGCGGCGGTGGTGAGCGCGATCACTCGCCGACCGCGGACAGCGCGCTGAGCGTCGCGAGCACCTCGGTGGCGGCGTTGGCGACCGAGCCGGCTCCGGCCATGGCCAGCGCGGCCGATGTGGCGGCGCGGACGTGCGGCAACAGCGCCAAGCAGGCAGCGGCGGCGTCCCGGTCGGCCGGGGTCGTCTCGGCGTCGTCCTCGACGGCGGATTGCCATGCGGCGGTGACGATCACCTCGTGCAGCCAGTTGAGCAGCTCCAAGCGCAGCGGTTGCGGCTCGTGCACCCAGGCGCGGGCATAGGTCACGTCCGTGCGCTCGTGCAGCAGGGCGCCGAGCACGACTTCGGCTGCGGGCGCGGTGACCGAGTAGATCGAACCCTGATGCAGGACAGCGGAGTACAGGAAAACGACGCCGCGGGTCTGGTCTTCTACGGCGGCGCCGATCAGGTCGGCGAGCATGGCGGGCGCGTCGAGGGCTGCTCCGTGGGCGTGTGACAGCCCCGCCCAGTCCGTCTCGCGCAGCACCGTCGCGGCGCGCTCGTGGTAGATGGGGGCGAGCGCGGCGGCGGTCCGGGTCCGGGCTTCGGCATCCGTCGAATCGAGCGCTCGCTGGAAGGCTGCCAGCGCCACGTCCGGTTCGCCGAGCCGCTCGCTGAACACCCCGACGTCGAAGCTGGCCCGCGCGGCGACCGCGGGATCGTCCGATTCGGCCATGGACCGGCTGACCTCCCTGGCCCCGGACAGATCTCCGGCCTCGCCGAGATGCTGGACCAGATCGCCCGCGGCGACGAGCGCCTGATCCTCGGGCCAGCCGTCGATGACGCCGCGATAGGCGGCTTTCACGCCGTCCAGATCGTCTTCGGTGCGAAGGAGGTAGGCGAGATTGGACAGGGCGAGCCGGGCGATGTCACCGGGGCCCGCGTCGATCGCGTGCTGGTAGGCGGTGCGCGCCGCGTCCGAGTCCCCGCGCTTGGCTCGCGAGTAGCCGAGATTGATCCAGGCCCGGGGCGCGGCGTCGGGATGCCCTGACTCGGCGGCACGCTCGTACATCGCCTCGGCCGCCGCGGTGTCGCCGCGCTCGGCCAGCAGCAGTCCGAGGTTGTAGGCGGCGCGTGGCGCCGCGTCCTCGTGACCGGAATCGACCGCGACGTGGTAGGCGCCTTCCGCGGCCGGCTTGTCACCCACCGCGCTGAGCAGCCCACCCAGCTCCGCGGCGGCCAGTGGCGCCCAGTTCGGATGACCGGAGGCGATCGCAATTTGGAACGCCTCGCGCGCGGCCGCCACGTCGTTGCGCCTGCGGTGCATCTTGCCGAGGTCGAAGGCCAGGTCCGGCGGCCGCTTCAGCATTGTTCCCATCCAGCCTCGGCACCGAGTGGTGCTAATCGTTTCCGAAGAGTTGTACATCGGCGCGCGATCCATGGCTACCCACAGCGTGGGATAGGCCGTGCGCCCCGGTTCTCGGAAGGCTCATACCCGCACCCGGGTGCTGGAGGGCTCAGTCGGCGCCGATCTCGCCCGCGAGTGTGCGCAACCCTGCGATCAGGTCATCGGGCGAGGGCGCGTGTTCGGGATCGACCAGCCATTGGGCCATGAGACCGCCGATCAGCGCGTGCAACACAGCGCCTACGGCGCGGTCGGCTTCGGCGCCGCGCGTCGGGCCGAAGAGTTGCCAGATCGACTCGCGTGCGCGTTCCTGCGCGACCGCCAACTCCGCGCGCACCTGGGGGGAGTGCAGCGCTTGTGCCATGCCTTCGATATTCGCCGACCAGAGCGGCCGGTCCTCGGTGAACGACGCGATGAGTTCCCGCCAGAACGCTTCCAGACGCGCCGCCGGAGTATCCGAGTCGTCCCGCGGCAGCGCCGCGGCGATCCGCTGCACCGCTTCGGCGCTCGATTCGATCATCGCCTGGTTGAGCAGCTTGTCACGGGTGCCGAAGTGATAGTTGATCGCCGCCAGGTTGCTGCCGGAGGCGGCGACGATCTCGCGCACGGTGGTTCGCGCGTAACCGCGCTCGGCCAGGCACCGCTTGGCCGCGGCGAGAAGGTCTTCCCGGGTTCCCACTCCTGCACCTTAGCAGCGCGCCATACAGGCGTTTAACACACATGTTTCAAACAATCGTATGTGACAGACGTTTGAAACGCTTGTATGTTCAGGTGGTCACTCCCACGAGAAAGAACGAGATGATGACTGCTCAGCGCGTCCTGTCCCCCTTCGAGGCCGGCTACTTCGGCTCCGGCACCAGAATCGGCAGCATCCCGGTCGGCGGCATGCCGCTGTTCATCGGTTCGACCGTGCAGGGCGCGCTCGACGTGCCCACACTGCGCGAAGTGCTCGCCGAACTGGCGGCCGCACACCCCCTGCTGCGCAGCAAGCAGCTCGTGGACGACCACGGCGCGAAATACTTCCGGCGCGACGATCCCTACCTGCCCCGTTTGGCGATCACCGAGGGCGGCGAACCCGAGTACCTGGACCTGGTGAACACGCCGCAGGACTGGAACGACGGGCTGTTCCACGCGCATCTGTTCCGCGCGGGTGACCGCGATCGGATCGTTTTGATCCTCCATCACGGAATCGCCGATGGCAGATCGGCTTTCGCGTTGCTGGCGGAACTGTGGGAGCGCTACACCGCGCAGGTGACGGGCGCCTTCGCGCCGCGACCGGAATCCGATCAGCGCCTGCCCGAAGCGATGGACATCCGCTTGGCCCGGATCGTCTCCGACGAGCAGGTCGCCCAGCTGCTCGACCTGATGCGCGCGGGCGCCGCGATGATGAGCCCGGATCTCGCGCCGCGCTACCTGCCGGAACTCGGCGTCGGCGCGCCGGGCCGGTTGACCCTCGACCGTATCGAGCTGGATCACAGCGAAACCGCCGCCGTGGTCGCGGCCGCTCGCTCGCACGGTCTCACGGTGAACAGCCTGATCGGCGGGGCGGCGTTCGCCGCGTTCCGGGCCCAGTTGGCGCCATCGACGGGAGCGCTGCCGATGGTGTGCGGCCACGCGGCGGACGTCCGCGCGGATCTGGCGCCGCCGCTGCCTGCGAGCACCGTGCTCAACTGCGTGTCCGGGGTCGGCACGTTCGCGCTGGTCGAAGCCGAAGCGGACCCGGTCGCGCTGGCGCACGTGGTAGCGGCGGGAATGCGGGCTTCGGCCGAACGCGGGGAAGCGCTGGGCATGATGCTCGCCGCACAGCGTGTCACCGATCCGGCCACGGCCGCGATGTTCGCGGCGCAGAACACCTTCACCATCTCGAATATCGGTCGGCTGCCCGCGCATTCCACGCCGCCGGGTGTGCGGATCATCCGCGACGACGTCTTCGCCATGGCGGCGGGCATGCCGCCCAAACTGACCGTCTTCACGGTCGACGGCAGGATGACCATTCAGGTGGAGTACGACACCGCGCGGCACAGCGGCGCCCAGCTCGGCGCGGTACGCCAGGCGCTGATCGGGGCGTTGACCTCCGTTCGCGCCGGCTGACCCCGCGCCGGGTTCAGCGCGGAGGCGGGTTGTGGCGGCCCGCCAGACGAAGGGTCAACTGCCTGGCCAACTTTCGCCGTCGTTTGCGCGGGGCCGTGCGGTCGAGGTCGGCTTCCACGTCGGCCGGGACGTCGTAGCGGCGGATGTAGGCGCCGGAGAACGCCTGCACCGTCGCGGTGACCGGAATGGCGAGCAGTGCACCGGTCGCGCCGAGCATCGCCGCGCCCGCCAGCACCGCCCCGAAAGCGACGGCCGGATGCATGTCCAAGGTGGTCGCGGTGACGCGCGGTTGCAGCACATAGTTCTCGAATTGCTGGTAGAGCACGATGAAGCCGAGAATCCACAGCGCGGTGCTCGGGCCGTGCACCAGCCCCACGATGACCGGCAGCGCACCGGCGAGATAGGTGCCGACCGTGGGGATGAACTGGGAGACCACGCCGACCCACAGCGCGAGGGCGAACGCGGATGGCACGTCCAGCACGCGCAGCACCACGTAGTGCGCGAGCGTGGAGAAGAGTGCGAGCAGAGCTCGCGAATAGATGTAGCCGCCGGTTTTCTCCACCGCGATATCCCAGGCGCGCAACACATGCCGCTGACGCCGCGGCGGCAGCAGCGAGCAGACGGCAGTGCGGATGCGCGGACCGTCGGCGGCGAAATAGTAGGTGAACAGCAGGATGCCGAGGCCCTGGAAGAGCGCGCCGAGCGCGGCGGTGCCGATGCCCCACACGTCACCCGCCAGTCCGGTGAGGTAACCCTCCAGGGTGGAACTCCAGTCGGTGGCGTACTTCTGGATGTCGGTGCTGGACACATCCGTCTTGAAGGTGTTGTTGATCCACTCCACGCCCCGGTCCGCGTATTCGGGGGCGTTCTCGACCAGAGTGGTGACCTGCTCGACCAGCAGCGCGCCGAGGGTCCAGAGGAAGGCGACGACGAGGGCCGTCATCACCAGGAACACCAATCCGGTCGCCGGCCCACGCCGCATGCCGCGCCGCGCCAGCCAGTTCACCGCGGGCTCGATCGCGAAGGCGAGGAATAGCGAGACGAGCAGAACCGTCAGCAGACCCTGCAGGCGCTCCAGCACCCAGAAGGCCGCCAGCAGTCCGGTGATCGTCGCCGCCGCCAGCAGGAATGCTCGCGGCACCCACGGCGGCATGCCGCGGCCTCCACCGTTGTCGGGTGGTGGCGTCTCGTCTTCGTCCTCCACAGACACAAGGTCAAAGTACCCACGCCGCGTTCGGTTAGCGGCCGGACACCGCGTGGCCGCGCCGGTGGGCGAGCAGGCTCACATGGTCGATATGTCGATGACGAAACGGTAGCGCACGTCGCTGGCCACGACCCGGTCGTAGGCGCCATCGATCTCGTCGGCGGCGATCAACTCGATCTCCGCGCCGATGCCGTGCTCGGCGCAGAAGTTCAGCATCTCCTGGGTCTGCGCGATGCCGCCGATCGACGAGCCCGCCAGCGAGCGCCGGTACGCGGCGAGGTGGAAGGGCCGGACGGTCAACGGGTTCTCGGGAAGACCGAGCAGCACCAGGGTGCCGTCCAAAGCGAGCAGGCGTAAGTAGGCGTCCATCGGCAGGTCCGCCGACACCGTGTTGAGGATCAGGTCGAACCGGCCGCGCAGCTCACGGAAGGTCCGCTCGTCGCCGGTCGCGTAGTAGGCGGCGGCGCCGAAGAGCTTGCCGTCGTCCTGCTTGCTCAGCGAGTGGCTGAGCACCGTGACCTCGGCGCCCATGGCGGCGGCGAGCTTCACCCCGACGTGGCCGAGCCCGCCCATGCCGATGATCGCGACCTTCTTGCCCGGTCCGGCGCCCCAGTGCCGCAGCGGCGAGTACAGCGTGACGCCCGCGCACAGCAGCGGCGCGGCGACATCCAGGCCGATGCCCTCGGGGATCGCGACCACGAAGTTCTCGGTCACCACGATCTGCGTGGAGTAACCGCCGAGGGTGTGCCCGCCCGGCTGCACCGCCGGGTCGACCACGGTGTTGTAGGTCATGGTCGCGCCCGCGGCGCAGTACTGCTCCTCGTCGGCCAGGCACGGTGCGCACACCCCGCAGGAACCGACCATGCATCCGACGCCGACACGATCACCGACCCGGTGCCTGGACACCGCGGACCCGACCGCGGCGACCACGCCCGCGATCTCGTGCCCCGGCACGCAGGGGTAGCGGGTCCGGCCCCACTCGCCTCGCGCGGTGTGGATGTCGGAGTGGCAGATACCCGCGAACTTGATGTCGATCAGCACATCGTGCGGGCCCAGGTCCCTGCGTTGGATCGTGACCTTCTCGAACGAGCCCTCGGGGGCGTTCAGGGCGTAGGCGGCGGCTGTGCTCATGAGGACATGCCTACCGTCGCATGGGTGCGGTTGCCAACTGGGACACGAGAACGGCGCGGTCACGGGGTATTTTTCGGGCGCGGTCCCCGGTTCGATGATCTTCGGCGGCGTCTGGTGGGGACAATGGAATCGGTGAGCGGTTCGGCCGAGGCGGGAGAGCCATGGACGAAGAACGGCAGCAGTGGACCGGGGCGCGGCGCACGCCGGGCGGTGGCCGGGTGTTCGTGCTCGTCGTCACCTTCGTGCTCACGGTCGTCGCTTTCCTCGGGTATCGCGGCGAGTTGCCCGATCACAATCGCACCGTTGGGGCCCCGGCCTCGGTCGCGTTCGCCCCGCCCGATCCGCTGGACCCGGGACTGGTCACCGCGGCGGTGCGTCCGGCGCTGGTCAACGTCAACGCCTCCACCGAGCGGTCCGGGCCCGGCGCGGCGGGGTCCGGCATCGTCCTCACCGCCGACGGCGAGGTGCTCACCAGCCACCACGTGGTCAAAGGCGCGGATACCGTGACCGTCACCGACGTCGGCAACGGGAAGGTCTACGACGCGGTCGTGCTCGGCTACGACGCGGAGGCCGACATCGCGCTGCTCGACCTGGACGCCGCCGAGCTGCCGATCGCGACGATCGGCAGTTCGGCCGGATTGCGCCTGCGTGAGGAGGTCCTCGCGATCGGCAACGCGGGCGGGACCGGTGGCGCGCCGACCGCGGTGCACGGCCCGCTCACCGACCTGGACAGCGCGATCGTGGCGGTCAACGCCGCCGATCTGTCGCGCAAAGCGCTCAGCGGGATGCTGGAGGTCGCGGCGGCGGTCACTCCCGGCCAATCCGGCGGAGCTCTGGTCGACCGGAAGGCGCACGTGGTCGGTGTCATCGCCGCGGCATCCGGTGACGGGGCGCGCGCGGCGGACGAGCCGGCGAACGGCTACGCGGTGCCGATCGACGCCGCGATGCGAGTGGTCCAGCAGATTCGCTCCGGCACCCCGACCGACACCGTGCACATCGGCCCGACGGCAACCCTCGGTGTGCTCGTTTCCAACGCGCTGCCCGTCGGCACGGGAGCGCGCGTGGACGTGGCGATCTACGGCATGCCCGCCTACGCCGCCGGTCTCGCCTCAGGTGACGTGATCACCTCGATCGACGGTCACGCCGTCAGCAGTGCGCAGTCCCTGCGCGCCGCGCTGAACACGCGCAAGCCGAACGACACCGTCCGGTTGGGCGTCACCGGCGCACACGGGGCGCGCACGGTAGCCGTGGTCCTGGTCGCGGGCCCGCCGAACTGAACCGGCGGATCAGACCAGCGACAACCAGTAGTCCTGGAAACGCAGGAACACCAGCAGCAGCACGACCGCGAAGAACAGCGCGACGATCGTCCAGCGCCATTCGGCGAGCACGCCGAGCGGACCGCGCGAGCCTCCCCACAGCTGATCGGTGCACACCGCGAGCAGCGGCGTGATGATCGCCCAGACCACCATGCAGTACGGGCACAGCGCGTTGATCCGGTAGAGGCTTTCGAAGATCAGCCAGCAGACGAAGCCGACCCCGAGCAGGGCGCCGAGCCACAGGCTGCCCCAGACCCAGCGTGGGAAGCCGACCCCGGCCACCGACAGCAGGCCGAGCGTGACGACGACGGAGAACCCGACGACGCCGATCAGCGGGTTCGGGAACCCGAAGACCGAAGCCTGGTCGGTCACCATCACCGACCCGCAGGACAGGATCGGGTTGATGCTGCACGACGGGGTGTAGCCGGGGTCGGTGAACAGCTTGAACCGCTCCACCGTCAGCGCGACGGCGGCCAGCCAGCCGGCGAGTCCGCCGACCAGCAGCACCCACGCGGCGCGCGGCCCCGCGGTGATCACTGGGCAGCGGCGGCGCTGATCACGGGTGCGAGGCCGCCGGGTCCGAAGATCTCCTGGCTGGACTCGACCTTCTTGCCGTTGACGAACACCGACGGGGTGGACTGGATGCCGCTTTCCAGCACTTCCTTGGTGCGGGCCTGGATGTACTTGTCGTACTTGTGCTCGGTGATGCACTGCGCGACCGCGTCGTCGGTATAGCCGACGCTCCTGGCGATCTGGACGAGCTGGTCGTCGGACAGCCCCGCGCCGCCCTCCGGCGGCTGCTGCGCGAACATGGCCTTCAGCCAGTCCTGGTACTTGGTGGGGTCGGCCTCGGCGACGCAGTAGGAGGCGCTGCCCGCGCGCGAGGAGTAGCGCGTGGTGGAGGCTTTGTCCAGGAAGGCGATGATGTTGTACTCGACGACGGCGGTGCCGTTGTTCACCGCGTCCGTGAGCACCTGACCGTTGGCCGACTCGAAGGCCTTGCAGGCGGGGCACTGGAGGTCGGCGACGACGCGCACGCTGACCTTCGCGTCCGGCTTGCCGATCCGGACCGCGCCGCTGTCGGTGATCGAGGCGGCCACCGGGCCCGCGTTCGCCGCGCCGGTCGCGGCGATGGACGGGGTGGGGCCCGGGTCGTCCTTGCGGGCCTTCTGCACCGCGATGCCGATGCCGATGGCCGCGATCAACCCGACGAGCACGGCGGCGACGGCCACCTGGATCAAGATCTTGCGGTTGCGGTCGGCGCGTTCCGCCGCCAGCAGCGGGTTCGACTTCCCACCCTGGTTTTTGCTCACCGTGCGCTCACCACGCCTTTCGCTCGCCGGACGGTTTCCTACCGCCACGATGGTAGATCCGCCGACCACCTTGCCGGGTGATCGGGCCACACGCGGTCATCATCGTCGGCGTACCTGAGAGATTCCGAAACATCCCGCCTACGGTCGCTGATACCGGGCGGGAGCGTGCCGAGAAGACGCGCTCAACGCGGCGTGATGCCGCCGAGGACGAGGTCGACGGCGTCGCGGGCCAAGCCGGGCGGCAGTTCCGCGCCGATTTGCGTGACGTGCAGGTGGACCAGTCCGCCGAGGGTCAGCATGGTCAGCCGAGGGTCCACCGTCGCGGCCACATCGCCACGGGTGATACCGCGCCGGACGATCTCCTCCGACGCCGACAGCCGCCGTACCCAGAATTCGCGCCGTGCGGCGTCGACCTCGGGATCGGACTCGGCGATCACGGTGCCCCGGATCAGGGCCTGGCCGGACGGTGTCCGCGCGAACCGGATGAGATCGGTCATGAACCGCTCCAGGTCGACGCGCAGCGACCCGGTGTCCGGCAGCGGGATCTCCTCGGCCACTCGGGACAGCAGCGCGTCCAGCAGCAGCCGAGGCAGCGTTTTCCACCGTCGGTAGATCGAGGTCTCGTGCACGCCGGCGTCCGCGGCCACGTCGGCGACGCGCACGTTGCCGATGCCCGCCGACTCGATGCGGGCCAGTGTCGCGTCGAGCACTGCCTTCTGCAGGCGCGCACCACGGATCTGCGCGGGGGAGTCACTCATGCGTCGATTATCGCAACTCCTCTTGCGTTGTTTCGCCTTCGAGCCTTAGCGTGGTGCTATCGCAAGTAGACTTGCGATAGAAGGTGAGAGAGGCATGAACGACGTGGTCGCGCCCTCGGGGCGCTGGCGGGGCGAGACCCGCGGCTCGGCCGTGGTGTTCCGCGGGATCCCCTACGCGCGGGCCGAGCGATTCGGTGCGCCGGAGCCGGTCGCGGCACACACGGGGGTGTACGACGCGACGCGCCGCTACGCCGTCGCACCCCAACTGCCCGGACGGCTCGAGGGGGTGATCGGGCGGGCGGACCCGCTCGAGCAGTCGGAGGACTGCTTGGCGCTAACCGTCACCATCCCAGCGGGCGCTGAACCGGGCAGCTGTCCGGTGCTGGTGTGGCTGCACGGCGGCGCATACCTCGCGGGCAGCGGGCAATGGAACCTGTACGACGCGGACCGGCTCGTGCGTGAGACGCGCGTCGTGGTGGTGTCGGTGAGCTACCGGCTCGGCGTGCTGGGCTACCTTCGCGCGCCGGGCGTCTCGGCGGGGAATCTCGGGCTGTGCGACCAGATCGCGGCGCTGCGGTGGGTGCGCGAGCACATCGCCGAGTTCCGCGGCGATCCGCGGCGGGTCACGGTGGCGGGGCAGTCGGCGGGCGCGCAATCGGTCGTCGCGCTGCTGGGCATCGCGGAAGCGAGGCCGCTGTTCGCCCAGGCGATCGTGCAGAGCGCTCCCTTCGGCGTCGGATTCCACAACCACCGGCAAGCCGAGCGGACGGGGGCGATGTTCCTCGCCGAACTCGGCGCCGATCCGTTCACCGCGCCGGTGTCCGACCTGCTCGCCGCGCAGGGTCGTACGGTGCGCCGCGCGGCGGGACCGGCAGCACTGAACTCCGCACCGCCCTTCTTGCCCGTAGCCGATGCGGGCCCGCTGCCCGGCGAGCGCGAGTGGCGACAGGCGGTGCGGGACGCGGCGGGCGGACTGCCGGTGGTGCTCGGTTGCGCGGCCGAGGAAGCGCGCGCGTTCTACGGCGGCCCGCACCCGGTCTTCGGCAGGCTGCGGCGATTGCCCGGGATCGGGGGCAGGCTCGACTCGGCGGGGCAGCGCCTGATCGGGCGAAAAGCGTTCGAGGAAGGACTTTTCCGCTTTGCCGACGAGCTGGTCGATGCCGGCGCCACCGTCTACTGTTACCGCGTGGGACGGCTGCATCCGGCGAACCCGTACGGCGCCTGCCACTGCGTCGACCTGCCGCTGTTGTTCGGCGACGCCGATACATGGCGCGCGGCGCCGATGCTCGCGCCGCTCACCCCCGCCGAGATCGACGCGCTGGGCATCCGAACCCGGCGGTATTGGGGGGAATTCGTCCACACCGGACGAATCGGCGACCCCGACTGGACGGCACATCGACCGAACTCGCGTTTCGCCCGGCAGCTACCCTGAGCGCGGCCGTGTCGGCCGTCTCCACGCGAGAAAACCCGCGTCCGCCGGGCTCGGCGGGTAGGAATGGTGGGATGACTGTTCTCGGTGCTGTGTTCCGCCCGCAAAATCCACCCGAACTGCTGCGCGAGGCGGCTCAGGTGGCCCAGGCCACGGGCCTGGAGGAACTGTGGCTGTGGGAGGACTGCTTCCTGGAAAGCGGAATCGCCAGCGCTGCCGCGGTACTGGCGTGGACCGAGCGGTTGCGCGTCGGTATCGGGTTGCTACCCGTGCCGTTGCGCAACGTCGCTCTCACCGCCATGGAGGCCGCCACGCTGCATCGTCTGTTCCCCGCCCGGCTGACTCTCGGCGTCGGACACGGTGTGCAGAGCTGGATGGCTCAGGTCGGCGGCCGCGTCGAATCGCCGGTGACATTGCTCAGCGAGCACTTGGCCGCGCTGCGCGCTCTCCTGGGCGGCGAGCGGGTCACCGTCTCCGGCCGCTATGTGCATCTCGACGACGTCGCGCTGGACTGGCCACCCGCGACCGCGCCGAAGGTCTACGCGGGCGCGCGCGGCCCACGCTCGATCCGGTTGTCCGGCGAGCACGCCGACGGCACCCTGCTCGATTCGATCACCGATGCCGGCGGTGTGCGGGCCGCCCGCACGCTGATCGACGAGGGCCGCGCCGCCGCGGGGCGCACCGATCACCACCACGTGGTGGCGAATCTGCTGGCTGTCACCGGCCCCGAGGCCGACGCGCGCCTGGCCGCCGAACGCACTCCGGCGCACGCGCCGGGCGCGGGTGTGGCCGGTGACGCGCAGGCGATCGCCGCGGCGGTCACCATGCTCGCCGAAGCGGGCGCCGACACCGTCGTGCTCCAGACCACGGCCGACGATCCGGATCCCGCCGCCTTCCTCCGGTTCGTCGCCGAGGAGGTCCGGCCTCTGGTCCCGTGAGCAGCTAGGAGTGCGTCCAGGCCCCCGACGCGCATCCGCTGCCGGGTCAGCGGCACCGCGACCACGTCGTCGGCAGCGCACTCGCCTACTCGGAGCTGGAACCCCGCGCCGCAGGCCGCCCCGGCCGCGCCGGCGGACAGCTCGAAGGGACGGCATCGGAGATCTACGTCGAGCGGGGCGGCCTGGCTCCGGCGGACTGGAGCACGGCGATGTGGTCTTGCGCGAGCCGCTTGGGGCCCGACAACAGGACGTGTCGACTCAGGCTTGCGCCAGCCGCTGCTTCTGCCGCTCGACGTCGAACTTCGCCGGGGGCCAATCCAACTCCAGCCGCTCCAGCGCCGCGATCAGCAGTTCGGTCACCGCGAGGCGGGCGAACCACTTGCGGTCGGCGGGCACGACGTACCAGGGCGCGTACTCGGTGGACGTGCGTTCCAGCATCGCCTGGTATGCCTCCTGGTAGGCGGGCCAGAACGCGCGCTCATCGATGTCGGAGGGGTTGAATTTCCAAAATTTGTCCGGACGTTCCAGCCGCTCGGCCAGCCGCCTCTTCTGTTCGTCGAGCGAGACGAACATCGCGACCTTCACCAGCGAGATGCCCTCGTCCACCAGTTCGCGCTCGAAGGTGTTGATCTCCTCGTAGCGCGGCTCCCACACGGTGGGCGGCACCAGATTGTGCACTCGCACCACGAGCACGTCCTCGTAGTGCGAGCGATCGAACACGCCGAGCTGACCGGCGCGCGGCAGCGCCTTGCGGATGCGCCACAGGTAGTGATGACGCCGCTCCTCCCGCGTCGGCACGCCGAACGCGGCGTGGTCGACGCCCTGCGGATCTACCGATCCGATCACGTGCCGGACGATGCCGCCCTTGCCCGCGGTGTCCATGCCCTGCAGGATCAGCAACACGCTGCGCCGGTCGCCGCCGGACCGGCCGTTGGCGTACAGCTTCTCCTGCAGATCCGACAGCACCACGCTGCGTTCGGCGAGCAGTTCGAGGCCTGTCTTCTTGTCGCCGGTGAATCCAGGGCGCCCGGAGGTGTCCAGCTCGGCGACTCGCAACCCGTCCGCTTTCAGGGCCTCGGTAGGTGTGACCGTCCACAGCTTCGACATGTTCCGAACCTACCCGCGGTAGTCGCGAGTGGTCAGATCTGCGCGAGGCGCAGGAGTTGGGCGGCGAACTCCTCGTCCGATACGGGGGTCAGGATGAGATCGTGCGCTGTGGTGAGCAGGTAGCGCCCGTCACCGGTGAAGTCCAGCCAGGTGCGGTGGCGGGTGGGTGGGGACATGGGATTCTCCGGCTCCACCGTGACGGTGATGAAGCCGCGCCCGTCCACCGGCTTGCGCAGGGTTCGGCGGAATTTCGCCGCGCCGCGCTGGCCGTTGGTGACGAACGGCTCGGTGCGGTCCGGACTGAGCACGGCGTCCTGCGGCTCACGCATCGGGGCGAGTCTGCCCGGCCGCGCCGAACCGATGATCTGCACCAGGCGTTCGCCGACTGCCCGGACATGGCACATGTGCACGGTCACCCGGTCCGGCGTGGCGACCAGGATGCTCGCGTGGTTGTGCACCACCGCGGCGAACGCGAGAATCCGTACGGGTTCCGCCGCGCTGCCGTTGTGCGACGCCGCGGAACGCTCGCCGGAGACGGTGATGGTGGTCGCGTCGTGGCGCGCGCAGAGCATCAGCGCGGCGGCCAGATCGGGGTCGGCCTGCCGGGAGAAGCGCTGCGGCAAACCGAGGGCGTGATACTCCGATTCGGTGCGCACGGTAGCCGAGGGGACCATGTTGACCGGGTAGGGCCTACGGTCCAGGCTCGTTTCGTTCGTCCAGACATGCGTGAATTCGTCCGGGGTGAGCACCCATTTCACCGTGCGCCGCCTCCGCGGACGGAGTCCGGATCAGCGGGTGCGCCGTTGTCGGCGGTCGAGCCTTCGTGTGGCTGGGGGAATTGGGGAACGCGGTCGCCGGTGGCGGGCATCGTCGGGGTGTAGACGTAAGTCATCGTGTCCCGGACATCCGCCTCGATGTCTGCCGCCGCACTATCGTGTTCCATCCTACGTTTTCCACCGTAAACCGCTTCGGCGGCCGGGTCCGCCAGTGGCCGATACCGCTGCGGTGGCGCGATCGCGCCCCGGACCGTTTGCGCGGCATCGCTATTCAACTCCATCAGCCGCGCGACCGCCCGGCACACGTCGTGAGCCTCCTCGCCCGCGCGGACGAACTGCCTGGTCGCACCCACGGCGGCGTCGGCTGCCCGGCCGGACCAGCGTGCGAACTCCCGGTTGGTGGCATCGGAGAAGGCTTGGAACGCTTCGGCCATCGCGGCGGCGTTGGTGTGCCACGCCGCGGCGACCCGGCCGAGCGCCGCCGGGTCGAGCGTTTCGTGCACCAGGTCCCATATCTGCTGATGGGTGTAGGCGCCGAACAGCTCTCGATCCGGCGCGTAGGCGGGATCGGTCGCACCAGCGGTGAATCCGGCCAGCTCCTGCCGGATGTCGTCGGCGGCGGCCCGTGCTGCGGAGTCTGCCATTCTTCGTCCCCCTCAGTCGATCCCGGCGTGCGGAGGCCCGCTCATCGGGGCTCCAGGTATTCGGCGATCAGCCGCAGCGCGGCCTGGTTGGCCGCTTCGGCCTCGGCCAGCCGGTTGGCCGCGGCGAGATATGCGGCCTTGAACAGCAGCGCGGTTTCCTGGAACGCCGCGAGGGTGTCCAGGTATTGCCGTCCTTTGTCGGCGAATCCGCGGGTGAGGCCATGTCCGGTGGGCAGATCCGGGAAGCCGGTCACGTCGGTGACCAAGTGCTGGTCGGTCATCACGCGACCCAGATCGTCGACCAGCTTGTCGCACGCCGCGGCGAGATTCTCCGCCACCGCGGTGTCCAGCTCGAACGGTTCGCCCCCGCCCGCGCCGATGGCCGCCGCGTACAGCTCTCGCGCCGTCCCCTGTCCGGTATCGGGTACCGCCACGTGGAAGCCCCCTTCCGCTCGGTCCTGTTCGTACCGCGCTGTACTGGATCCGCACTTTACCGGTCGGTACAACACCGTGGACCGACTCGGTACCGGCTTGTGCGAGGCCCCCGGCGACCCCGCGCGCCGTTGTTACACTGGCCAGCGGTCCGAGGGGCGGTGTCGGCAGGGGAGGGCGACCGGTGGCCGAAATCCATGACGTATATCCGAAATACCTGAGGATCTCGGCGTATCTGCTGGGGCTGATCGAGAGCGGCGAGCTGGCTCCCGGCGCCGAGGTGCCCTCCGAACGGGAGCTCGCGGCGCGCTGGAAGGTGGCACGACCCACCGCCGCCAAGGCGCTGAATGTCCTGCGCCGACAGGGAATCGTGGAGACCCGCCGTGGATCGGGCACCTATGTCGCCGAACGCGGCGTGCTGATGCGCGAAAGCGCGCCCCGATACGGATCGTCCGCGCTCGCGGGCGAGTCGGTGACCGTGCTGCGCGCGGAGGTGGTCGAAGGGCCACGAGAGGTGACCGACTCGCTCGGCGTGCCCGCGCGAAGCCGGGTGATCGTGCGAACAACGCTGCGGGAGTCGGGTTCCGCGGGCACGCGGCTGATCACCTGCTGGTTTCCGGGTGGATTCGCCGAACCCGCCACCCTCCTGCTCGGCTCCGATCCGTTGCCCTGTGAAGTCCGGCGTTACCTGGAATCGGCGGTCGGTCGCGTCACCACGGTCGTGCGCGAGAGCGTCGGCGCCCGGCTGGCCACGGAGGACGAACGCCGCCACCTCGCGCTCCCACACCCGGCTGCGGTGTTGGTGGTGCGCCGCGTCGGCCTCGACGCCGGGCGCGTCGCGCTCGAGTACCGTGAGATCACCCATCCGCCCGGCCAGTGGTGCGCACAGGAGTATTTCACCAGCTCAGCGGCCGATTTCCGCCGTTGACACCCCGAGCCCGCAACTGGCATAGTCCACTTGTCGGAAGTGTCGGAGGGTGGGGAGTGGCGATGTCCGATCAGTTGACCGTCGGCGGCTGGGTGGTCGTGGGGGAGCAGTGCTCGGTCCGCTTGGCCCCACTAGCTCGCGACGACTACTTGGCCTTCGTCTTCGAAAGTAGCGGAACCGAATTCGAATTGGCCTTGGCCCCTGCCATCCTCCACCGCATGGTCGATCTCGGCGCGGCCCCGCCCACGCCCTGATCCCCTCGCGCCCGCACTCTCAGATGGTGAGCCGCGGTCGAGGCAGCGACAGACAGCTGTGGCGGATGGCTCGAGAAGGCGCGGCTCACGCATCGGCGCGCTGACCTTTGGCCACAGCGGCCAGCTCAGCGAAGCGGACCACGTTCCCGGCGGCGCCCCAGGTGCCTTCGGGCTGTTCGTGAATGAGCACCCACACTCGTAAGCCGTCGGCGTCGCCGAGTCCCGCCGCGGCCGAGACGTCCGCGGTCACCTCCTTGATCAGGCCCTCTTTGCGGCGATCGGACAGTGCCCCCGCGGGCACGGTGACGTCGACCCGGAATCTCGGCAGCTCGTCCTCGTCGCTGCCGAAAGCGCCTGCCGGGACCTCATCGATGCGGCTCCAGGCCAGCGCGCGGAAGAACGCCGCGTCGGGCGCTCCCTCCCACTTCAGCAAGGTGGACGCGAGCCTGCCGCGCAGCGCGGCGCGAGTATCGGCGGACAGGACTCCGGTGGGCAGGGTCAGCTGGATCATCGGCATGTCGAACTCCATTCGAAACGAATACCGGCGTCTATAACGATCGTTATAACTCCTGCACGGTACGCTATGACAGTCGTCATGAGCAAGGGAGGAGAAGCGATGGCCGAGACGCCGCAGGCGCGGGAGCGGATGGTGGCCGGCGCGGCCGACATGATCCGCCGCCGCGGCCTGAACGCGACCAGCGTGCGGGAACTCGCCAAGCACGCCCAGGCGCCGCTGGGCTCCACCTACCACTATTTCCCGGGCGGCAAATCGCAACTGGCCGCCGAAGCGGTTCGGTTCACCGACGCGCTGGCCGCCCGCAAACTCGCCGGGGGGCTTGCGGCCGGGCCGGTCGCCGGTCTGCGGTCATTTGTGGACATGTGGCGAAAGGTGGTGCTGGACAGCGACTTCCAGGCAGGATGCCCGGTGCTCGCCGTCGCGATCGAAGATCCGGGCGACGACGACCAACCGCAGCGTGCCGCCGCCGCCGCGTTCGAGAACTGGACCGGAATGCTGGCACGGTCGTTGCGCGAGCACGGCGCGAGCGAGATCGACGCCGAGCAGACCGCCACCCTGGTCGTTGCCGCGATGGAGGGCACGGTGGCGATGTGCCGGGCCGAACGCAGCATCCGTCCGCTCGATCACACCGTGGACAAACTCGAATTCCTGATCCGAGCCGTCACCGGTGAGCAGCGCCGGGGCTAAGCCGGTTTCGTCGCGCTGACGTACTGGAGCAGGCGATGGACCCGCTGGTCGATCTCCACCAAGCCGTGTTCGGCGAAGAGGGTGGGGAACGTCCGGGTGCCGAACACCCGCAGACCGCTCAAGCCGCCGACCACGCGGCTCACCTCGCCGACGGGGTTGGGGGCTCGGTGGCTGGTGGTGATGGCGATGCGGCCACCGGGAGCGAGGACGCGGATCATCTCCCGAGCGGCGACGAGCGGGTCGGGAATGAGGTAGAGCGCGCCGAAACAGCAGACCGCGTCGAAAGTTCCGTCCGCGAACGGGAGCCTGCGCGCGTCCCCGCGCAGATACCCGACGCGCGGTCCGGCGTTGTCGGCGACGGCGCGCGCCAGCATCGGTTCGGAGTAGTCCAAACCGATCGCGTAGCCGTCACCCGACAGCGCCTCGCTCAGGTATCTGGTGAAATTGCCCGGCCCGCAGGCGATGTCGAGAACCTTCTGCGCGCCGCCGAGCCGCAGCGTGGCGACCGCGTCGCGCCGGTCCGCCGCGGTCGTGCGCCCGCTGGCGAGATAGAACAGCGTCGGCCGCCAGGCTCGTTCGTACACCGCGGCGAGGGCCGGGGCATTCATCGTCTTGCGTGCGAGATTCACCGGCGTGCGACCTCAGGCACGCTCGACCGTGATGGTCATGCCCGCCGCGCGCAGCCGGTCGGTGAGCGCGTCGCCCATCGCCGCCGCGGGAGTGAGGATGCCCGCGAGTTCGGGTTGCTTGCCGGTGTCGAACGCCAGGCACAGGCCGCTCTCGCCGAGCAGCACCGCGGTGGCCTGATATCCCGGGTCGCCAGCGCCGGAGAAGGTGGCCACGTACTTCGCGCCCGAAGTGGTGTGCGCGAACGTCTTCATGGTGAACCAACCGCTCTTGCGGGCCTCCTCGCTGGGCCCGGTCCCCGGCTTGGGCAGCACGCGGTCCAGCAGTTTGCGGCCCGCGGCGGCCCGCGACAGCAGCGCGCCCGCGGTCAGACCCGCCACGATGCCGCCGGCCACGCCCGCCGCGACCAGTGGCGCGACCCGCGATTTCCCCGCGCTCATCACTTCGCGGTAGCGGAAGTTCTTGCCGTACACCCAGCCGAGCAGCCCATTGGTGCGGCGCACGATCTTGGTGTTGTGCGCGGCCATGACGAACGTGCTCACCCATCCGTCCAGACTCGGGTCGATCGCGCTCGCCCGGGCCAGCGCCTGATCGGACTGGCGGCCGACATCGGGATCCATCGACTTGTCCGGGCTCAGCGAATACGGATGCGACAGCACCGCGCCTTTGGCCGGATCGGCGGCGACCGCCTCCATCATGGCGCGGCCGGAATCGATGGTGCCGCCGCTGACACCGCCCTTCAACGAGGCGACCAGCGTGGTGTCGACGAGCTCACCGGCGTTGTCCTCGACCGTGCGGCGGTAGAGCTGGTACACGCTCAGATCGGACGGAATCGAGTCGTAGCCGCAGGAATTCACGATTCTCGCGCCGGTGGCCACGGCCTGTTCGTGATAGGCGTCGATGGCCTCGCGGATGAACAGCGGCTCACCGGTGAGGTCGGCGTAATGCGTTCCGGCCTTGGCGCATGCCCCCACCAGCGGCATCCCGTAGCGCAGATACGGACCGACGGTGGTGACCACGACCTTGGTCCGCGCGGCCAGCTCGTCCAGCGCGGTCTGGTCCTTCGAGTCGGCCACTACCAGCCCCCAGCTCGCGGCCTTCGGCCCCAGACCCTCCCGCACGGCGGTCAGTTTGTCCAGCGACCGGCCCGCCAGCGCGATCCGCGCGGATTCCGGTGCTGCCGCGAGGAGATACTCCGCGGTCAGCTGGCCGACGAAACCCGTCGCGCCGAAGAGGACCAGGTCGAATTCCCGAGTGTCTGCCATGGTTTTCCGTTCTGGGGTCGTGTCGCCGATCGGCTACTTCGTGGTCTTCTTGCGCGCCCGCGGCCGTTGCGACGCGGTGTGGGCACGGTCGGCGAGCCAGGCGTGATGGGTCCGGCCCAGCTCGGTGACCGGTGGTTCGTCGTAGAGCCACTCCCGGGCGATGCGGTGCCAGTTGGCGGTGCACCCGAGGTGACCCAGCATGCCGAAGGTCAGGAAGTCCGCGCGGCGGGAGAAGAGGTGCTCCGGCGGCAGATTCTGTTGCTTCATGCCGGTGAACTCGCTGGCCCGCGGGTCGACCGCGAGCAGGAAGGCGCCGCTGGCCAGTTCGGGGGTGATGGTCAGCTCCTCGTCGACCAGACACCATTCCGAGGCGGCCAGCACGTATTCCAGGCACTCCTCGGCGCCGATCTCCTGCGGCGAATCGATGACGCCGCGCTCGATCATCAACTCGCGCAGATCTTCCGCGCGATCTTCCGCGGCGGCCCGCAGACAGGTCAGCTCGAACTGCACGTGCTCGGCATCCATCCGGTTGAACAACCCGAAATCCAGGAACCCGACCCGGCCGTCCGTGGCCAGCAGCACGTTGCCGGGATGCGGGTCGCCGCAGAACTCGTTGAAGGTGAACAGCGACCCCACGTAGAACCGGTAGATGATCTCGCCGATCCGGTCGCGTTCGGCCTGGGGCAACTGCCGGATCGCCTCGAAGCCCTTGCCCTGCACATACTCGGTGACCAGCACTCGGGTGGTGGAGAATTCCGGCAGTGAGCGCGGCACGATGACGAACGGATGCTCGGCGTAGAGCTCGGCGATCTGCAATTGCGTGGCCGCCTCGGCCCGGTAGTCCAGTTCGGCTTCCATGTTCAGCCGCAATTCGTCCAGCACCGCGGGCGTCACCCACGGCATCGCGGATTGCAGCACGCGCCGGAACATCGCGAGATTCTTCAGGTCCGCGCGCACCGCGGCGTCGATGCCCGGGTATTGCACCTTCACCGCGACCTGGCGGCCGTCGTGTAGTCGCGCCCGGTAGACCTGGCCGATCGAGGCGGCGGCGACCGGCTCGGCGTCGAACTCGGCGAAGACCGCGTCGAGCGGCTTGCCGAAATCGTCCTCGATCACCTGGCGCATGGCCGCGAAGGAGACCGTCGGGGCCGCGTTGCGCAGCACGGCCAGGCGTTTCTGGAATCGCTCCCGGTGGTCCTCGGGGACCAGATCCAGGTCGAGCACCGACATCATCTGGCCGAGCTTCATGGCGACGCCCTTCATGGTGCCCAGCACCATGACCACCTGCTCGGTGGTGCGAATCATGGATTCCTCGGCCATCTTCGCCCGGACGGCTTCGGATCTGCCCCGCATGGTCAACCGTGCGCGCTGTGTGCGAAGCACCGAACTGGCTGCCACCGCACCCAGCTTGGTGCCACGAGCAAGCCGAGAGGTCGGTACTTGCTTCGCCATCGAGGTACCTCCGTTGGTGCCGCGGTCGGAGCGACGGACGCAGGCGGCCCCTTGCGTGACCGTGGTGTCCCGCGCAGACCGCCGTCGCGTACGGCGCCGGCGGTGACGCAGCGCACTCGGCGCACCGCTCGGGTTCAGACTAGCCAACGTTCCGGCAAAGTCGAGAGGGCCGGTGAACTTCAGCAAGCGGCCCAGCTAGCACCCCGGGGATCGGGCCGGTTCAGTCCTGCGCGGGCGCCTCAGGGGTGGACAGCACGTGCGTCTGGGCGTTGAACGCCGCGGGCGAACCGCCCGCGCGGGCCATGCCTTCGATGGCGCTCCAGGCGAGCATGGTGAGGTAGTCGATGACGTCCTCGCGCGACAGCGACTTGTTGGTCGTCCACCAGTGCGTCGCCAGCTGAATGCCGCCGACCAGCACGTACGACGCCAGCGCGGCGCCCTCGGTCCGCACGCCCCGCTCCCGCGCGCGCTCGGTGATGACCGCGCACACCACCTCGGCGAAGAGCTTCTCGAACTCCGCGAGCGAGGACTGGTCGGCCGAGCCGTTGCCCATGATGAACCGGTAGACCTCCGGGTCCTCGTCGACCGTGCCGACGTACTCGGCCAGTGCCGAGCGCACCAGCTGATACTCGTCGGCGTCCAGGCTGATCGCGCCGTAGACCCGGGGCATCAGCGTGGTCTCGATGAACCGCTGCATGGTCGCGTGGACCAGGTCGTTCTTGTCGGAGAAATAGCGGTAGAGCACGGTCTTGGAGACGCCGATCTCCGCGGCGATCTCGTCCATGCCCGCGTTGCTGCCGCGGGCGCGCACCGCGGCCAGGGTGCCGTCGACGAGTTCCTCGCGGCGATCGATCTTGTGTTGCCGCCACCGGCGCTTGCGGCCGTCCATCCGGCCGCCGCGCACCGCCGACGGTCGCTCGTCGATATCGACAAGATCTTCGGTGGACAGCGTGGGCTCCCTCGTTCGTAACTTCTCCGGTGGCTACCAGCTTAGGTCCCCGCTACCCGTGATATGCGCGTTTGGGCCCGGATGCGGTACGAACCACAGCGTCGGGCGCGTCGGGCGTGTCGAGATCCGCTCGCCCGCTCGCCTACTTCGCCGCGCACAGCAGAATGGGAGGTATGGAGAAAGCCCCCGGCAACACCGCGGTGCTGGACGCCCCCGCCGCGCCTGCCGCCGCGTCCTTCGGCTTCGACGCCGTGCTCGACGAGGCCGCCAAGCGTCGCGACCTCTGGCGGATGAAGGCGCTCGCGACCGGCCTGCTCGCCTCGGCCACCGCGATCTATCTGTTCTGCCGCTGGACCGAATCGCGCGGGGCGGGTGGCGACTGGGTCGGCTATCTGCGGGCTGCCTCGGAGGCGGGCATGGTCGGCGCGCTGGCGGACTGGTTCGCGGTGACCGCTCTGTTCCGTCATCCGCTCGGCCTGCCGATTCCGCACACGGCGATCATCCGGCGAAAGAAAGACCAGCTCGGCGCCAGTCTCGGTAGTTTCGTCGGCACGAATTTCCTGGCGCCGGAAGTGGTGTCGGCCAAGGTGAACTCAGCGCAGATCTCCTGGCGGGTAGGGCGCTGGATGGCCGATCCCGGTCATGCCGCGCGGGTGGCGCAGGAGAGTTCGACGATCCTGCGGGCCGTCGTCGGCGTGCTGCGCGACGAGGATGTCGAGCAGGTCATCGACAACACGATCGTCAAGCGCATCGCCGAGCCGCTGTGGGGTCCGCCGATCGGGCGGGTGCTGGCGGAACTGCTCGCCGACAACCGGCAGCTGGCGCTGCTGGACCTGCTCGCCGAGCGCGCGCACCAGTGGGCGCTCGGCTCGCAGGAGACCATCGACCGGATCGTGTTGCGGGACGCGCCGCAGTGGGCTCCGAAATTCGTCAACATCCTGCTTTCCGAGCGGATCTACCGGGAACTGGTCGAGTTCACCTGGAAAGTCCGCTCGAATCCGGAGCACGAAGTCCGCCTCGCCGCGAATCGCTTCCTGGAGGAATTCGCCGAGGACCTGCAATATGACGACGCCATGATCAAGAAGGCCGAACGCATCAAGGCGCAGATCATGGGTCGCGAGGAGATCACCGGTTTGGCCTCGGCCACTTGGCGCGCGGCGAAGCGGCTGATCCTGGAATCCGCCGACGATCCGGGCAGCACGTTGCGGCGCAAGGTCGCCGAGAACGTCCAGCAGCTCGGGGAGCGATTGCGCGACGACGCGGACCTGCGCGCCAACGTCGACGGCTGGATCGACCGCGGCGCTCGCTACTTGGTGGAAAACTATGCGGGTGAGATCAGCACCCTGGTCACCGACACGGTTGCCCGGTGGGATGCCGACGAAGCGAGCAAGAAGATCGAATTGCAGGTCGGCCGGGATCTGCAATTCATCCGCATCAACGGAACTGTCGTCGGTTCGCTTGCCGGACTGGCGATCTACACGATTTCGCATCTGATGTTCGGCGGTTGATCCACGGCACGCGGAACGTTTGCCCAGTCGCTGCTAGCAGACTGCTTGCAATAGCTAGCACCCTGACCTAGAATCGAACCCGTACAAACCGCCAGAAGGTGAGTGATGGCAGACCAGCCCGAGGTTTCCGCCGAGTACACCGACAGATCGGACGAGCACTCGTCCGGCGTCGGCGAACGAGGAGGGCGCGTCGTCAGTGCGGCGCACGACATCGGAGGCTTCATCAGGGCGCAGCGCGAAGCCGCGCAAGTCTCGCTACGCCAGCTCGCCCAGCTGGCGGGGGTGAGCAATCCGTACCTCAGTCAGATCGAGCGCGGACTGCGTAACCCGTCCGCCGAAGTGCTCACGCAGATCGCGAAGGCGCTGCGGGTCTCCTCGGAGGTCTTGTACGTACGGGCTGGCTATCTCGAGCAGCGGCCGCACAGTCCGGTCCGGGACGCACTGCTCGCCGACACGTTCATCAGTGAGCGGCAGAAGCAGGTGCTGCTGGACATCTATGAATCGTTTCGCCGGGAAAACGGAGGAAACGAGGCAGGGGGGGACGTATGGGACAGCGACGTTCCGCGTACGACAACCGACACTCCGCCACGCCAGGAGAACGAAACACAATGACCGAGAAGAACGCCACCGTCACCAAGCCCTTACTCGCCACCGTCGGCGCGGGTGACGCCCTCTACACCGCCGTCAACGACGTCGTCGCGCAGGTGCGCGAGCGTGCGGTCGCCACCGAGGTGCAGGCCCGGGTGGAGGAGGCGCGCGAGCGCTTCGCCAACGTCCCCGCCGACGTGCAGGCGCAGTTCGAGTCGCTGCGCGAGCGGCTGTCCGGGCTGCCGTCGGAACTCCCGGAGGACCTCGCCGAGCTGCGCGAGAAGTTCACCGCCGAGGAGCTGCGCACGCTGGCCGAGAGGTACTACCGGCAGGCGCTCGACATCTACGCCGACCTCGCCGTCCGCGGTGAGGAAGCCATCGACCGGCTGCGCGCCAACCACCTCGTCGAGGAGCGGATCGGCAAGGTCGAGACCATCTACGGCGACGCGGTGAGCCGCGCCGAGGACGTGCTCGAGCGCGTCAACGGACTGCTCGGCCGCCCGGCCAAGGTCGAGACCGAGGCCGAGCAGGTGGCCGATCCGGCGCCGGTCGTAGAGGCCGAGGTCGTCGAGGTGACCACCGAGCCCGCCGCGGCTCCCGTCGTGAACGGCGCGCCGAAGAAGGCTCCGGCCAAGAAGGCCGCTCCCGCCACCGCCACCGCCGCCAAGAAGGCTCCGGCGAAGAAGGCCGCCCCCAAGAAGGCCTGACCGATACGCCGCTGAGGCTGCCCGACGCCCTCGTACACCCCTGGTGTGCGGGGGCGTTGCTTCTATGATGGGTGGGGTGAATATGGTGCACGGTTTGACCGGGATGATCCTGCTGGTGCTGTGGCTGGCGGCGCTCGGTGCGACGATTTTCGCGCTGATCCACGCCGTGCGTCAGCGTCCGGACGCGTTCACCGCGGTGGACAAGCTGACCAAGCCGATCTGGCTGGCGATTCTCGGGGCGGCCGTGCTCGTGCTCGTTCTCTTCCCGGCAGGTCTGGGCCTGCTTTCCTTCGCGGCCATCATCGCGACGGGCATCTACCTGGCCGACGTCCGGCCCAAGGTGGACGAGGTGCAGCGAGGTCCGCGCTGGTGAGAGGCGAGTTCGCCGACGGATAAGGGTGCTTGCACTAGCAAGCGGTGCGAATCGGGGTTACTGTATCTATCAGTAACACAAAGGAGTGTCCGATGCGTGCCATGCTGCCGACCGCGTTGACCAGCTTCCCGGGGCTGCTCCGGAGCTTGCGCGCCGCGCACAGCGCCGACTTGCGTTCCCGTACCTACCGGACCGCCGCGTTCAATCCCCCGACCGTGCGCCATGAGGTGATTCCGGTCCGGGCAGGCGACGGGGCACGGCTGCGAGTTCACGCCTACGGTCCGTCGGATCGTCCCGTCGTCGTGCTGGTCCACGGCTGGACCTGCTGCCTCGAATACTGGAACCCGCAGATCAACGCGTTCGCCGGCGACTATCGAGTGATCGCCTACGATCAGCGCGGCCACGGCGAGAGCGAATACGGGTCGAGCGAGTTGACCACGGACCTGCTGGCCGACGATCTGGCCGCGGTGCTCGACGCCGCGCTCGCCCCCGGACAGCGAGCCGTGCTGGTCGGCCACAGCCTGGGCGGCATGACCCTGCAGGCGTGGGCGGGACGCTATCCCGAGCGGGTCGCGCGGCAGGCGCTGGCGGTGCTGCTGACCAATACCGCGGCCGACCGGCTCATCCTGGAGACCACGGTGGTGCCGCTGTTGAACCGGCCGCTGCGGCTGCTGCAATTGAAGGTGCCGCTGCCGTTCCTGTTCGGCAGGTTCGGCCTCGGCGCTCCGATCGTCTTCCCGCCTGTCGCGCCGGTGCGCTGGCTGTTCGCGCGCCAGATTCTCAGCACCGCGGCGAAAGGCGACCTGCTGGATTTCAGCATGGCCATCGTTCGCTCGTGCCCGGCCTGGGTGCGTTCGAAGTTCGGTTTCCTGCTCGCCACGATGGATGTCGGGCAGTCGGCGCGCAACCTGGTGGTCCCCACGACGGTGCTCTCGGGCCAATTCGACGACATGACGCCGCCGGTCCACTCCGAGCGGATCGTCGACATGCTCCGGCAGACCGGCAGTCCGGTGCGCTACCAGATGCTGCCGACCGGCCATCTCGGCAATGTCGAGGCCTACGAGCGGTTCAACGAGGAGCTCGCGCGCCTGCTAGCCGCGGTGGGCAAACCCGCCCGCGCGGATCTCGCGGGCTGATCTACCGGGTTCCCGTTCGCGCGCAGGTCAGGAGAATACGACCGTCCGGCGACCGTGCACGAGGACCCGCCCCTCCAGGTGCCAGCGCAACCCGCGCGCCAGGACCACCCGCTCGATGTCGCGGCCTTGGCGGACCATGTCGCGCACTTCGTCGGCGTGATCGATGCGGATGACGTCTTGCTCGATGATCGGGCCCGCGTCCAGTTCCGCGGTCACGTAGTGGCAGGTGGCTCCGATCAGCTTCACGCCGCGGGCGAACGCCTGGTGATACGGGCGAGCGCCGACGAAAGACGGCAAGAAGCTGTGGTGGATGTTGATCGCCTTGCCCGCCCAGTGCTCGCACAGCCGCGCGGGCAGCACCTGCATGAACCGGGCCAGCACCACCGCGTGCGGGTCGTGCGCGTCCACCAGGGCGCGGACCTCTTCGAACGCGGGACCGCGTTCGGCCGGGTCCTTCGGGAACGGCACGTGATGGAACTTCACGCCGTGCGCCTCCGTCATCGCGGCAAGATCCGGGTGATTGCCGATCACCGCCTCGATGGTGGCGGGCAACTCACCGCTGGCGGCGCGTCCGAGCAGGTCGTGCAGGCAATGGCCGTCCTTGCTGACCAGCAGGACCGCCCGGCGGCGCGCGCCGGAGTCCAGCAGTTGCCATTCGGTCTCCGGACCCAGGGCGGCCGCCACCGCGGCGAACCGGTCACGCAGTTCCGCGATCCCGAACGGCACCGTCGCGGCCTTGATCGCCTGGCGAGTGAAGAACCAGCCGGTATCCGGATCGGAGTGGTATCCGGCCTCCACGATCGAGCCGCCGAACTCGGCGATGAACGACGTGATCCCGGCGATGATGCCGGGCCGGTCCGGGCAGCCGAGGGTCAGCACGTAGCGGCGGTCGTCCTGAACGGGTGGAGCGGAACTCATGCGTTCATCCTCCCAGGTGCGCCGTACAAGATTTGCCGCGCCTTCGCGCTGCGGCCTGCGAGCCGAGGGAGGTCCGAAGCATCCTTATCCGCCCTATTTGCGCGAACGACTCGAAACTCGGGTGCTGCCCCTGTTCGCGGGACGAGTGCTCGCATTCGACTCGACTGCTTCCATCGCATATGCGGAACTCATGGCCACGGCACGGGCTGCCGGTGCCGCGGACGGCTATGTCGCCGCGACGGCGAGTGCCGCGAACATGGCCGTGGCGACTCGCGATTGCGCGCCGTGCCAGGCTGCCGGGGTGAGTGTCATCGACCCCTGGGCGTGAACCGCACGCCGCACGGTCGAGGGTGGGGATCGAACCGCGTGGGCGTCACCGGTCGCCTCGGCGGACGATCCATGTCGTCCGGTCGGTCAGAGGGTGTAAAACGGTTCCGCGTAATGGAATTCGCCGGCGATCCGGGAGTCGTAGGCCGACAGGGATCGGACCTGGAAGTGGCTGATCCAGGCGGGGTCGTCCGGTGTGATGCCGAGACGGGCGGCGGGGACGAAACCGAAGCGTGGGTAGAACTCCAAGCTGCCGAGCAGGCCGATCAGTGGTTCGTCGAGCGCGTCGGCGGCGCCGAGCGCCGCGTGCATGAGCGCCGAGCCGATGCCCGCGCCTTGATGATCGGCGAGGACGCCGATCGGGCCGAGTGCCAGCACGGGGAACGGGCCGACCGCGGCTCTGGTCAGGCACAGGTGTCCGACCACGCTGTCGTGCTCGATCGCCACCAGCGACAGCGTCGGGATCCAGCCCTCGTCGCTGCGCAATTGGGCGACGAGACCAACCTCCGGGGGATCCGCGCTGCCGGGATTGCCGGACACCACGGCCTCCTCGACATGCTCGGCACGGGCATAGTGCGGTGCGAATGCGCTGCGGTGCACCGCAGCGATCGCAGCGGCGTCGTCGGCGCGTTCGCGACGGATCAGCACGGTCGTCTCCTCCCGAACGAAGTAGGGCCCATCCGCACACGTTAGTCAGTCGAGGCCAGGCGTTACGTTCTCCGATGCGCCGTCAGCTACGAGTGTGCGGGAAGTGCCGCCACGCGCGCAACGCAATTCGCCTCCGGTATGCCAGACTCTCACCCCATGGCAAGTTCCGCGTCGCTGACCAGGGCCGAAGTGGCCGCCATGATCGACCACACCCTGCTCGCCCCGGAGGCGACCCGCGCCGACGTCGACACGCTGATCGAGGACGCGCGTGCGCTGGGCGTGCTCGCGATCTGTGTGTCGCCCTCCATGCTGCCGGTACGCGCGCCGGGGCTCGTGGTCGCGACGGTCGCCGGATTTCCCTCGGGGAAACATCACTCGCTGGTGAAGGGCGCCGAGGCGCGGCTCGCGGTGGACCAGGGCGCGGCCGAGGTCGACATGGTCGTCGACGTCGGCGCGGCCCGCGCGGGTGATTACCAGGCGGTGCTCGCCGACATCGTCACGGTGCGCGAGGCGGTGGGCGATCGGGCGCTGCTGAAAGTGATCATCGAATCCGCCGCGCTGCCGGACGAAGCGATCGTGCGGGTGTGCCGGGCCGCCGAGCGGGCAGGAGCCGATTTCGTGAAGACCTCCACGGGTTTTCATCCCGCGGGCGGCGCCAGCCCGCACGCGGTGCGGTTGATGGCCGAGACAGTCGGCGGCCGCCTCGGCGTCAAGGCCAGTGGCGGTATCCGGACAGCCGAGGCAGCGGCGGAGATGATCGCGGCGGGCGCGACTCGGCTCGGGCTGTCGAGATCGCGCGAGGTGCTGGACGGCTTCGCGGCCTGACCGGCGGCCGAAAGCTCTCGCGGGCACCCGGTTCGCCCGCCGCCGGATCCGGAGGCGTTGCCGTGGTGGGTTTCAGCAGCGCGTGCTGGAGTTGTCGCTCGCGGGCTCGAGCTGGGTACGTCCACCCGCCAGTTGGACATCGACGCCGGAGTCGGTGACCTCGAGTTTCGTCGCCGTCATGCCGAGCGGGTAGCTCTGCAAGCTCTCGGTGAAGATGTCGACGATGCTCTGCACCAGGTCGGCGGGCATGCCGATGCCGAGCAGCTCCGCCGACATCGTCTCCACCTGTACCGCCCCGTTCACGATCTGCGGTTTGAGTTGCAGTTCGGCCAGACCGCCGAGCACCGACAGGGTGAGCATGCCCGAGCTCGAGGAGGAACTCACATTGCTGACCATCCCGCCGAGCGTCTCCTTGATGCCTTCGTTGCTCCAGGTGACGTCGGCGGAGGAGCTGCCGATCACGCTCCCGTTCGGATCGTCGACGTCGACGTCCCGGAAGACGGAGTGCACCACCATGCCGACGGCGGGTCCGAACTTGGTGTCGTTGCTGTTCACCCGCACCGTGGGCACCTTGCCGTCGATCCAGGTGATCAGCATCGGCTTCGGACCGAAGCTCACGTCGATCTTCGATCCCATCTCTTTCTCGAACTGCGAGCTGATGCAGTTCGAGACCCTGTGCCTGGCGTACGCCTCACCGCCGACCAGGACCGTGGCGAGCAGAATCGCTACCACGGTCACAGCGATCAGCAGGGCCCGCCGGTTGACCGTCGAGGTGGAGCTTGCGTCCGTACTCATGGCGAAAATTCTTCCCGACCTTTCTGTGCCGTCTCTGTGGAGGCAGTGAGGGGTCCGAATGTGACATGAGGCACAAAAACCCAGCGTAGCCTGGTGCCCATGGCTGGCGATGCGGCAAGCCGCGCGATCGGATCCGCGGAACAAGGATGGCGTGTCCTGCGCCGCTGGGCCGGTCGGCACGCCGGTTTCTTCACAACTCGGCAGGTCCTGCGCACCGGCTGCGGGGCGCGAGTGCGGGCAGGACTCGGTGACGGTTCGGTGACCAGGGCCGGGGTGGGCGTGCTGCGGCTGGCCGAGTGGCCGGACGGTCCGCTGGACGAATACGCGATGTGGGCGGCCTGGTTCGACGGTGCTTCGGTCGTCTCCCATCAGAGCGCGGCGGAACTGCACGGACTCGGCAGTCTGGGCCCGCGGTTCCTGCACTTGTCGGTGCGCGCGGGCCGCGCCCCGGCCATACCGCGGCTTGTGGTCCTGCGCCGCTCGCTGACCGGCGCCGACTTCGAATCGGCAGGCCCGTTCCTGGTGACGACACCAGTGCGCACGGTGCTCGACCTGGCCGAGGCCGACATCGGGCAGGACGCCTTGAACGAAGTGGTCGCCGACGCGGTCGCCATCCACCGCTGTGCGGGTGAGGAGATCACCGACGCGGGGGCGCGCTTGTCACCGCGTGCCGCGAAACGGCTGTACCGGGCGCTGGCCGTAGCGTGACGAAACTTGTGCGGGTCGGGAAGTGCCCGATCAGCTGGTAGCCAGGGGCGCGACCGCCGACCACGGCACCGACAGCACGTTGTCGCGCAGACGGCGGCGGTGGTGCCGGATCGGGAAGCCTTCCTCGCGGAGCGCCTGCGCCGCCGCCCGCCACCGGACGCGCGGACCGAAAGGCGCCATCGGCGCGGCACGTGCCCACGCGCGGTCCGCGGCAGCGAGCAGCGCGTGGATGGGCTCACCGGGAACGTTGCGGTGGATCAACGCCTTCGGCAACCGTTCGGCCAGGTCCGAAGGGCGTTCGACGGTGAATGGGTCCCAGGCCAGCGTGAGCGAGCGCGGTCCGTCCCGGTCGAGCAGGACCCATGCGCAGCGTCTGCCCAGTTCGTCGCAAGTGCCGTCGACGAGCAGGCCGTCCGGCGCGAGCCCGGCCAGGACGGTGGACCACGCCTCGGGAACCGCCGCTTCCGGATACTGCCGCAGGACGTTGAAGGCGCGTACCAGGACGGGGCGCAGCCCGGCCAGTTCGAACCCGCCGCGGGCGAAGGTGACGCCGTCGCGGCCGGGCACCACGCGCTGCGGGTCGATCTCCAGCCCGACCACCCGCACGTCGGCGCGGACCGTGCGCAGCCGTGCGGCCAGCTCGAACGTGGTCCACGGGCTCGCGCCGTACCCCAGGTCGACCACCAGCGGATCGGGAGCGCCTGCCAGCCGGTCTGCGACGAACTCGTCGTTGATCAGCCAGCGATCGCTGCGGCGGAGACGGTTGACGGCGGTGGTGCCACGGGTGATGGTGCCGACCGGTTTGGTCAGCGGGTGGGGTGCTGCTCTTCCAACCACTGGACTGTGAACTCGGCCTCGCCGCGGAACAGATCGACCAGGTTCACCAGCATCAGCTGCTCCAGGCGCGGCCCGACCATAGGGATGAACACCTTCGCCTCCGAGGAGAAGCGCATCGTGCAGCCGGTCTCGGTGGGGAAGAGGCGAATGGTGCCGCCGAGGCTGCCCGGCCCCGCCGGGATGGACGCCGAGTACTTACCGGTGATCTCCTCCGCGCCGTAGGGGCTGTAGGTCTCCTTGCGGGTGATCACCATGTCTTTGCGTATGACCGTCTGGGCGATCTCCGGCAGCATCTCCCGGGGCAGGATGTGATGCAGTTCGATGTCGATCCCGCCGTCGCCGGCTTCCAGCCGGACCACCTGGTTGCCGGGCGAGTACTTCCGCATCTCTTCCATCCGCGCTTCCCAGTAATCGCGGTTCGACAGCGCCGCGTACAGCTCTTTTGTGGTGTGCAGCGGGTATCGGGCGGAGTAGTCCAATCGGCGTGCCATGGGCTCACACGTTACTGGGTCCGGCGGGGCCGACCTCGCCGGGCGGGTGGAGTGCGGAGGTGACACGAACGCGGGCGCCGCACGATGTGACGTCGAACAGTGCCCGTGCTCCCGGCTCGGATCAGTGCGCGGCGAGCCAGTCGGCGGTGAACTCCGCCTCGTTCTTCAGCAGCTCGGTGAGGTGCTCCTGGATCGCCTTCTCGATCTTGCCGCCGAACAGCGGGATCTTGACCTCGATGGTGCCCTCGACCGTGGCGACGGCGCCGGAGCCGTCGGCGGCCAGCGTGATGGTGCCGCGGACCTCGGCGGGCGCGCCCTCGACGCGTGCCTCGAAGGAGGCGTGCTCGCCGGTCCAGTCCTCGACGCGCGGAATGATCAGATCGCCGGGGCGCACCGCGGTGACCGCGGCGGGCAGCTTCTCGGCGGCGATGGCTTGCACCATCTCGATGCGCACCTGCTCACCGCTGACGGTGACCGACTCCAGCCGGGCGTCGGGGCCACCGACCGCCGCGATGCGATCCTTCCAGTACTGGTCGTTCGCGAACGCGGCGCGCACCGCGGCGGGCGGGCAAGAGTAGCGGGCCGTGTACGCCAGCGGTGTAGCCATGGCACCACACGCTACCGTGTGGCGCGCGAGCGAGACGAATGGTGGCATCCGATCTGCTCGCGGGCCGAATACGCCGGCGTGTAGCCGTGAGCGCGCACGCTACCGTGTGGCGTGCGAACTTCACGAATGGTGCCCTCGCATCTCCTCGCGGGTACCGGTGCGCGGCTGCGCCCCGACGTGCGGCTGGCAGACCTGACCACGCTGCGGGTGGGCGGGCCGGCACTGGTCGCGGAATGTGCGACTACCGAAGCCTTGGTCGCCACGGTGCGGGCCCTCGACACGGCCGGTGTCCCGGTATTGCTGCTGGCGGGAGGTTCCAATCTGCTCGTCGGCGACGACGGCTTCGACGGTGTGGTGGTCCGGGTCGCCACCACGGGCGTCGAACTCGGCGACGGCGGCGTGGTCGCCGAGGCGGGCGCGAACTGGGACGACGTGGTGCGCGCGACGGTCGGCGCCGGTCTCGGGGGACTGGAGTGCCTGTCCGGCATCCCCGGCTCGGCGGGTGCGACGCCGGTGCAGAACGTGGGCGCCTACGGCGCGGAGGTGGCGAATCTGCTGCGCAGGGTGCGCCTGCTGGACCGCGCCACCGGGGAGATCCGCTGGGTGGAGCCCGGCGAACTCGGGTTCGGCTACCGCACCAGCGTGCTCAAGCACCGCGACGACGCCGTCGTGCTCGCGGTCGACTTCGCGCTGCGCGCCGACGGTTCCAGTGTGCCGCTGCGCTACGGCGAACTGGCCTCGGCGCTGGGCGCCGCGGACGGCGAGTCCCGGCCCGCGGGACAGGTCAGGGACGCGGTACTGCGGCTGCGCGCGGGCAAGGGCATGGTGCTCGATCCGGCCGATCACGACACCTGGAGCGCGGGTTCGTTCTTCACCAACCCGGTGGTCGCGCCGGAGCGGGTGGCGCAGGTACGCGCCGCGATCGCCGCTCACGTGGGCGAGGTCACGATTCCGACCTACCCCGCGCCGGAGGGGGTCAAATTCTCCGCGGGCTGGCTGATCGAGCGGGCGGGTTTCGCCAAGGGCTTCCCCGGCGCCGGGGCGCCCGCCCGGCTGTCGACCAAACACACCCTGGCACTGACGAATCGGGGCGCGGCCAGTGCGGCCGATCTGGTCGCGCTGGCCAGGACGGTGCGCGACGGCGTCGCCGAGCGCTTCGGAATCCGTCTGGAACCGGAACCGGTCACCGTCGGCGTCACGTTGTGATCGGCTGAGGTGGACACCACACGCTGCGGCGACGGATCCGACCGCGCGCCGCGCGTAGATTCGATTCGGTGAACCACCGCCCGATGATCCGCCGATCGGTTGCCGTGGTGTCGGCCGTCCTGCTGGTGGTCGTCGCCTTCGCGGCAGGCTGCACGGCAGACCGCGACTCGGGCGGGCCGGGCACCGGCTCCGGTCCGATCGCCGAGGTGACGTTGACCCCTGCCGACGACGCCACGAACGTCAATCCGACCGCTCCGGTGTCGGTGACGATCAGCGACGGCACGATCGATCAGGTCGCGCTGACCAATGCCGCGGGCAAGCAGGTCCGCGGCGAACTCTCACCCGACCGGCGCGGCTACACCATCACCGAGCCGCTCGGCTACGACGCCACCTACACCTGGTCGGGCACCGCAGTCGGGACCGACGGCAAGCCGATCCCGATCGACGGATCCTTCCGCACGCTCGCGCCCGCGAACACCGTCCCCGCGACCCTGAACATCGGTGACAACCAGGAAGTCGGCATCGCGGCGCCGATCATCCTGCAATTCAAGTCCTCCGTCGTGAACAAGGCGGCGGTGGAGCGGGCGCTCACGGTCACCACCGACCCGCCCACCGAGGGCGCGTGGGCCTGGTTCCCGGACGACGGCGGCTCGCGGCTGCACTGGCGTCCCGAGAAGTACTGGACGCCGGGCACGAGCGTGCATGTCTCGGCTCGGCTCTACGGACTCGACCTGGGCGGCGGCAATTACGGCTACTCCGATCTGACCTCGGATTTTCGCATCGGCCGCAGCCAGATCGTCAAGGCGAACGCCCCGAGTCACCGCATGCAGGTGATCCGTGACGGGCGAACGTTGTTCGATTTCGCGGTCAGCTACGGCGAGGGCAACGAGCCGCGCAATGTCACCCGCTCCGGCATCCACGTGGTCACCGAGAAATACGAGGACTTCATGATGTCGAATCCGCCGTACTACACCAATGTCCGCGAACGCTGGGCGGTACGCATCTCGAACAACGGCGAATTCATCCACGCCAACCCGGAATCGCTGTCGGCGCAGGGTTCGGCGAATGTCACCAACGGGTGCATCAATCTGTCGCCCGCCGATGCCCAGGCCTATTTCCCCACGGCCCTGTACGGCGACCCGGTCGAGGTGACCGGAACCGCGATCCCGCTCTCGGCCGCGGACGGCGACCTCTACGACTGGACCATCGACTGGAACACCTGGAAGACCATGTCGGCGTTGCGGGGCGCCCCCTCGGCCGTGGTCTCGGCGACGCCCGTGCCTCCGCAGCCCGCCGGCGCCCGCTGACCGGAGCTAGCGGGCGTTCGCGTCCTGCTCTTCGACTTCGCGATCGGCGGCGCGCTGGGCGCGAACCGCGTCGTGCCGCTCGGCGAGCAGGTCGCGGATCTCGATCAGCAGCTCGGTCTCGGTTGGCTCGGCGGCCTTGGTGGTGCCGAAGCGGTTCTTGATGGTCTTCATCGGCAGCATCAGCGCGAAATACAGCACCCCGGCGACCATGATGAAATCGATGACCGCTGTGATGATCGGGCCGAACGCGATGAAAGTGGCGGGTTTGGAGCCGATCAACTGCACGCCGAGGCCCAATTCGTGGGTGCTACCGAAGACCGCGAGCAGCGGATTGATGAGGCCTTTCGTCACCGAGGTCACCACGGCGGTGAACGCGGTGCCCATCACGACGGCGACCGCGAGGTCGATGACGTTCCCCCGCATCAGGAACTCTTTGAAGCCCTTGAACATGAGCCGAACCACTCCCATCCGATGTCTTGTGGCGTCTGGGATGCTAACGGCTCGGGCCGATCGGCGAAGTCTGGGCAATTCGCGGCCGGGCCAGCCACGTATATCGAGTGATTCGCTTCGGCTATGAAAACGTCAGGTGCGACGGGCGAACCGGCCCGCGTCCGCCTGGTCGCGCGGCTTGATGACGATCTGATCCAGGTTGACGTGCGCGGGCCGGGACGCGACGAAGCCGATGACCTCCGCGATGTCCTGGGCGACCAGCGGGTCGATGCCTTCGTACACCTTGGCCGCCCGCTCGGCGTCGCCGCCGAAGCGCACCAGCGAGAACTCGGTTTCCACTGCCCCGGGCGCGATTTCGGTCAGCCGCACCGGCTGCCCGAGCAACTCACCGCGCAGGGTGCGGTGCAGCACGGCCTGCGCGTGCTTGGCGGAGGTGTAGCCGGAGCCGTTGTCGTAGGCGGTGAACGCGGCCACCGACGTGACGGTGACGATCAAACCGTCGCCGGAGGCGATCAGCTTGGGCAGCAGGGCTTTGGTGACGCGCAGCGTGCCGAGCACGTTGGTCTCCCACATCCACCGCCAGTCGTCCACGTCGGCCTCGGCCACCGGCGCCAAGCCCTTGGCCCCGCCCGCGTTGTTGACCAGCACGTCGACGCGCTCGACCGCCTCGGTGAACGATCGCACCGACTCGTCGGACGTGACGTCGAGTTCCAGCGCGGTGCCGCCGATCTCGTCGGCGAGGCGGCGCAGCCGATCGAGCCTTCGCGCGCCGAGGTAGACATGACAGCCCTGCTTCGCCAGCTCCCGGGCGGTGGCCTCTCCGATGCCCGAGCTGGCTCCGGTGACGACGGCGGTGCGAGTGCTCATGCCGGTAGATCCTAGGTGCGCGAGGTTTGCCGGGCCCGAGCGGTCACCGGGCGCGCGGCTAGCCTGAAGGGCATGCCTATTCGGGACGTGGTGAGCGCGGACGGAACGAACATCGTCTACCGGGTGAGCGGTCCGGCGTCTGCCCGCCCGCTGGTGCTGCTGCACGGCTGGTCGGCGAATCTGCGCTGCTGGGGCGCGGCCGCCGACGATCTGGCCGCGCGCTTCCGGGTGATCGCCGTCGACCTGCGCGGCCACGGTTACTCCGACGCGCCCGCGGCGGGATACGACGATCCGAAGAACTGGGCGGCCGACGTCGCGGCGGTGCTGTCGGCCGAGGGCATCGACTCCGGTGCGGTGCTGCTCGGCTGGTCCTACGGCGGAATCGTGCTGTCCGATTACCTGACCGTCTACGGCACGGACGCCGTCGCGGGTGTGGTCTACACCGGCTCGATGGCGAACATCGGTCCCGGCGTGCCGGGCGCGGCGACCGGCGACCGGATGCGGGAGGCGATACCGGGCGTCTTCGAGGAGAGCGCGGGGCGGGCCGTGCGCGCGTTCGGTGCGTTCGGCAACGCCAACACCGGTGCAGGCGCGGACAAGGGGCCGGACGCGCAGCGCCTGTTCGGAGCCAGCCTCGCCACCCCGCCCGCGGTGCGCAAAGCGCTGTTCTACCGGACCGTCGACAACACCGGGACCCTGCGCGGGCTGGACGTTCCGGTGCTGGTCCTGCACGGCACGGCCGACCAGGTCGTGCCGATCGAGAACGGCCGCTACATCGCGGACACCGCCCCGGACGCGCGGGTGTCGTTCTGGGAAGGCGCCCAGCACGGCCTGTTCATCGAGGATCGTGTCCGGTTCGTCACCGAGGTGAGCGCGTTCGCCGAGAGCCTGTGATCGGTGTCATGTCCGCCCTGTGATAGCTCTCACTTGCCGCGGATAGCGTGTCTGGGCCGGGGAACGCAACGTGCACTATGGATAGTGTGAGTCAGCGCCTGGACCTACGGCCGAACCGTATCGCCGTGTTATCGGTGCACACCTCACCACTCGCTCAGCCGGGCACCGGTGACGCGGGCGGCATGAACGTCTATGTCCTGCAAACGGCCGTCGAGCTGGCCCGGCGCGGCACCGAAGTGGAGATCTTCACTCGGGCCACCTCCTCGAACGTCCCGCCCGTCCAAGAGGCGGCGCCCGGCGTGCTGGTGCGCAACGTGGTGGCGGGTCCGTTCGAGGGACTGGACAAACACGATCTGCCCACCCAGCTGTGCCCTTTCACCGCGGAAGTGCTGCGTCAGGAGGCCCGGCATCTGCCCGGCCATTACGACCTGGTGCACTCGCACTACTGGCTGTCCGGCCAGGTCGGCTGGCTGGCCAGGGATCGGTGGCGGGTGCCGCTGGTACACACCGCGCATACGTTGGCGGCGGTGAAGAACGCCGCGCTCGCCGATGGCGACTGCCCCGAACCGGCGACCCGCGAGATCGGTGAGAAGCAGGTGATCGCCGAATCCGATCGGCTCGTCGCCAATACGGCCGAGGAGGCGCGCCAGCTCGTCGAGCTCTACGGCGCCGACCCCGAGCGCATCGACGTCGTGCCGCCGGGCGCCGATCTGACCCGCTACCGCCCGGGTGACAAGGCCGCCGCCCGCGCCGCGCTGGGGTTGGCCGCCGACGAGCAGATCGTCGCGTTCGTCGGCCGGATCCAGCCGCTGAAAGCGCCCGATGTGCTGGTGCGCGCGGCGGCGGAGGTGTTGCGCGCCGATCCGGAGCGCGCGCTGCGCGTGCTGATCGTCGGCGGTCCCTCCGGCACCGGACTGGAGCGGCCCCACGCGCTGATCGAGCTGGCAGCCGAATTGGGCATCGCCGAGCGGGTCAGCTTCCTGCCGCCGCAGCCGCCCGAGCGGCTGGTGCTGGTCTATCGCGCCGCCGACCTGGTCGCGGTGCCGAGTTACAACGAGTCCTTCGGCTTGGTCGCGATCGAGGCGCAGGCCAGCGGCACCCCGGTGCTGGCCGCCGACGTCGGCGGCCTCGGCACGGCGGTACGGCACGCCGAGTCGGGCCTGCTCGTCCCGGGGCACCGCACCGCCGACTGGGCGAATGCGCTGCGTCACCTGCTGAACGACCCCGGCGAGCTGCGCCGGATGAGCGAGCGAGCCGTCACGCACGCCGCCAATTTCTCCTGGGCGCACACCGCCGACGGGCTGCTGGCCAGCTACGCCGCAGCCCTGGCGGGTTTCCGCGAGGACCGGGTGGTGCTCGGCGGGCGCGGCCTGGCACACAGCGCGGTGCGCGAAGACGCGTACGACCGCGTCGCCGCCGACCGCACCAACCTGACCGGAGAACGGACGGCGGCCCTCCTCGGCGAGAGCAGCCAGGCCAGATCGCGGGCGCTGTGGCGGCGCCGGATGGGAGTACGCCGGTGAACGAGATCCAGTCGACCGCGCAGCTCATCGAGGAGACGCTGCGCGACAGGGAGATCGAGTACACCAGGCCGGGTGAGGAGACCTTCGTCGTCGTCCTGCCTGGTGAGCGCAAGCTCAAGACCACGGTGATGCTCACGGTGGGCAAGCACGGGGTCCGCGTCGAATCGTTCGTCTGCCGCAAGCCGGACGAGAACTTCGAAGGCGTCTACAAATTCCTGCTGCGCCGCAACCGCAGGCTCTACGCCGTCGCCTACACCCTCGACCGGGTCGGCGACATCTACCTGGTGGGCCGCCTCTCGGCACACGCTGTCACGTCCGACGAGCTGGACCGGGTGTTCGGGCAGATCCTCGAGGCGGTCGACGCCGACTTCAACGTGCTGCTGGAACTCGGCTTCGCCGAATCCATCCGGCGGGAATGGAAGTGGCGCGTTTCGCGCGGAGAGTCGTTGCAGAATCTGCGCGCCTTCGAGCATCTGGTCGATTCCGCCGACCAGCCCTGACCGATCGCCGGATCCAGCCCGGCGCCCCGGGTGACAATCGCAGGTGGCTCGGATCGGCGAAGGGACACGGCGTTGGCGATTCTCGCTCTGGACATCGGCGCGACGAAGTTCGCGGCCGGGGTGGTGCGCTGCGGTGCCGAGGTATGTGACGTGCGCAGGATCGACGTGCCGGACGCGGGCGTGTGGGACGCCTGTCGCGGACTGCTGCTCGAGGTGGCGGGGACGCAACGGGTCAGCGCCGTCGGCATCGGCGCCGCCGGGCCGGTGGACGTGCGCGCCGGTATCACCGGCCCGTTGAACATCCCGGAGTGGAAAGCGGGCTTCCCGGTCGTCGCCGCCGTACAGGAGCTGTTTCCCGCCGCCGCGATTCGCTTCGCCATCGACGGCGCCTGTCTGGCGCTGGCCGAACACCGCCTCGGTGCGTTGCGCGGGGTGGCCGACGCGCTGGCCATGACGGTGTCGTCGGGGATCGGCGGCGGGATCGTCTCGGACGGCAAGGTGCTGCTCGGGCGCACCGGCAATGCCGGGCACGTCGGGCACATCGTCGTGCCGGGTTGGGACACGCCGTGCGGCTGCGGCGGTCGCGGTTGCGTCGAGGCGGTGGCGAGCGGCATGTCCTCGGTGCGCTGGGCGCGGGAGCAGGGTTGGCCCGGGGCCACGGGAGCGCAACTGGCCGAGGCCGCGCACGCGGGCGACGCGATCGCCGTCGCCGCGCTGCACCGGGCGGGCACCGCGCTCGGCGCGGCGATTGCCTCGGCCGCCGCCCTGCTGGACATCGACCGCGTGGTGGTCGGCGGCGGCTTCGCGCAATCCGGTGCGCCGCTGTGGGATCCGCTGCGCACCGCGGTGGACGAGCACGCCGGGCTGAGATTCCTGCGTGAGCTGCGCGTGGAGCTGTCGCAGATCACCGCAGGCGCCACGCTGGCGGGCGCGGCCGTGCTCGCCGCGAACGAACCGGTCTGACGCCGCGCTTTCCGCGACGGCCGTGGCGGGAACCGATGCGACCCGGTCGAGCGCGCATGGGAGGATGACGGCATGACGTACTCCCTCGTGCTGCTGCGCCACGGCGAAAGCGAATGGAACGCCCTGAACCTGTTCACCGGCTGGGTGGATGTGCATCTGACCGACAAGGGCATCGCCGAGGGCAAGCGTGCCGGAGAGCTGATGGCCGAGCACGGCATCCTGCCGGACGTCGTCTACACCTCGCTGCTGCGCCGGGCGATCTCCACCGCGAACATCGCGCTGGACGCCGCCGACCGCCACTGGGTTCCGGTGATCCGGGACTGGCGGCTCAACGAGCGGCACTACGGTGAACTCCAGGGTAAGAACAAGGCGCAGATCCGGGAGAAGTACGGAGACGAGCAGTTCATGCTGTGGCGCCGCAGCTACGACACGCCGCCGCCGCCGATCGATCCGGCCAACGAGTACAGCCAGGAGGGTGATCCGCGCTACGCGGGCGTGGAGGTCCCCAAGACCGAGTGCCTGCTCGACGTGGTGAACCGGATGGTGCCCTACTGGGAGTCGGTGATCTCCAAGGACGTGCTGTCCGGCAAGACGGTGCTGATCGCCGCGCACGGCAACTCGTTGCGCGCCCTGGTGAAGCATCTCGACCAGATCTCCGACGAGGAGATCGCAGGCCTGAACATCCCCACCGGCATCCCGCTGGTCTACCACCTCGACGAGGACCTGCGCCCGGTGCGTCCGCGCGAGTACCTCGACCCGGAGGCGGCCGCCGCGGGCGCCGCCGCCGTCGCAGGCCAGGGCGGCAAATAACCGCGCACCACAGCGACCACGCGACGCGCTGTCACCCGCTCGGGTGGCAGCGCGTTCGTCTGTTCGCGAGCAGGTCCGGTGCCTTGCGACACGCCGGAGGATCGAGTGCCGGTCGGCGCGGCGGGCGGCTACCGTTCGAACGGCGGATTAAGTTACCCACTGTTTTTAC
This sequence comes from Nocardia sp. CY15, assembly GCF_009829295.1. Taxonomy (NCBI): domain Bacteria; kingdom Bacillati; phylum Actinomycetota; class Actinomycetes; order Mycobacteriales; family Nocardiaceae; genus Nocardia; species Nocardia sp. CY15. Next base: position 125,494 of record NZ_VUOT01000003.1, read on the forward strand.
CGACAAGTAGGTAGGTACACTTCGGTCGTTCGACCAGCCGAGAGGTGGATCACGTTCGATGAAGTACGCGCTCCGGGCCACGGTGGCGGCGATAGCCGTCACGATGCTCGTTCCCTTCCTCGCCGACGCCGTCGAGCCGCCGACCGGCCCGGACGGCGGCGCCGCCGGAGCGGCATGGGCGGCCACCCAAGACGGACCACAGCAGTACCCGAACATCCACATCCAGTGGGACGTCCCCATCACGATGAGTGACGGAACCGTCCTGAAGGGCAACGTCTACCGTCCCGCGGACGCCTCCGGCCGGCCGATCGACCTCCCCACGCCGACGGTCGTCAACCTGACGCCCTACACCAAGCTGGTCTCGAATCTGGCCGACCACGCCCAGTCGATTCCCGGGCTGTCCGACGCGCTGATCGAGTTCTTCCGGCAGATCGACATGAGCGGCACCCCGCTGTCCGGCGTCACCGACCTGACCAAGGCGTTCGGCGGCGGCGAACTGCGCAACTTCACCGTCGACCGGCAGTTGATCAAGAGCGGCTACTCGCAGGTGGTCGTCGACGTGCGCGGCACCGGTTTCTCCCAGGGCGTCTGGGACATGCTGCGCGGGCGCGAACAGCAGGACACGCTCGAGGTGATCGACTGGGCGTCACGGCAGCCTTGGTCCAACGGGCGGATCGGCATGAACGGCATTTCCTACTCGGGGATCAACCAGGTGCAGGCCGCCCAGCAGCGCCCGCCCGCCTTGCGGGCGATCTTCCCGGTCGTGCCGGGCAGCGACCTGGTCAACGACGTGCTGGCGCCCGGCGGCGGATTCGGCTTCAACTTCATCCCGCTGTGGCTGACCGCCATCAACGGCCTCAAGCTCCTTCCCGACCTGGCGTCGGTGCTCAACGGGCAACTGGACACCAGGTGGCTGGCCGATCGCGCCCGAGATCCGTTGACCTTCATGGACGTGCTGCTCAACGCCTACACCACCGCGCGCATAGAGGACCTCGACCCGCGCGCGAAGGAACTGCTGACCGACGATTCCGGGCCGAGGCGGGACTGGCTGGGTGATCCGGGCGAGATCCGGACGCCGACCTTCGTGACCGGCGGTTGGCACGACCTGTTCACCTACTCGGAATCCAAGATCTACAACGAGATTCCGCTGCCGCCGGGCCATAAGCAATTGCTGATGGGCGACACCTATCACATCAACTCGGGCAACGAGTACGGCAAGCCGGGCCTGCCGCCGCGGCTGGACGTGTTGCAGCGCGCCTGGTTCGACAAGTGGCTCAAGGACATCGACAACGGCATCGACCAGTACGGTCCGATCACCCTGCGCCAGCAGGGCGGCGGCTGGATCACCACCGACTCGTTCGCCGCGTCCACCGGTGCGGAGGGTTCGCAGCAGGCGTCGCACCGCAGGATGTACCTGACCGCCGCGCCCAGCGGCACCGCCGACAGTCTCTACGACGGTTCGCTCAGCCCCGAGGGCACCGGCGAGCCCGCGCGCCTGACCGTGCCGCCCGGCCTGACCAGCCTGTGCTCCAACGACGCCGCCCAAGCCACCGCGGGCGCGCTGTCGGTCATCGACGGCTGTGCGAAGGACTCCAGGATTCAGGAGTCGAACGGGCTGACCTTCACCAGCGCGCCGGTCGCCGAGCCTACTTCGATCTCCGGACGGATCGCGGTGCGGCTCAACACCGTGCAGGATGCCGCCGACGGCTACTGGGTGGTCACGGTGAACGACGTTGCGCCGGACGGGCAGTCCAGCGTGCTGTCGTCGGGGCAGCTGATGGCGTCGTTGCGGGCGATCGATGAGGCGAACAGCAGCAAGTCCGCCAACGGCGATTACACCGACCCGCGGCCGTTCACCTCGTTGGAGCAGCGGCAGATGACGGTCCCCGGCGAAGTGACCACGCTGGACATCGCGCTGCCCGCCACGGAGGCGCTCCTGCAGCCGGGTCACCGTCTGCGCGTCGACGTGTACGCGGGCAACTTCCCCAAGGGCCTGCCGATCATGCCGATGCTGATCGACACCGGCCTGCGGCCACAGCATCTGGACCTGGATCCCGACCGTCCGAGTTTCGTCAACATCCCGGTCCGCGGGAATCCGGGCTGGTAGAGCTGGGGCGCGGTCCGAGCGTGCACCCGTCGCGCATCATGTTTCACGCTGCGGGGTATGGGCGAGGGTGCACGCTTCGATCGGCGTGTTCGAACCAGGTGAAAAAAATTTCGGCGCGTGTGTCGATCTCCGAGTTCCCCCGTTCGACCTATGGGTGAGAGGGTCCAGAGAGGGACCCGAACAGTCAGGGAGACAACCATGAAGTACATGCTCATCATGCGCGCTACCGACGAGGCCTTCGCGGGGATGGCGAACACCGACTTCGAGCAGATGCTCGACACCGTGGGCAAGTTCAACGACGAGCTGATCCGGGCGGGCGTGCTGCTGGCCGCGGAGGGGTTGGAAGACGCCGCCGAGGGCGTGGTCGTCGACTACTCCTCCGAGACTCCCGTCGTCACCGACGGCCCTTACGGCGAGACGAAGGAGCTGTTCGGCGGCTTCTACATCCTCAACGTGGCGTCGAAGGAAGAAGCGATCGAGTGGGCGAAGCGGATGCCGATGACCGGCCCGGGGTTCAAGACCGAGATCCGCCGGGTCCCGACGATCGATGAGTTCCCGCAGGACAACGAGTGGATCCAGAAAGAGCGGGCGTGGCGCGAGGCCACCGGCCAGCTCTGAGCGGATCGAGGGGCGATGGCCGACCACACCGGCCGCGCAGCCGTCGCCGCGGTCTGGCGGATCGAGTCCGCGCGGATCGTCGGAGCGCTCGCGCGGTATACCGGCGATTTCGCGCTGGCCGAGGACCTGGCGCAGGAGGCGCTGGCCGAGGCGCTCGTGACGTGGCCGCGTGACGGTGTGCCACGCAACCCGGCGGGGTGGTTGCTCACCGTCGGCCGCCGTCGCGCGATCGACGCGTTCCGTCGGCGCTCCGCCCTCGACGAGAGGTACGCCGCGCTCGCCCGGGATCTGGGCGAGGGCGGCGCCGTCTCGGGCGGCTCGCCGGCCGATCCGGCCCGGGACGCCGAGGATGTGCTGTGGGACCCGGACCGGATCGATGACGACCTGCTCGCGCTGATGTTCATCTCCTGTCATCCCGTATTGTCGCGGGAGGCGCGAGTCGCGCTCACCTTGCGAGTGATCGGCGGTCTGACCAGCGACGAGATCGCCAAGGCGTTCCTCGTTCCGGCTGCCACCGTGCAGGCTCGGATCACCCGGGCGAAGAAGACCCTCGCGGCGGCCCGGGTGCCGTTCGAGCTGCCATCGGCCGGGGAGCGGACCAAGCGCCTGGGCTCGGTGCTCAGCGTGGTCTACCTGATCTTCACCGAAGGATCTTCGGCCAGCTCGGGGGCGGATCTGATCCGGCTCGGCCTCGCGAGCGGGGCACTGCGCCTGGCGCGGGTGCTCACCCGGCTGGTGCCGGACGAGCCCGAGGTCCACGGCCTGCTGGCGCTGCTCGAGCTGACCGCGGCGCGCTTCCCCGCCCGCATCGGGCCGGACGGCGAGCCGGTGCTCTTGGAGCACCAGGACCGCCGCCGCTGGGACCGCTCGGCGATTCGCCGGGGACAAGCCGCCCTGGCCCGGGCCGAGCGGGTCGGCCGGGGCCTGGGCGCCTACGGCTTGCAGGCGGCGATCGCCGAGTGCCATGCCATCGCGGCATCGGTGGACGCGACGAACTGGGAGCGGATCGTGCTCCTCTACGAGGCGCTCGGCCGGCTCGCGCCGTCGCCGGTGGTCGACCTCAACCGCGCGGTGGCGGTCTCCATGGCCCAGGGACCCGCCGCGGCGCTGCCGATCGTGGACAGGTTGGCAGCCGCCGAAACGCTGGCGCATTCGCATCTGCTGCCCAGTGTTCGCGGGGAACTGCTCGTCCGGCTGGGACGCACGCAGGAGGCGCGCATCGAACTGGAGCGTGCCAGCGGGTTGTGCGGCAACCAGCGCGAACGGGCGGTGCTCGCGCGTAAGCTCGCCGATCTCGGCTCGGTAGATCCCGCTTGACCCGTGCGGCCTGTCAGTCGGCGACGGCGAACGCGGCCTCCAACGGCGGGAACATCGCGCGGGCATCGTGTCCGGCGAACCAGAGGCCGACAGTGAATACCGACAGGGCCTCCAGGTACCGGGCCCGGTGCAGTCCGCCTGCGGGGATCGCCCGCAAGCCGAGGTCTCCGGCCAGCGAGGCGACCGCCGCCACGGCGGCCGCGTCGTCGCCGCAGATCGGCACTGCCAAACGGCGATCGTCGAAGACGCGCGCCTTCGCCTCCCATACCTCGGCGGCACACAGGTTGAACGCCTTCACCACGTGCGCCCCGGGCGCCTGCGCCGCGATCGCCTCCGCGACAGCGTCTTGCGCGAGCACGAACGCGGTGGCTCCCTCGGGCGCCGCCGTATCGGGGGCGAAGGCGTTGGTGCAATCGACGACCGTGCGGCCGGCCAGCGGCTCCGCGACGGCGCGCAGCACCTCCGGCAACGCCGGGACGGGTAACGCGAGCAGCACGACATCGCCGAAAACCGCGGCGTCGTAGATCGTTCCGGCCCGCCCCCCGATCGCGGCCGCCAGTTCCGCCGCCGCTGCGGGGGACCGTGCGCCGACGAGCACTTCGTGACCCGCCGCACTCCAGCCGCCGGCGAGTGCCCGCGCCATCGCGCCTGCTCCGATGATTCCGATTCGCATCCCAACTCCTGACTCGAAAAGTGTTCCGAGACGACGCTAGGAATTCCGATACGCACCCGGAGGTGCGCGACGGCACTGGCAAGCTGGAACAGTGAGCGCGGCACCGAGCGAACCGGTCAGCGCCGAGCGAGTGGAATTCGCGCCCTACGGCGACTACGAATCCGACTGCCCGGCCCGGATGGGTGTGGACATCTTCGGCAACTCCTGGTTGCCGGTGATCGTCTATATGCTGCGCGAAGGACCGATGCGTCCCGGCGAGCTGCGCGCGGCCATCGGCGGAATCAGCCAGAAGATGCTGACGCAGACCCTGCGGCGGATGGAGCGGATGACGCTGGTGCGCCGTCACCGTTACGCGGAGGCCCCGCCGCGGGTCGAATACGAACTGACCGCCGCGGGCGCGGACCTGCTCGTCCCGATCTACGCACTCGGCGACTGGGTGGACAAGCACGGCCACGCCGTGAACGAGGCGGTCGCCGGAGCCGACGACGAAGCGGACTGACCGGCCGGCGAATACGCTGGGATACGCCACTTCGAACAGTGCGTAAACATGCGGCTAACGGGGCCGGAAGGGCCTATGACCTGCGCGAAACTTCATGTACCCGGCGTCGGCCGACCGGTCGGCGACCGTACGATTCAAGTGTGAGTGTTCCCCAGGCCGTGCTGCTGGCCATCTTGGCGGCTGTCGTCGGCCTGGCAGTCGGCGGGCTATTGATCCCGTATGTGAATGCCAGGCAGGCCGCGCGCAGGCAGGCCGAGTCCGGTCTCACCATGTCCCAAGTCCTCGACCTGATCGTGCTCGCCTCCGAGAGCGGTATCGCGGTGGTCGACGAGTACCGCGACGTCGTGCTGGTCAACCCGCGCGCGGAGGAACTCGGACTGGTCCGCAACCGCCTGCTCGACGAGCGCGCCTGGGCCGCAGTGGAGAAAGTGCTGGCCACCGGCGAATCCGCCGAGTTCGACCTGACCGCGAAGAATCCGGTCCCCGGCCGCGGCCGCATCGCCGTGCGCGGCGTCGCCAGGCAACTGTCGCGCGAAGAGACCACCTTCACCGTGCTGTTCGCCGACGACGATTCCGAACAGGCCCGCATGGAGGCCACCCGGCGCGACTTCGTCGCCAACGTCAGCCACGAGCTCAAGACCCCGGTCGGCGCGATGAGCCTCTTGGCCGAAGCTTTGCTGGAATCCGCCGAGGACCCGGAGGCCGTGCGACACTTCGGTCAGCGCGTGCTCGGTGAATCCCGCCGCCTCGGCAAGATGGTGACCGAACTCATCGCGCTCTCCCGCCTGCAGGGCGCGGAGAAACTGCCCGAACTCGAGGTGGTGGACGTGGACACGGTGGTGATGCAGGCGGTCGATCGGTCCCGCACCGCCGCCGAGGCCGCCGGGATCACGGTCAGCACCGACCGCCCCAGCGGGCTGGAGGTGCTCGGCGACGAGACCTTGCTGGTCACCGCCCTTTCCAATCTGGTGGAGAACGCGATCGCCTACTCGCCGGCCGGTTCGCACGTATCGGTGAGCCGCTCGCTGCGCGGCGATCACGTGGCGATGGCGGTCACCGACCGAGGCATCGGCATCGCCAAGGAAGACCAGGAGCGAGTGTTCGAGCGATTCTTCCGGTCCGACAAGGCGCGGTCTCGCGCCACCGGCGGCACCGGGCTGGGCTTGGCTATCGTCAAACACGTGGCCGCCAACCACAACGGGGAAATCACCCTGTGGAGCAAGTTGGGCACCGGATCGACGTTCACCTTGCGCATACCCGCCCACCACGAAGCAGGCGCGGACGAAGACCACGACGGCGCCGTGGTGAGCACGAAAGAAACAAGCCCGCGTCCCACCGGACCGGGCCGACCGAATGGTGTGGAGGCACGCAGATGACGAGTGTTCTGATCGTCGAGGATGAGGAGTCGCTGGCCGATCCGCTCGCGTTCCTGCTGCGCAAGGAGGGTTTCGAGGTCACCGTGGTCGGTGACGGGCCGTCCGCGCTCGCCGAGTTCGACCGGTCCGGGGCGGACATCGTCCTGCTCGATCTCATGCTGCCCGGCATGAGCGGCACCGACGTGTGCAAGCAGTTGCGCACCCGCAGCGGTGTGCCGGTGATCATGGTCACCGCGCGCGACAGCGAGATCGACAAAGTGGTCGGCCTCGAACTGGGCGCCGACGACTACGTCACCAAGCCGTATTCCGCTCGTGAGCTCATCGCGCGCATCCGCGCCGTGCTGCGCCGCGGGGCGGGCGACGAGCTGGAGGGATCCAACGAGAGCGGCGTCCTGGAAGCAGGCCCGGTCCGGATGGACGTCGACCGGCACACCGTGATGGTGAACGGCAAGCCGGTCACGTTGCCGCTCAAGGAATTCGACCTGCTCGAATACCTGCTGCGCAATTCCGGGCGGGTGCTCACCCGCGGTCAGCTGATCGACCGGGTGTGGGGCGCGGACTACGTCGGTGACACCAAGACCCTGGACGTGCACGTCAAGCGGCTGCGCTCGAAGATCGAGGCGGACCCGGCCAAGCCGGAACACCTGGTCACCGTGCGCGGCTTGGGCTACAAACTCGAAGCATAGAGAGCGAACTCATCCGGCTCGGCCGAAAACCCATGTGCTCACGAAACGGAACCTCCGTCTTCGTGAGCACATGGGTAACTCACCGGGTATGCCCAGAACACGAGTGGCATCGCGACGCGGGATCTGAACGCGAATCCCGCGAGACCTGACCATTACGGCCTGAAGACCCGGCGAGGCGGGGTGGTCAGGGGAAGTAGATCCAGGTGGTGCCGAGCGGGGTCTCGGTCTTCTGCAGGGTGATCCAGCCGAGGTCGTCTTCCTGCATGCAGTCGTAGAGGTCCGCGGTGTTGGTGCCACGGCAGGCGATGGTGTGCGAGGTGCCGTACGGGCTCGCGATCAGGAGCTTGCCCGCGGCCTTGGCATTGATCGCGGCGGGGTCGGTGGCCGCCACGAACTCCGAGGTGAAGTCGTAGAACTTGTGCGGGTCGCCGTTCGGCTCCGCGTGGGCTACTCCGGTCAGCGAGAGGGCGGCACCCAGAGCGATGGTCGCCACGGTGAGAACTTTCTTGGACATAACGGCACATCAAACCCGATCCGGGTGAAGCTCGCATGGCGACGGGGTGAACCCCGCGCTGGATCACACGGCGCGCGGCGACCATACCGAGCGCTCGTTCGGCAAACGATCGCGATCAGGGGAGCGGATCCACGCAGTCCCGCATCCGCTCGGCGTGCACCGTCGCCGGATGAACGGCGATCAGCCCGAGGCCCTCGCGGCGTTTGCAGTGCCGGGCCAGCTCGGCGTAGGCGGGCGCGCCGATCAGCTCGGTGAGCTCCGGAGCGTAGGACTGCCAGACCGGCTTCGCGCCGACGTGGGCGTCGGGGGAGCCGGAGCAGTACCAGTCCAGGTCGGCGCCGCCGGGTCCCCAACCGCGGCGGTCGTATTCGGTGATCACGGTCCGCAGGATCTGCACCCCGTCGGGCCGGTCGACCCAGTCCTGGGTGCGGCGGATCGGCAGCTGCCAGCACACGTCCGGCTTGACCTCCAGCGGCTCGATGCCGCGCCGCAGCGCCATGCTGTGCAGCGCGCACCCGATGCCGCCCGCGAAGCCGGGACGGTTGAGGAAGATGCACGCGCCCTCGAACCGGCGTGTGCGCAGCGCGGGCTCGTCGTCGAGCTCGTCGAGTTCCAGATAGCCGCTCTTGGTGACCTTGCCCTGCGCGTTGGCGGCTTCGGGCAGCAACTGCCAGTCCTGCGGTGTGAGCAGTTTCACAGCGCGGCCCAGGCGTTTGCGGTCGTCGTCGTCGGCGAGGAACGCGCCGTGCGAGCAGCAGCCGTCATCCGGCCGGTCGGAGAGGATGCCCTGACAGGCGGGCGTGCCGAACACGCACGTCCAGCTCGACAGCAGCCAGGTGAGGTCCGCGACGATCAAATGCTCGTCGTTTGCCGGATCGACGAACTCGATCCACTCACGGGGAAAGTCGGGGTCGACCTCGGGGGCCGGGTCGATCTTCCCCGCTGGTCGGGGCCGGGTCGGGCTGCTCGGGGATGCGCCTACCGTCACGAAATAGGACGCTAACAGTTCAGTCGCCTGGGCTGAAGTGCCGCACCACCCAGTACCGTGTTCATGTGCGGCTTGGGGTACTCGATGTCGGAAGCAATACCGTTCACCTGCTCGTGGTGGACGCGCATCGTGGCGGTCATCCCCTGCCGATGAGCTCGACGAAGGCCACCTTGCGGCTCGCGGAGAACATCGACGAGGCGGGCTGCATCACCGAGGCGGGCGCGCAGCGGCTGATCGACACCGTCGCCGAATTCGCCAGCATCGCCGAGACCTCCAAGTGCGTCGAGCTGATGCCGTTCGCCACCTCCGCGCTGCGCGAGGCGGCCAACTCCGAAGAGGTCCTCGGCCGGGTGCGCGCGGCGACCGGCGTCGAGCTGCGAGTGCTGTCCGGCGTCGACGAGGCGCGGCTGACCTTCCTCGCGGTGCGCCGTTGGTACGGCTGGAGCGCCGGGCGCATTCTCGATCTGGACATCGGCGGCGGCTCCTTGGAGATGACCAACGGCGGCGACGAGGAGCCTGATGTCGCGTTGTCCTTGCAGCTGGGCGCGGGCCGGTTGACCAGGGAATGGCTGCGGGAGGATCCGCCGGGCAAGCGCCGGGTGGCCGTGCTGCGCGACTGGCTCGACGCCGAGTTGGTGGTCCCGGCGAAGAAGCTGATCGAACCGGGCAAGCCCGATCTGGCCGTCGGCACGTCGAAGACGTTCCGCTCCCTGGCCCGGCTCACCGGAGCGGCGCCGTCCGCGGCGGGTCCGCGGGTGCGTCGTACACTCACGAGCTCGGCTCTGCGCCAGCTGATCGCGTTCATCTCGCGGATGACGGCGTCGGACCGTGCAGAATTGGAAGGCGTAAGTTCCGATCGGTCACAACAATTGGTGGCCGGCGCATTGGTCGCGGAGGCGAGTATGCGGGCACTTTCGCTGGATTCCTTGGAGATTTGTCCGTGGGCGCTGCGTGAAGGGCTCATCCTGCGCAAACTGGATACCGATATGAATGGTGGACCCGAAGCAACGTACTCAGCGGGCTCGGCGGCCGGAGACGGCCGACCGGCGTCCGACGGTGGCGCGCCGCTGCCGGGCTCGATCGGGACGGTGTCGTCATGAGCGAGGACTCCAAACAGCTGTCGGTCGCGGAACTGCTGGCGCGTAACGGCCAGCAGGGCGCCTCGTCGGGTGGTGGCAGACGCCGCCGCGGTGGCCGGGGCATCTCCGTCGCGGAACTGACCGGTGACCTGCCGGTCATCCGGGAGGGCGGTCATTCCGCGCACGCCGCGCCCGAGTCGGGCGCCCAGGAGCAGGCCTACGCGCCGCCCTCGTTCGAACCGTCCGCGCCCGAGCCGGTTTCCCACCCCCCGGAGCCGCAGCCGGACCCGTCGTCGTATTCGCCCATGTCGGGCCCGATTTCGATGTACGACCCGCTGGCCGGTTACGCGCAGCCCGACTCGCCACAGGCCGATCCGCCGCCGGGGCGATCCAGCCGCGTCATGCCCGGCCGGGAGATGCCCTCGTCGCGGCACAGCACGTCGTTCGATCCGCTCTCGCCGGATACCCCCGTATCCGATCTGTTCTCAGCCGCCCCCGGCCCGTACGTCCCCGATCCGCCGGGCGGCGTGCCCGAGACGTCCCCGCGTTCGGGTCGCAGGCGCAGGCGTGAGGAACCGGACGAATCGGCCACCGAGGTACGGTCCTGGCAAGAGACGCCGTCCGAGTCGTTCGGCCTGGCCGCGCCGCCCGACCGGGGCGTCGCCGAACCGGGCTTCGGCGGCTACGCCGAACCCGGCGAGCCAGATTTCGGCCGGGCGCCTCTTCCCGAGCGCAATGGCGCCGGGGGCGGGCGCGCGGCCCGGCGCAGGGCGGCGGAAGCCGCGGAAGCGGCCGAGGACCTCGGTCCGTCCACCGCGGCGTGGTCTCCGTCCACCGGCGGCTTCGCCCCCGAATCGGAACCGCTACCCCTCCCGCCGCCGCCGGATCCGCGACCGAAGCCAGGTAGACCGGTTCCGCCCGAGCCGCAGCCGGAGGGGCAGCGCAGACCGAGTCGGCGCAACGGCGCGGGGGAGAACGGTCTCCCGGCCTGGTCGGCCCGGCGGCACAAGCCGCAAGCCGATCCGCCGCCGGCATCCGCCGGCATCCCCACCGCCGCCTGGTCGCTGGCCAGCCAGGACCAGCAGCTGATCTCCGGCCAGACGGTCGCGGGCGACCTGCTGCGCGACGGGGTCGACCGGGCCGAGCGCGGCGCCGCGGAACGCGGCAGGCGCAATGGGCGCGGTGGGCGTGCCGCCGTCGACCCCGCGGAGATGGACGGCGTCACCGACGTCTACGAGCCGATCACGGTGGACGAAGACGACGAGGACGACATCGCCGACGAGCCTCGCGCCGCCCGGACCACCTCGCCGCGCCGGTCCAGGGCGGCGAAGAAGGCGGAGTACGACGCCAATCGCCGCCAGTGGATGATCCTCGGCGGTCAGAGCACCGGCGCCGCCGTCGCGGGCATGTTGCTGTTCAAGGGCTTCGAGCGCATGTGGGAGATGCTTCCCTGGGTGGCGCTGGCTCTGGCGATGATCGTGATTCTCGGCTTGGTGGCGCTCGTGCGGATTCTGCGCAAGACCGACGACATCCTCAGTACCGTGATCGCCGTGGTCGTCGGCATCTTCGTCACGCTGGGCCCGCTAGCCTTTCTTCTCAGTACGAACTGAGTAGGGAGCCGTCGTGGGGAATATCGGACAGGCGAACGAGACCGGGGTGCGGCCCGCGCCCGAGGCGGGGTCGCGCACGGGCGCCGGTTCGCCGGGTGACCTCGATGGCGCGTCCCGGCCGGAGCCGATCCAGGTCGGCCTGTCGACCGCCTCGGTATACCCGCAGAACACGGAGGCCGCGTTCCGATATGCCGCCGAGCTCGGGTACGACGGCGTCGAATTGATGGTCTGGGCCGAGCCCGCCAGCCAGAGCATCGCCACCGCGCAGGCCTACTCCCGCGAATACGGTGTCCCCGTGCTCGCCGTGCACGCGCCGTGCCTGTTGATCTCGCAGCGGGTGTGGGGCTCGGACCCGGTGGCCAAACTCGAGCGCAGTGTGCACACGGCCGAGGCGCTCGGTGCGAGCACGGTCGTCGTGCACCCGCCGTTCCGCTGGCAGCGCCGCTACGCGGCGGGGTTCGCAGCGCAGGTGGCCGAGCTGGAAGAGAACAGCCCGGTGATCGTCGCGGTGGAGAACATGTTCCCGATGCGCGCGGACACGCTGTTCGGCCGACGTGAGGGCGCGGTGAAACGGCTGGAGCGGCGCGGTGGCCCGGGGCCGGCGCTCACCGCGTTCAGCCCCTCCTACGACCCGACCGATACCGGGTTCCGTCACTACACCCTGGACCTGTCGCACACCGCGACCGCCGGAACCGATCCGTTGGCCTTGGCGGCCCGCATGGGTCCGGGTCTGGCTCACCTGCACTTGGCCGACGGCCGGGGCGCCGCACACGACGAACATCTCGTTCCCGGCGAGGGCACGCAACCGTGCGTGGAGGTGTGTGAGAGCTTGGTCCGCAACGGCTTCTCCGGCCAAGTCGTCGCCGAGATCAACACCCAGAACGCGCGCACCACCAAGGAGCGGGCCGCCATGTTGCACCGCACCCTGGCCTTCGCCCGCGCGCATCTGACTGCCGCGCCCACACCCACCGGCGCGCGACGTGGGTCGCCCGAACCGCCGGTGTGACGCTCGTCGCTACCCCCGCACGGAGAGATGCGGTGCGGCCCGCGCCTCGTTGTACGCTGTACGAACGCCGCTCGGCGACAGTGCGGGCTACGACGCCGCGAACGACGCCATCGGGTGCGGTCGACGGAGGACAGGAGTGAGGATGACGACGGAGCTGACGGCCGACTTCGGCCCGGTGGCCACGACCGACGCGCCGTTCAGCCAGGTGTGCGCGCTGACCGAGGCGCCACCGGCCACGCCGGGGACCGGGCGCTATCTCGGCGTCATCGACGACATCTGGACCATCGGCCCGAAGGTCCACGGCGGGACGATGGTCGCGGCCAGCGCCGCGGCAGCCGCCAATTGGCTGCGCGCGTCCGATCCCGCCCTGGTGGACATGGCCCCGATCGCCGCCAGCTCCGATTTCCTCGGCGCCCCCAATCCCGGCGAGGTCGAATACGAGGTGCGCGTCCGCAAGATCGGCCGCCAGATCTGCCTGGCCGACGCCGACCTCGTCCAAGACGGCCGCGTCCTGGTGCGTACGGCGCTGACGTTCAGCCGCCTCGACGACACCGACCCGATCTACGCGCCGGAGCATGCCGACATGCCCGCCCAGCCGCCTGCCGACGCGATCGGCTACGAGCCCGGTTCGCCGATGGGCGAGATCGTGCACGTGGGCCAGGGCGCGGAGATCTATCTCGACCGCGAGTGGGCGCGGTTCCTCCAAGGCGCGAAGGGCGAACCGCGCCTGCGGCTGTGGATGCGCCCACGCCAGGGTGACGAGCAGGATCCCGAGGTCGCGATGTACTTCGCCATGATGAGCGCCGACATGAGCCCGCCGGTGCCGACCAACCTGGGCCATTTCGGCTGGGCCCCCACCGTGCAGATGACCACCTACTTGCGTCGCAGGCCCGCGCCGGGCTGGCTCCGGATCATCGCCACCACGCACGAGGTGGGCAAGCGCATGTTCGACGAAGATCAACTGGTCCTCGACTCGACCGGTGCGGTCGTCGCGCAGAGTCGTCAGCTGGCGCTCGTTCCCCAGCGTTGAGTCTCCGCGCGCGCCGTCTAGCCTTGAGCCCCATGACGAGAATTGCGGTGATCGGTGGCGGGCGCATCGGGGAGGCCTTGGTCGCGGGGTTGCTGGAGTCCGGGCGGCTGACCAAGGACTTGGTCGTCGTCGAGACCCATCGGGAGCGGGCCCATCAGATCGCTGATCGCTTCGGTATCCGGGTCACCGACGATGTGGCCGATGCCGCCGTCGGCGCGGATTTGCTGGTGATCGCGGTGAAACCGAGCGATGTGGACGCGGTACTCGCCCCGCTGGGCAAGGCGGAGATCGGCAGTGATCGCGATCAGGTGCTGGTCTCGCTCGCGGCCGGTGTGCCGACCGCGCGGCTGGAGGGCAAGTTGCCCGCCGGTTTCCCGGTGGTGCGGGTCATGCCGAACACGCCGATGTTGGTCGGGCAGGGGATGAGTGTCATCGCGCCGGGTCGATACGCGCGCGAGCAGCATCTGGAACTGGTGACCGAGGTGCTCGGCGCGGTCGGCAAGGTCGTCGCGGTGGCGGAGAGCCAGATGGACGCGGTCACCGCGGTGTCCGGTTCGGGGCCCGCCTACTTCTTCCTGGTCGTCGAGGCCATGGTGGACGCGGGCGTCGGGCTCGGGCTCACCAGGGACGTGGCCACTCAGCTCGTCGTGCAGACCATGGTCGGTTCGGCCGCTCTCCTGGACGGCTCCAGCCAGTCCGCCGCGGAACTGCGCGCCGCGGTCACCTCGCCCGCGGGCACGACGGCGGCCGCCATCCGCGAACTCGAGCGCGGAGGACTACGCTCGGCATTCCTGGAGGCCCTTTTCGCGGCCAAGCAAAGGTCGGCCGAACAAGGCGCATCAGCGGAGTGACCGGTCTGTTTAAATTCGGAAAACCCGATTTCTCACACCCGTCGCAGTAACACCACTGGTCCCGCTAAGCTTCAAGGAGCACGTGCGTGTCTGTTCCGCCGGTGGGGAAGCCGGCGGCGCGGACGTGCCGGAGGTCAATGGTGCAATGATGTCTGCGAACAAGATGTCTGCGAATTCCGGAGCGTCCGGCGGCTCCGGTCCCGCGGGCGGTCGGGGGAACGCCCGTCCACAGCGTGAGGCCGCGACGCAGGGGCAACCCGTGCTCGGCGGCGGCACCCAGTTTCTCACCGTCGCCGAAGTGGCGAGTCTGATGCGGGTGTCCAAGATGACGGTCTACCGGCTCGTGCACTCGGGCGAGTTGCCCGCCGTGCGCGTCGGCCGATCGTTCCGGGTACATGCCAAGGCGGTACACGACTATCTGGAAACGTCCTATTTCGACGCCGGATGAGGCGGTTTCGGGACCGGCCGGGCGTGCCGGTACGATAGCTCCTCGGTTCGTGTTCGCCCGCCGGTGGCATCGCTGTTGGTTGCCTCGTGGTATCCGGCGGCGCGAACACGGGGCGTGAGGCTTGCCGAGCGACCCTGGCCCCCGTGGGCCGGGGTCCCGGCGGACGGGCGTCCGGCAATCGCGCACGGGCAGCGTGCGCGCCGAGTAGAGAGAACGCGAGGACAACCCTATGGGTTCTGTGATCAAGAAGCGCCGCAAGCGCATGTCGAAGAAGAAGCACCGCAAGCTGCTTCGCCGTACGCGTGTCCAGCGGCGCAAACTCGGCAAGTAAGGCATCGCTGCGTGATAGCTGCGGGGGCCCGTCACCAATAGGTGACGGGCCTTTTCGTTTGAAATTTCAAATTTTGGAATTATCATTTGTATCGCGTGACTGAAGTCATCGTTAGATCCTGGTTAATACTCTCGGTGGGCGGGTAACGACCCGCTACGCTAGGTGCTGGGAATAATCACAACGGCGACTGGCAGAGGAAGCGGGTGCCGGTGGGTTCTGAGGGTCGGGAAGGACACACACCGAAGGTCGTGCTGGTCACCGGGGCCAGCCGGTTCTTCGGTGGCACGGTCGTCGCCCGGCTCGCCCAGGACGCCGGGATCGAACGCATTCTCGCGGTCGACACGATGACGCCCGGCCGAGAGCTGCAGCGGCGCATGGGCCGCGCCGAGTTCGTGCGCGCGGACATCCGAAACCCGTTGATCCGTAAGGTGATCGATGGTGGCGAGGTGGACACCGTCGTGCACACCGCCTTGCTGACGCGCCCGCCCGCGGGCGGCGGGCGCGCGGTCATGAAGGATCACAACGTCCTCGGCGCGATGCAGCTGTTCGCGGTGTGCCAGAAGGCGTCTTCGGTGCGCCGGGTGGTGCTGCGCTCGTCCTCGGCGGTGTACGGTTGCAGTGCGAAGGATCCTGCGAAATTCAGCGAGGAAATGAGCGCGCGCACACCGCCGCGAGGCGAGTTTGCGCGCGACATGATCGATATAGAGGGTTATGTTCGCGGGCTCGCCCGCCGACGCCCCGATATCGCCACGTCAATTCTGCGATTCGCTCCGATCGTGGGCCCGCGGCTGGCCGCCCGCGGCGTGCAATACTTGCGTTCGCCGGTGACACCTACCGTATTCGGCCGGGACGCCAGGATGCAGCTGCTGCACGAGGAGGACGCGGTGGCCGCGCTGACGCTCGCGGCGCGCACCGCGGCGAGCGGGACGTACAACATCGCGGGTGACGGCTCGCTGTCGTTATCGCAGGCGGTCCGGCGGGCGGGCCGGATCGAGCTGCCGGTGCCCTTCACGGTGTTCCGCACGGCGGGTCGCTTGCTCATGGGCCCGGTGATGCGGGAGTTCTCCGCCGAACAGCTCGACTATTTCCACTTCGGTTGTGGCCTGGACACCACGCGCATGCGGACCGAACTCGGGTTCGTGCCGCGCTGGACGACGGTGCAGGCGTTCGACGACTTCATAGGGGGCGCAGCGTTGCGGCCCGTGGTCGATCCAGCGTGGATCGACGCCGCAGAACACAAACTGCTCGGCCTGCTCGGGGCCGGTACGGGAGCACACCAATGAACGACGTAGCGAAAGTCATCCAACTCCACGATCTTCAGATCGAGACTCGTCAGCGGCCGGCGCCACGGCGCCTGGCCGCTCCGAGCCCGGTGACATCGCTGAGCGAGCGGCGAGCGGCGGCGGTGCCTCCCGCGCCCGAGTCGCTGTCGGGAATGCTGCGTGGCGCGCTCGGCAAGCAGATCACCAAGACCGCTGATTTCGCCCGGCGCAGGCTCACCGGCGACTATCAGGTCGACGAGTTCGGCTTCGACGAGCACCTGCTCGAATCGGTCATCCTGCCCGCCCTGCGGCCGCTGGCGGATCTGTGGTTCCGGGTGGAGGTCAGCGGGATGGACAATCTCCCGGAGGCCGGTGGCGCGCTGATCGTGGCCAATCACGCGGGCACCATCCCGCTCGACGGCCTGATGCTGCAGCTGGCCGTGCACGACCGGCATCCCAAGCAGCGCGCGTTGCGCCTGCTCGCGGCCGATCTGATCTTCGAGACGCCGGTGCTCGGTGTGCTGGCGCGCCGGGCGGGCCACACCCTGGCCTGCCGGGAGGACGCCGAACGGCTGCTGCGCTCCGGCGAGCTGACCGGTGTGTTTCCGGAAGGGTTCAAGGGCGTCGGCAAGCAGTACTCCGATCGCTACAAGCTGCAGCGCTTCGGCCGGGGCGGCTTCGTGGCCGCGGCGGTGCGCACCGGCGTGCCGATCATCCCCTGCTCCATCGTCGGCTCCGAGGAGATCTACCCGAAGCTGGCCGATCTCAAGCCGCTGGCCCGGCTGCTCGGCCTCCCGTACTTCCCGGTGACGCCGCTGTTCCCGCACCTCGGCGTGCTCGGCGCGGTGCCGCTGCCATCCAAGTGGTACATCGAATTCGGCACCCCCGTCTCGACCACGCCGTACGAGCCGGAAGCCGCCGACGACCCGATGACCATGTTCGAGGTCACCGACCAGGTACGCGAGACCATCCAGCAGACGCTCTACAAGCTGCTCACCAAGCGCCGCAACGTCTTCACGGGGTAAAGACGGTTACTGACCGTCGCGGCGGCGGGTGACCGCCGCGGCGACGGCTCCGCCTGCCGCGCCCAGGGCCAGCGCCGTCGGCACGCCGATCTTGGCGGCCTTGCGACCGGTCCGGAAGTCGCGGATCTCCCAGCCGCGGTTCTTCGCGACTTCGCGGAGATCGGAGTCCGGATTGATCGCCACCGCGGTGCCGACCAGCGAGAGCATCGGCACGTCGTTGTGGCTGTCGGAGTACGCGGTGCACCGCTTGAGGTTCAAGCCCTCGCGGATCGCCAGCGTGCGGACCGCGTGCGCTTTGCCGAGGCCGTGCAGGATGTCGCCGACCAGTCGCCCGGTGAACTTCCCGTCGACGCTCTCGGCCACGGTGCCCAGCGCTCCGGTGAGCCCGAGCCGTTTCGCGATCACCTGCGCCAGCTCCACCGGGGTCGCGGTCACCAGCCACACCTGCTGGCCCGCGTCCAGGTGCATCTGCGCGAGCGCGCGGGTGCCCGGCCAGATCTTGTCGGCGATGATCTCGTCGTAGATCTCCTCGCCCAGCTCGGCCAGTTCGGCGGTCGAGCGCCCGGCGATGAACGCCAGCGCCTTCTCTTTGCCGCTGGCCATGTCGGTGCTGCTCTCCTTGCCGGTGACCCGGAATTTCACCTGCTTCCAGGCGACGTCCACCAGATCGGAGGTCTTGAAGTACTTGCGCGCCGCCAGGCCGCGGGCGAAATGCACGATCGACGCGCCCTGCACCATGGTGTTGTCGACGTCGAAGAACGCCGCCGCCGTCAGATCGCGCGGCGCCTCCGGGGGCTGAGCCTCGCCCGCGGCGAGCTCCGCGTCGTGCAGGGTCAGCGCGGCGTCGGCGCTGGCCTCACCGGCCAGATTGGCCCGCAATTCCTCTTCGCTGGGGCCGAAAGGGCTGCGCGAGATGCGGGCGAGCTGGTCCTGCAGACCCTGCAGGCCTTGGCCCATCTGGCTCAGATTCCACCGCGCCGGAAACTCACCGAATCGTCCCGCGATGAATCCGGCCCTCGCCACCTTCGATCGTTCCGGCACCAGTACCTCCGCCCGTCGCGCGAACCATGTCAACAGTAGCCGGATCGGCTGACAGTGACGGCGGAAGGCGGCGTGCGACACAATCGCGTGGCGGATTAAATACCCGCATGACCAATCCCACACATTCGGTGACATTGCTGACTCGCGCGGGCTGCGGGCTGTGCGCGACCGCACTGGAACAGCTGCGCGCGATCTGCGCCGAATTCGGCATCGAACCGGGGACCGTGGACGTCGACGAAGCCGCCGGCACCGACCCTGGCCTGCGCGCGGAGTACGGCGACCGGCTTCCCGTCGTCCTGCTCGACGGCCGCGAGCACAGCTATTTCGATGTCGACGAGACCCGATTGCGGGCGGACCTGAAGCGCTGAGGCGCCCGTTTTCGGTCCGATTCGGCCGCTGTGCTGGTCGCAGCGGAAAATGAGGCCAATTTCACCGACTTTGTGCAGGGCTTCACAAGCAGTTACGGTGGTGGCACGCGACCCGCATGCCGAGGCTGCGGAGCCGCCCCGAAATCCGAAACTTCGACACCATGGCACCGGACCGCCCCCGGGTCAGAGGGGTCGAGCGACGAACCGGTGCCCGAGCCCGGTACGAGGAGCCGACGACGTGACAGAGCAGCATGAGGCGCCAGGCGGCGTCTCCGGCAGGGCTCTGCAGAAGGACATCCCGCAGGCCACCGTCGCGCGGCTGGCTACCTACCTTCGGGTTCTCGCCATGTTGGCCGACGACGGTGTTGCCATCGTATCGAGTGAGGAACTGGCTGTCGCGGCGGGTGTCAATTCGGCCAAATTGCGCAAGGATCTCTCCTTCCTCGGCCCCAACGGCGTTCGCGGCGTGGGCTACGACGTGGCCAAGCTCCGCTCCCGGATCGAAGACGTGCTGGGGCTGTCGAAGGGCCACCGTGTCGTCCTGGTCGGCGCGGGCAACCTGGGCCGGGCGCTGGTCGGCTACGGCGGGTTCCGGCGGCGCGGTTTCACCGTGGTCGGCATCTTCGACAGCCATCCCGAGGTGATCGGCATGTCGGTCGCCGGTCTGGTGGTGCGCGATGTCGCCGAGCTGGCAAGCGCGGTCGCCGAGCTGGAGCCGACGATCGCGGTCATCACTGTTCCCGACGACGCCGCCCAGGACGTGTGCGACCGGCTCGTCGCGGCCGGACTGCAGTCGATCCTGAGCTTCGCCCCCCGCGAGCTGGTCGCACCGGCGACGGTCGAGGTCCGTCGCGTCGACTTGGCCGTGGAGATGCAGATGCTGTCGTTCGAGCGGGTACGCAACGCGGAGCAGACCCCACTGCCGGAGGTGGCGCACGCCGGATCGGGGCGCATCGCGCATCGGCTGCCGTCGCCGCACGCGGCGCCCGCGCACCCGGCGCTCCAGCACTCGGCAACCTCGCATACGACAACCTCGCATACGGCAACGGAGCCAAACAGCAAGGGATCGGTGGTCACACCATGAGTGTTCTCCTCGTCGGCATCTCGCACCGCAGCGCGCCGGTTCCGGTGCTGGAGAAGGTGGCCGTCACCGATGCCGACCGGCCGAAGCTGATCGACCGTCTACTCGCATCCAGTCACGTGTCCGAGGCGATGATCGTCTCCACCTGCAACCGGGTGGAGGTCTACGCGGTGGTCGACGCCTTCCACGGCGGTCTTGCCGAAATCGGCGACCTGCTGACCAAGCACTCCGGGCTGCCGATGCCCGATCTGACCAAGCACGCCTACGTTCGCTATTCCGAGGCCGCCGCCGAGCATCTGTTCGCGGTGGCCAGCGGCCTGGACTCGATGGTGGTCGGCGAGCAGCAGGTACTCAGCCAGATTCGCGGCGCCTACGCCTCCGCCGACGCGCAGCAGGCGGTCGGGCGGACACTGCACGAATTGGCGCAGCACGCGCTGCGGGTCGGCAAGCGGGTGCACGCGGAAACCGGCATCGATCGCGCGGGCGCGTCGGTGGTGTCGGTCGCGCTGGATCGTGCGCAGCAGGTGCTCGGCCCGCTGGCGGGCCGCACCGCCGCGGTCGTCGGTGCGGGCGCGATGGGGGGTCTGGCGGTCGCGCACCTCTCGCGCGCCGGAATCGGCCGGATCATCGTGGTGAACCGCACTCTCGGGCGGGCGCGCAGACTCGCGGAGACCGCGCGGACGCACGGTGTCGAGGCCGATGCCGTGGAGCTGTCGCGGCTCACCGAGGCGATGTCGGCCTCCGATGTGGTGGTCACCTGTACCGGCGCGGTCGGCGCGGTCGTGACCCTCGGCGACACCCACCGTGCGCTCACCGAACGCGAGCGCGGCGAGGAATTCGCCACGGTGGAGCGGCCGTTGGTGTTCTGCGATCTCGGCTTGCCGCGCGACGTCGAGCACGCTGTGGCGGGGCTGCCCGGCGTCACGCTCATCGACATCGAGAGCTTGCAGCGCGATCCGGCCGCAGGCGCCGCCGCCGACGACACCGCGGCCGCCCGCTCGATCGTCGCCGACGAACTCGCCAAATACCTCGCCGGACAGCGGATGGCCGAGGTCACCCCGACGGTGGCCGCGTTGCGCCAGCGCGCCGCGGAGGTGGTCGAGGCCGAACTGCTCCGCCTGGATTCGCGGCTGCCCGGCCTGGCCGACCCGGAGCGTGACGAGGTCGCGCGCACGGTGCGCCGGGTCGTCGACAAACTGCTGCACGCGCCGACCGTGCGGGTCAAGCAGCTCGCGTCCACGCCGGGCGGCGACAGCTACGCCGAGGCGCTGCGCGAATTGTTCGAACTCAAGCCCGGTGCGGCGCAGGCGGTCGCCGCGCCGATGGAGATCACCGCAGTCACCGGCGATGGCGCCGAAATCACATTGGCCGACGGGGATATCGCGCTGGCCGACGACTTCACCGCGGGCCATCGCGGCGAGGAACAGGGGCAGACGGCATGACCATGGTGCACCAAGAAGGCAGCGCGACCACGGAGGGCACCCGTACGCCGTGGCGGATCGGCACCCGGGGCAGCCTGCTCGCGCTCACCCAGGCGGGCACGGTGCGTGACGCCCTGATCGCCGCGGGGCAGCCCGCCGAGCTGGTCGTGATCAAGACCGCCGGTGACCTCTCGTCGGACCCGGTGCAGAAGATCGGCGTCGGCGTGTTCACCTCCGCGCTACGCGACGAGCTGGCGGCGGGTGCGATCGACATCGCCGTGCACTCCTACAAGGATCTGCCGACCGCGCAGGACCCCCGCTTCACCATCGCCGCCATTCCGCCCAGGGAGGACCCGCGCGACGCGCTGGTCGCCCGCGACGGGCTGGTCCTCGGCGAGCTGCCCGCCGGCGCCAAGGTCGGCACTTCCGCGCCGCGCCGCGCCGCCCAGCTGCGGGCGCTCGGGCTGGGCCTGGACATCGTCCCGCTCCGCGGCAACCTGGACACCCGGCTGCGCAAGGTGAGCGAGGGCGAGCTGGACGCCGTCGTGGTGGCCAGAGCCGGACTTGCCCGCATCGACCGGCTGGACGCGGTCACCGAGGCGCTGGAGCCGGTGCAGATGCTCTCCGCCCCCGCCCAGGGCGCGCTCGCGGTGGAATGCCGCAGCGACCACGCCGCCCTGGTGGAGATCCTGTCCGGCTTGGACGACGCGGCCACCCGCGCGTCGGTCGTCGCCGAGCGGTCGTTGCTCGCCGAACTGGAGGCGGGCTGCACCGCGCCGATCGGCGCGCTCGCCGAGGTCGTCGAATCGCTCGACGACGAAGGGCGGATCGTGGACGAGCTCTCGCTGCGCGCGTGCGCGGCGGCGGTCGACGGATCCGACGTGCTGCGCGCGTCGGTGGTCGGCGACCCGGCCGACGCCGAGGAGCTCGGCCGTGCGCTTGCCCGCGAGTTGCTCGACATGGGCGCGCGCGAGTTGCTCGCCGTCGAACCGGACGACGGTTCCCCCACCCGGGCGGTGAGTTCGCCCACCACAGACTTGCCCAACCCCAGCCCAATGGAGAACAGCCGATGAGCGAGTGCCAGCGAGCGAACAACAGGCACAGCCGAGCTCTCGCTCGTGACGGAGCCGAGCGACAGCGAGGCGGAGTCATGAGTGAGCGAAACATAGGCACCGAGCCCTCGGGCATGCCGGAGCCGAGCGAAAGCGAGGTGCTGGCATGAGCCGAGCGACGAAGAAGCACCCCGGTCGGATCCTTTTCGTCGGATCGGGCCCGGGTGACCCGGCGCTGCTCACGGTACGAGCCCGTGAGGTGATCGGACGGGCGACGCTGGCGTTCACCGACCCGGACGTCGACAAGGGCGTGCTCGCCCTCATCGGCACCGCGGTCGAACCAGGGCCCGACGGGGAGCGTCCCGTCGACGTGCGGCCCGCGCTCGGCGAGCCCGCCGAGGTGGCCAAGACGCTGATCGCCGAAGCGCGCGGCGGCCACGACGTGGTGCGCGTCGTCGCGGGCGACCCGCTGACCACCGACTCGGTGATCGCCGAGGTCAACGCCGTCACGCGGTCGCACATGGTCTTCGAGGTGCTGCCCGGCCTGCCCAACGGCTCCGCGGTCCCCAGCTACGCGGGCATCGCGCTCGGGTCCGGGCACACCGAGGCGGACGTGCGCGGCGAGGTCGATTGGGCCGCGCTGGCGGCCGCACCCGGCCCGCTCGTGCTCCACGCGACCTCCGGGCATCTCGCCGAGACGGCGAGCGCCCTGGTCGAGCACGGCATGGCTCCGCAGACCCCGGTCGCGGTGACGGTACGGGGCACCACCCGCCAGCAGCGCACCATCGAGGCCACCCTGGCCACGCTGAACAGCGCGGCCTCCGAGCTGGTCGGCCCCTTGGTGGTGACCATCGGCAAGGTGGTCGCGCACCGCTCGAAGATGTCCTGGTGGGAGTCACGCGCGCTGTACGGCTGGACCGTGCTCGTGCCGCGCACCAAGGATCAGGCCGCGGAGATGAGCGAGCGGCTCGTCACGCACGGCGCCATCCCGATGGAGGTGCCGACCATCGCGGTCGAGCCCCCGCGCAGCCCCGCCCAGATGGAGCGCGCGGTCAAGGGTTTGGTCGACGGGCGCTACCAGTGGGTGGTGTTCACCTCCACCAACGCGGTGCGCGCGGTCTGGGAGAAGTTCGCCGAGTTCGGTCTCGACGCGCGGGCGTTCTCCGGCGTGAAGATCGCCTGCGTCGGCGAGGCCACCGCGGACAAGGTGCGCTCGTTCGGCATCAACCCCGAGCTGGTGCCCAGCGGTGAGCAGTCCTCCGAAGGCCTGCTGGCCGACTTCCCGCCCTACGACGACGTGTTCGACCCGGTGAACCGGGTACTGCTGCCGCGCGCCGACATCGCCACCGAGACGCTGGCCGAAGGGCTGCGCGACCGCGGCTGGGAGATCGACGACGTCACCGCCTACCGCACGGTGCGCGCCTCGCCGCCGCCCGCGGAGACCCGCGAGATGATCAAGACCGGCGGCTTCGACGCCGTCCTGTTCACCTCGTCCTCCACGGTGCGCAATCTGGTCGGCATCGCGGGCAAGCCGCACGCGCGCACCATCGTGGCGTGCATCGGCCCCAAGACCGCCGAAACCGCCATCGAATTCGGCCTGCGCGTGGACGTGCAGCCCGAGGTGGCCCAGGTCGGTCCGCTGGTCGAAGCGCTGGCCGAGCACGCGGCCCGGCTGCGTGCGGAGGGGCTGTTGCCGCCGCCGCGCAAGAAGAGCCGCCGCAGCCGGTAACCGGGTCGGTCCTGGCAGCTCCTATCGTGAACAGCGCATGCTCGGTTTCGCTTCGCTCGACCCCGGAGCTTGGTCAGTGTGCTGAGGTCAGGGCGGCCGTTGTGGCCTGGTCGCCAGGCGGATATGCGTGCTGCCGCGTCACTCGGCCTGGAGTAGAGGAGGGCGCACCGCCCTACCGTGGCGGAGGCTGCCGAGCCGATGGTCGGCCGCACCTCCGCGCGTTGGGCGCGGTCGTGCCGATCACGGCTCGAGCTGGGCCGGGGAGTTCGTTCGTGAACACCCCTCACGGTTGCCAGCAATCCGTCGAGAGCCGGTCAGGTCGGCGGTTTCCCTTGCCCGCGCGCCGCTCCCTCACTGCTACGGCGATTCAGCACGGCCGGTCGGCCGATCCCGGCCGAAGTGTGCTCGGCCCGGGCATATCGGATCGGCGCGCGGCGGGCAGCGTCACCTATCCGGTCTCAGTACCGCTTACGCATCAGGGTGCGAACCATGGAACAGGTGGCGTCGGAGGGCGGTCTGATGCCGATCACTTCGGCGGTGTGCCGGATCCGCTTGTTCGTGGCGTAACTCGGTGCGTAGACGCCCGAGTCCAGCAGCGCGATCGCCAGGCGCATCGCCTTCAGCCGCCGGTTGTGCATCACGTACCACGCCCGGGGGCGGCCCGCGGGCAGCGGGCGCTTCTGCAGCGGTGCGTAGGGGCGATCGATGAGAACGGTTTGCGGTGTGCGCATTGGCATCCCTCCCGTGGCGATCGGGGGCAGGCGAGCCCCCTCGAACGTACCTTCGATTCTACCTTCGGGTACCGACAAACTTCGCTGGCCACAAAGGTTTTCGAGCCGCAGCGGGTGGGTTCACAGATCGTGCAGCAACCGCAGCGACTGTGGATGTCCCAGTGCGGCGGCACGTTCGAGCCACTGCCGTGCTTCCCGCTGCGCGGGCGTGCGGCCGGTCGCGATGGCGGCGGCGGTTCGCAGCACCTCGGGATCGGTGAGATCACCTGCCAGATACGGCGTATTCGACGCGCGCAGCAATAGTGCGAGGTGGAACATCGAGTCCGGGTCGCCCGCTTCGGCGCCCTTGCGCAGCCAGCGCTCACCCTCGATCCGTTCTCCCCGGTCCAGATGCAGGGCACCCAGCACCGCCAACGCGTCGGTTCTTCCGCGGCGCGCGGCCTCGGTGAGCAGTTCCATCGCGCGGTCGGTTTCGCCGCGGCGCGCCAGGTGCAGGCCGAGACTGCGCATGGCCGTAGGGTTTCCGGCACGGACCGCGCGTTCGTACCACTGCTCGGCCTCGTCGTCCCGGCCGCGCCGATTGGCGAGAACGCCCATGTTGCAGAGCGCTTCGGGCAATCCCCGATCGGCGGCGGGACGCAGCCAGCGCTCGGCTTCATCGAGATTTCCACGTTCCACGTGCAGCAGGCCCAGCTGCACCCCCGCGGGCTCGTTGCCGCGCGCGGCGGCGTCCTCCAGCCAGCGGATCCCCTCGCCGAGCCGGCCGTCGGCTCCCAGCAGCGCGCCCAGCATCCCCATCGCGGACACGCTGCCGCCCGCGGCGGCCCGGCGCAGCCAATGCTCGGCGCCCGCGGCGTCGCCCGCGTCCCACAGCGCCTCGGCGCGCCGTTGCATGGCGAGCAGTTCGACCTCACTCGGCGGCTCGGTCATCTCAGCACCCTCGCCTCGCGACACTCCGCGACAATCACGCTCCCCATCATCGCGCCTGCTCGACCGGGGCACGGTACCCGTGCTCGCGCGCGTACGCGGCCAGCTGCGCGTCGTAGTTGCGCAGGCTGTCCAGCAGCCAGATGTGTCCAGTGTCCTTGACGACCACGATCGGCCCTCGGGTGCCCGGCGGGAACGTGGGGACGGCGCCCTCGGTGTACCAGGACGTGGTCGACCAAGGGAAGATGAAGGCCCAGCCGATGTCGGCGACTCGCTGCGGCGGTCCCAGCTGCAACGGATCGGCCGGGGTGGAAATTCGCGCGCTGTGCTCGGCGAGGGCATGCCGCGCGCTGTTGCGGGCCACCCGCACGTCCAACGGTCCGGTGGAGGTGTTCGGGAACCGCAAGGTCGCCTCGGCCGCGGCCAGCAGCCGTCGGCCCGCCTCCGGAGCGACTGGACACGGCCTGCTGCGCAGGCCGACGAAGACGGTGCGGGTGTCGGAGAAACGCAGCTGGACGAGGACGTCCTCGGTGCCGCCGACCAGGTGGGTGCCCCGGCTGCGCGCCCATTCGGGCTCGTCGGGATAGATGCCGAGGGTGGCAAAGGCAACGTGCGCGCAGGGCATAACCTGCGGCTCGGCCGCCTGCCGTGCGACGAACTCCACGCTGATGTTTTCCCAGCCGCCGTCGGCGTCGTGCCAGATCCGCAGCGCGGCCGCGGGCGGGGGCAGGCCGTCGGTGAGCACCGGCCACCAGTCCGACAGCAGCACCGCCACCCACGACTCGAAGTCGGCGGCTCTGGCCAGCGAGATGTCGATGTGCGGATCGGTCATCCTGTCCCCCAGCGGGTCTCGCCTAGTCGGAGTATGCGCCTTCGCGCGGGGGTGGAGGTGAGATTTCACACACCGTTATCAGTCGGATGACGTGTCTAGTCGGCGGGTCGCGCGCGGCGGCTGTCCCAGAGAGCCGGGACGAGGGTCCGGCGCCGCCCACGGGTGCTCGCGACAGCGGATCGCACCGGGCGTATCGTGCGATTCATGACCGGAATGGACCGCCCGCGGCGGTTGCGCCGTACCCCGGCTTTGCGCCGTCTCGTGGCCGAAACCACACTGGAACCACGGCAATTGGTACTGCCGATGTTCGTGGCCGACGGCTTGGCGGAGCCGCGCTCGATCAGCTCCATGCCGGGCGTGGTGCAGCACTCGCTGGACTCGCTGCGCAAGACGGCTGTCGAGGCGGTCACGGCGGGTGTCGGCGGCATCATGCTGTTCGGTGTGCCGCGTCCGGAGGACAAGGACGCCGTCGGCAGCGCGGCCAGTGATCCGCAGGGCATCCTCAACCGCGGACTGCGCGTGCTCGCAGACGAGGTGGGGGGCTCGACCGTGATCATGGCCGACACCTGCCTGGACGAGTTCACCGACCACGGCCACTGCGGTGTGCTCACCGCCGAAGGCACGGTCGACAACGACGCGACGCTGGAGCGGTACGTCGAGATGGCCCTCGCCCAGGCCGAGGCCGGGGCCGACCTGCTCGGTACCAGCGGCATGATGGACGGCCAGGTCGGCGCGATCCGGCGGGGCCTGGACGCTGCGGGGCGCATCGACACCGGCATCCTGGCCTATTCCGCGAAATACGCCTCGGCGTTCTACGGCCCCTTCCGGGAGGCCGTCGGTTCCTCGCTGGAAGGCGACCGGCGCACCTACCAGCAGGACCCGGCCAACCGCCGCGAGGCCATCCGTGAGCTGGAGCTGGACCTGGCCGAGGGCGCGGACATCGTGATGGTCAAGCCTGCGATGTCGTATCTGGACATCCTGCGCGAGGTCGCCGATCGCTCGACGGTCCCGGTCGCTGCCTACCAGATCTCCGGTGAGTACGCGATGATCACCGCCGCCGCCGAGCGCGGCTGGATCGACCGCCGCGGCGCCGTCCTCGAGTCGTTGTTGGGCATTCGCCGGGCCGGTGCGGACATCGTGCTCACCTACTGGGCGACCGAGGCCGCGCACTGGCTGTCGTGACGAATATGGCGGGACCGTTCGCCGCGGGCCCGGTCCGTCCCCCGATGCCGGAGGATGTCGGTACCGCGCGGCAGCTGTGGTGGGGTGTCATCGGCTTCGGCGTGGTGCAGTTGATCGCCTCGATCGTCGCCGCGCTGGATCGTCGGCGCACTTTCGCCGAAGAGGTGTTCGAGCAAGCCAGGGTGCAGGATCCGCAGGTCACGTTGGCCAGCGCCGAACTGATGGTGTCGCTGGTCTACGTGTTCGTCGTCCTGCTCGGCCTGGGCGTCGCGGCGCTGGCTTCGGTGATCGTGTACCAGTTCGGGCGCGGCAAGCTGTGGGCGCGCACCGTGCTGACGGTGCTCGGCGCGTGGGTGGTCGTGATCGGCGTCGGCGCGTTGCTGGCGATCGAGGCGGTGACCGGGACGGCCTCGCTCGTCGCGGGCGGCGCTTCGATCGTGCAGGCCGTGCTCGCCGCCGGTGCGATCTATCTGTCCCACCGGCCCGAATCCACCACGTACTTCCAACTGGGCAGGCGCTGAGCGCCTGGATGGAACATGTTCCCAATTTGTCCGAGACAGTCCGGCATGTATGGTGAGGGTTGTCACAGTGGACGTGGGAACCGGTGGTCTTTTGTCGTGCGTTGACTCGCATTACGTGCGTGATCTCGGCAGACGGCTCCGGAGGATCGGAGGCATCGATGCGAGTGGTGATCCAGCAGCCGCACAGCATTCGGCGGGATCTGGCCGTCTTGAGCCTGCTGATTCTGTTCGCCGTGCTGACCGTCGCCGTGCTGTTGCTGCCCGGCCTGACTCGCTGATTCCGCTTTTCGTCGTGTCGGCGCGCGCTGCCGTGATGGGCCTGGCGTGACCGCCGCGACAGTCCTGTTCGTCGAGCCGGGCGCTCGCTGGCGCGCGGTGGCCTACGGGCCGATCCTGTGCCTCGCGGTTCTCGTCCTGGAAATCGTCACCGGTGGCGCCGTGCACTGGTTCGCCCTCGTTTTCTGTGCCGCGCTGATCGCGGGCTTCGTGGCGTTGCAGGTGGTCGCGGGCAAGCGGCACGTCAGCGTGGAGCTCACCACGGAGACGCTGCGTGCGGGCACCGAATCGCTGCCGCTGTGCTCGATCGCGGAAGTCTTTCCCGAGCGGGACGAGGACTCCTGGGACGAGCAAGAGTGGGAATCGGCACGAGCGCTCGGTGAGCTGACCGGCGTGCCGCGCCGCCGCACCGGCATCGGATTGCGGCTGGCCGACGGCGGCTTGGTGCAGGCCTGGGCCAGAGACCACAAGACGTTGCGCACGGCGTTGACCGAAGCCGTGGAGCGCAGTGCGGATGGAGCGGACCGATGAGGCGCTGGATAGTCGCGGTGCTCGTGGAACTGGACCTGTTCGTACTAGTCCTGCTGGGGGCGGTGCTGAGCGCGCGCACCGGCGTGCGCACCACCGACTTCGCGCCGGCGGGCGACGCCCCGGCTTTCACCGCGACCCGCTACGCCGGACCTTGGTGGCTGTTGGCCGCCGCGCTCGTCGCGGTGGCAGGCGTGCTCGCCATCGACGCCGCGGCCCGGATCGTGCGCGGTCTGCGCGCCGGGCGCTGATCGGCGCGAATACGCTTGCCGCCGTTTGACGTGGGGGAGCACGGGAACGCCAACTCCATGAAACCAATCGTCCAGCGAACACTTTTCGGCGCGGTGGCGACCGGTGTGATCGCCGCGGCCGTGCCCGCCACCGCGTCCGCCGAAACCGTTCCGGCGCCGCCTGTTCCGGCGACACCGGTATTCGCGGCCACTCCGCCCGCGCCGTTGCTGCACGCCTTGCCCACGCCGCTGGCCTGCCTGGTGACCACCGGGTTCGCCAAGTTCTGCCTGGGCCTGACGTAGCCGCAGGTTGCCCAGCGAAGCGTTGCGCACGGCGCGACGAGTTACCGTGTGACCGCGCGCTGTCGGGTGCCCGACGCCCACCCGGCCGCACTTTGGCCGGAGTGCCCCTGTGGCCGTTAGTATTTCGGCCGTAGTTCGAACGTGCGTCGATGAAGGAAAGTGCTTGATGAACCGGTTCGCCGTGAAGATCTGTGCCGCGTTTGCCGTGGCCGCCGCCCTCGGGATCGGGGCCGCGCCCGCGGGCGCCGACCCGGGACTGCCCCTGGAGGACGCGAGCCCGGTCGACGCGCCGATCCTCGTGCCGGACTCCGGTTCGGCGGGCCCCTACAACGGGTTCATGTGCTTCCTGCACACCATGTCGGCGCAAGTCCCCTGCATGTACGCCTGACGGCGGAGGCGCGGGCGCCCGCTCAGTTCCAGTGCTGGTAGACGTCCAGCACGCGGCCGTTGCGGGCGCCGGGAGCGTTCAGATACACGGTGACCGTCCCGTCCGGATGGCCGGCCGCCTCCAGGACCACTTGGCGAAGCGTGGCGTGCACCGCGCCGCGCTCGTCCCGGTGGATCGCGGAGTCGCTTTTCAGCCCGGCGCCGATCCGGTTCGGCGGGACGACCATGGTGACCAGCGCCGGAATGGGTCCGGCGGCCAGAGCGGCGGTCGCCGTGTGGTCCAGGGGGATGGCCAGTCGCGCTTGGTCGAGTTGATCCAGCGGCTGCGCGGCGGCGGACCCGGCGCCGAGGGCCACGGTGGCCCCCGCGACGACGGCGAGCACACCCACGCTGACGATGGCAATCCGCATGCAGACCCTCCCTGGCGGTGGACGAATGTGAGCTGAGACTACGCACCGGCAACCGTTCAGCGATCAAAATTCGCGCGAACATCACCTCGGCGTGTTGCCGGGCGGCTGCGGCCTGCATCACTGCACTACACCCTGTCGTCGAACCGATTTTCCGGTGCTGAGAGACTGGAAAGCGTGAGTTCTTCTCCGCGCGTGACCAGTGCAGCGGTGCCGGTTTCCGCTCAGCTCTTCGACCGGGCGAGTTCGGTGATTCCGGGTGGCGTCAACTCTCCGGTACGGGCATTTCGATCCGTCGGCGGCACACCGCGATTCATCGGCTCGGCCGACGGCTGCACGCTCGTCGACGCCGACGGCAACGAGTACGTGGACCTGGTCTGCTCGTGGGGGCCGATGATCCTCGGCCACGCGCACCCCGCGGTCGTCGAGGCGGTGCGCAGGGCAGCGGGCGGCGGCCTGTCCTTCGGGGCGCCCACCGAGGCCGAGATCGAACTCGCCGAGGCGATCGTGCAGCGGGTCGCGCCGGTGGAACGGGTGAGACTGGTGAACTCCGGCACCGAGGCCACCATGAGCGCGGTCCGGCTGGCCCGCGGCTACACCGGCCGCACCAAGATCATCAAATTCGCCGGTTGCTATCACGGCCACGTCGACGCGCTGCTGGCCGACGCGGGCTCCGGTGTCGCCACGCTCGGACTGCCCACCTCGCCGGGCGTGACGGGCGCGCAGGCGGCCGACACCATCGTGCTGCCCTACAACGACCTCGAGGCCGTCGCGGACGCGTTCGCCGCGAATCCCGGCGAGATCGCCTGCGTGATCACCGAGGCGGCGGCGGGGAATATGGGCGCGGTCGCGCCGCTGCCCGGCTTCAACGCCGGTCTGCGCACGCTCGCCACCGAGCACGGTGCGCTGTTGGTCATGGACGAGGTGATGACGGGCTTCCGGGTCAGCCGCGCGGGCTGGTTCGGCAGGGAAGGCGTCGCGGGCGACCTCTACACCTTCGGCAAGGTGATGAGCGGTGGGCTGCCCGCGGCCGCGTTCGGCGGGCGCGCCGAGATCATGAATCACCTCGCGCCGCTCGGGCCGGTCTACCAGGCGGGCACGTTGTCCGGTAACCCGGTGGCGGTGGCCGCGGGCCTCGCCACGCTGCGGGCGGCCGACGACGCGGTCTATGCCGCGCTGGACCGCAACGCGCAGCGGCTCGGCGATCTGTTCACATCGGCGCTGACGGCCGCAGGGGTCGGGCACCGAGTCCAGTTCGCGGGCAATATGGTGAGCGTGTTCTTCGCCGAACGCCCGGTCACCGACTACGCCGCCGCCAAGGCGAGTCAGACCTGGCGCTACCCCGCGTTCTTCCACGCCCTGCTCGACGGCGGCGTGTACGCGCCGCCGAGCGCGTTCGAAGCGTGGTTCGTCTCCGCGGCGCTCGACGAGGACGCGTTCGACCGTATCGCTGCCGCCCTGCCCGCCGCCGCGCACGCGGCGGCGGCCGCCACCCCCGAAGGATCCCGCGCGTGAGCTCCGATCTCGATCAGCCCGATGCCGACCGGCGCGAGCTAACCAAGCCGTCCGCCGAGCTTGATGTGTCCGCGACGAACGGTGCGGTCGCCGCGGCGCCTGCCGCCGCTTCCGCCGCGGAAGCCACAGTGATCGACGCGGGTGCTCACTTCGCGGCGGCCGCCGGGTCGAACGCCCCGGTCGGCGCGGCGCGCGAAGGGGACGAGGCAGCCCCGGCCGAGAACGAGGCCGGGACCGAGCGCGCCGACAGCCGGACCGGCGCGGCCGAACGGGCGCACGACGGCGGCGCCGCTCCGATCGAGACCATCGTGCACGTGTTGCGGCACGGCGAGGTGCACAACCCGAACGGCATCCTCTACGGCCGCCTGCCCGGTTTCAGCCTCTCGGTGGCGGGGCGAGCGCAGGCCGCCGCCGTCGCGCGGACTCTGGCCGATCACGACATCGCGCTGGTCATCGCCTCCCCGCTGCAGCGCGCCCAGGAGACCGCCGAGCCGATCGCCGCCCAGCACGACGTCATCGTGCGCACCGACGAGAACCTCATCGAGGCGGGCAACACCTTCGAGGGCCTGCGCGTCTCGGTCGGTGACGGCGCACTGCGCAAGCCGCGGCACTGGTGGAAGCTGCGCGACCCATTCACCCCGTCCTGGGGCGAGCCCTATCTGCAGATCGCGCACCGGATGCTGGCCGCGGTGAACAAAGCCCGAGTCGAAGCGGCCGGGCGCGAGGCGGTGCTGGTGTCCCACCAGCTACCGGTGTGGACGCTGCGGCGATTCCTCCAGGGGCAGCGCCTCTGGCACGATCCGCGCCAGCGGCAATGCTCACTCGCGTCGCTGACCTCGCTGGTCTATCACGGCGACACGCTCGTCGACATCGTCTACTCCGAGCCCGCAGGCGGTTCGGACCCCTCGGTACACGGCGCATGACTCGCTCCACCGCGTTCCCCACTCCGCCCTCGGCACGCCCCGGACGGGTGCTGCCGGTGCTGCTCGCGTGCGTGGCGCTGATCGCCGCGCTCGCGGGTTGTTCGACTGGTTCGGACGCGGTGGCCTCGGGTGGCACCTTCGAATTCGTCTCGCCCGGCGGCAAGACCGACATTCTCTACGACCCGCCCGCCTCGCGCGGCACCATCGGTGAACTGGCCGGCCCGGACCTGATGACAGCGGGCAAGACCATCGCGGTGGAGGACTACGCGGGCAAGGTCGTGGTGCTCAACCTGTGGGGCCAGTGGTGCGGTCCGTGCCGCGCGGAGGCGCCCGCCCTGGAGAAGGTCTACGAGGCGACCAAGGACAAGGGCGTCGCCTTCCTCGGCATCAACGTCCGCGATCCGCAACAGGACAAGGCCCAGGACTTCATGGTCGACAACAAAGTCGGCTACGCGTCCATCTACGACCCGTCGATGCGCACCTTGCTCGCGCTCGGCGGGAACTTCCCTACCAGTGTCATCCCCACCACTCTGGTCCTCGACCGGCAACATCGGGTCGCCGCGGTCTTCCTGCGGTCCCTGCTGGCCGAGGATCTGCAGCCAATTGTCGAACGCATCGCCTCGGAGGAAAAACAGTGAATCGCGACCGTCGCACCCGCCACCTGCGCGCCTGCCGGCCCCGGCAGGGCGCTCGACGCATCGGCGGCGGATGGGCCGTCGACGACCGGTGGGCGGGTATCGCCACCGTGCCGCGGAGCGTCGCCGCCGAGTCCTTGCTGGACTTCGCGGTGTTCGACGGGGCCGAGGAACCCGCCGCCACAGAGCGGAAGGTTTCGCCGCGCCGCGCCGCCGGACGCTCGCAGGACACGCGGGAGGAATCGGTGTGACACCCGAGCGCAACGCGCCCCGTGCCGGGGAGGACCTGTGACGGTGTTCGCCGGAGTCGGTGATTCGTTCCAGCAGACGGCGGCCTCCGGGCCGCTGCTGCTGGCGCTCGGCGCGTGCCTGCTCGCGGGTCTGGTGTCGTTCGCCTCGCCGTGTGTGGTTCCCCTCGTGCCGGGGTACCTGTCCTACCTGGCCGGCCTGGTCGGTGCGGAAGCGCCGCCCGCCACGGTCGCGCAGGCGGCCGGGACCCGCGCGGCCGGACCGGGTTCGGCGGCCGTCGCGCAGCCCCTTCGCTCGGGACGGATGCGGGTCGCCGGTGCGGCCGGTTTGTTCGTCGCCGGTTTCACCGTGGTCTTCGTGCTCGCCACCGCGACCGTTTTCGGCGTCATCCAGACCTTGAACGTGAATCGGGAACTGCTGCAACGCATCGGTGGCGTGGTGACGATCCTGATGGGCTTGGTCTTCATAGGTCTGGTGCCCGCGTTGCAGCGTGACACGCGGATGGAGCCGCGCAGGCTCACCAGCATCATGGGCGCGCCGCTGCTGGGCGGGGTGTTCGCGCTGGGTTGGACGCCGTGTCTGGGCCCCACGCTGTCGGGCGTCATGGCGGTGGCCGCGGGCACCGACGGCACGACGGCCGTGCGCGGGGTGGCCCTCATCGTCGCCTACTGTCTCGGCCTCGGTCTGCCGTTCGTGGTGCTCGCGTTCGGGTCGGCGAGCGCGTTGCGGGGGGTCGGCTGGTTGCGTCGTAATTCCCGCACCATCCAGATCATCGGGGGCATGCTGCTCGTCGCGGTCGGTGTCGCGCTGGTCACCGGCGCGTGGGACCAGTTCGTCGCCTGGGTGCGCGACGCGTTCGTCTCCGAGGTGACCTTGCCGATATGACCGTGACCGACCAGCCGACGAGCGAAACTCCCGTACGCCCACCGCACCGATCCCCGGCCGGAAGGGCGTGGGCGTTCCTGCGCAACACCTGGCGCGGACTCACCAGCATGCGCACCGCCTTGGTGCTGCTGTTCCTGCTGGCCTTGGCCGCGATCCCCGGTGCGCTGCTGCCGCAGCGGAACCTCAACGAGCAGAAGGTCGAGCAGTACATCGCCGACCGGCCCACGCTCGGCCCGTGGATGGACCGGTTCGAGCTGTTCGACGTGTTCTCCAGTTTCTGGTTCACCGCCGTCTACGTATTGCTGTTCATCTCGCTCGTCGGTTGCATCTTGCCGCGTACGCTCGACCACTACCGCGCTCTGCGCACCCCACCGGTGCGGGCGCCGCGCAACCTGACCAGGCTGCCGCACCATCACTCGGAACGCGTCGAGCAGTCGCCCCGGGAACTCGTCGACCACGCCCGCGCCCAGCTGCGCGGCTGGCGCACCGAGGTCCGCCCCGGTCCCCGCGAGGGCGAACTGGCGCTGTCGGCGGAGAAGGGCTACTCCCGCGAGCTCGGCAACCTGGTGTTCCATCTCGCGCTGGTCGGGCTGCTGGTCGCCATCGCGGTGGGCAAGCTGTTCGGGTACGAGGGCAGCGTCATCGTGCTGGCGAACAACGGTCCTGGCTTCTGCACCACTTCGCCCGCGGTGTTCGACTCCTTCAAAGCGGGCAACGTCAACGACGGCACCGGCATGACCCCGATCTGCGTGCGGGTGAAGGATTTCAAGGCCGATTACCTGACCAACGGGCAAGCCGAGATGTTCACGGCCAACCTCGCCTACCAGGCGGGCGAAGACCTGCGGACGAACACCTGGCGCGACACCCGGGTGCAGGTCAACCATCCGTTGCGCGTCGCGGGCGACCGGCTCTACCTGCAGGGGCACGGTTACGCACCGACTTTCACCGTCACCTTCCCCAACGGCCAGACCCGCACCGAGTCCATCCAGTGGCGTCCCGACGACGCCTCGACGTTCCTGTCCAGCGGCGTGCTGCGGATCGACCCGCCCGGTGGCATGTATGCCACCGACGAGGAGCGCCGGAAGAACCAGATCGCGATCGAGGGGCTGTTCGCACCCACCGCGATGTTCCACGGGTCACTGCTGACCTCGGCGTTCCCCGCGATGAACGATCCGGCCGTCGCGGTCGACATCTATCGCGGTGACACCGGCCTGGACACCGGGAAGCCGCAGTCGTTGTTCGCCCTGGACCCCGAACAGGTCAAACAGGGCCGGCTGACCAAGGAGGCCAGGGTCAATCTGCGTCCTGGCGAGTCGACCACACTGCCGAACGGCACCAAGGTCAGCTTCGACGGTGCGCACGAGTTCGTGAATATCCAGGTCTCGCACGACCCCGCTCAGCAGTGGGTGCTGGTGAGCGCGCTGTTGATGATGGCGGGCCTGCTGGCTTCACTGCTGATCAAACGCAGGCGGATCTGGGTGCGGGTCTATCCGGCCGAGGACCCAGCCGGTACCGTTGGTCAACGACGCACTGTAGTAGAAATGGGCGGGCTCGCCAGGACCGACCAGGCGGGCTGGGGCGGCGAGTTCGACCGGCTGCGCGCCCGCCTGCTCGACACGGGCGCCGAGACCACTGTGGCGCGGGGCGCCGAGACCACTGTGGCGCGGGGCGCCGAGACCACTGTGGCGCGGGGCGCCGAGACCACGGGAGAGTGAGCATGCCGATCGACGAGACCATCGCCAGGTACAGCGATTTCGCCTTCAAGACGGCGATCGTGGTGTACGCGCTGGTGCTGGTGCTGCTGATCTGGCAGTACGCGACGGCGCGCAGCCGCCAGGTCGCCGAGCGCGAGCTGGTGACGGTGGGCGGCGGATCGATACCGCAGGGGCCGGGCCGAATCACCGAGCCCGCGCGGCGGCCGCTGTCGGAGCGGCTGGGCAACATGGCGTTCTCGGTGCTGATGGTCGCCATCGCCCTGCACGTGGGCGCGATCGCGTTGCGCGGCTTCTCGACCCACCGTTTCCCGCTGGGCAACATGTACGAGTTCGTCACGATGGCGACCGCCGCCGCCATTGTGGTGGGTCTGGTGTTCCTGCGCGATCAGCGCTACCGCGGTATCTGGGCTTTCGTGCTGGTGCCGGTGCTGCTCCTGCTGTTCCTCGCGGGCACCGTGCTCTACGCCGACGCCGCGCCCGTGGTGCCCGCCCTGCGGTCGTTCTGGCTGCCGCTGCACGTCACCATCGTCGCCATCGGCAGCGGCGTGTTCCTGTTCGCGGGCGTGGCGAGCATGCTCTTCCTGTACCGCCTGCGCCAGCCCCAGGGCCAGGAGTCGAACAACATTCTGGGCGCGATCGCCCGCCGCCTGCCCGACGCCCGCACCCTGGACCGGCTGGCCTACAAAACCACCATCATCGGCTTCCCGCTGTTCGGCGCGGGTGTCATCCTGGGCGCCATCTGGGCCGAGGCCGCTTGGGGCCGCTTCTGGGGCTGGGACCCGAAGGAAACCTGCTCCTTCATCGCCTGGGTCCTCTACGCCGCCTACTTGCACGCCCGCGCCACCTCCGGCTGGCGCGACACCAAGGCCGCCTGGATCAACATCGCCGCCTTCGTCGCCATGCTGTTCAACCTGTTCATCATCAACATGGTGATCAGCGGGCTGCACTCGTACGCCGGACTGAACTGAGGCCGGCGGTACTCCTCGCACCTGGCATTACCATTGCGGCATGTCGGTGCCACACATCGAGCGGCCGGACCTTCCAGAGTCGATGACGTGGGAGGAATTGGAGCGACTCCCCGAGGAGATCGCGCAGCAGATCGAGTTGTGGGACGGTCATGTGGTCTGGTTGCGCCGCGGCCCGGCCGAGCATCAGACTTTCTCCAACCGGCTCTGGGCCACGCTGGAACGCTGTGCACGAAAAATCATGTCGGAGAATCCCGAACAGTGCTGGCGTGTCACCACCGAGACGAACGTCTTTTTGGGTCGCACGGGCAAGTCCAACTTCCTGACACCGGATTTCCTGGTCCACCGTTGTCTCGGAGCCCCCTATCAGGACGTGCGCGGCAGCGACGTCAGCCTGGTCGGCGGAGTCTTGTCGCCCGGCAACACGCAGACCGACGTAGAAGCCAAGAAGGGACGCTACGCCGGCGCCGGGATCCCGTGGTATTGGGAGGTGGCACTGGCCCGTGAGAGCAGCGTCATCGCCACCGTTCGCGCTTACGGCCTCGATATCGGCCACGCTCAGCTCCCGGACGGGGTCCACCCGCTCCGCACCGCCAACTACATCCTCGCCGCCGAGTGGACCCACCAGAACCCGGATGGCATCGAGTTCGATTTCCCGTTCCCGATCAGCATCCCGTGGACCGAACTCGAATCCTGACGGGTCGGCATCGCGGCCGAAACCATTGGCGGTCGTGATCCCGCTCGGTGATCATCGTGTGATGCGGGAGAACTGGGGTACGGCCGGGGAACGTCGAGTGCCGGAATTGACCGCGGCGGCAGGGGAGTTGGTGCTCCGACCGTGGTCGATGTCTTCTGCGGATTCCGAGTTGGTGCGGGAAGCGGCCGACGACGATCTGATCCCGTTGATCACCAGCGTGCCGTCGGTTTACTCCGCCGAGGAGGCGACGAGGTTCATCGAGCGTCAGTGGGAGCGGGTCTCGAGCGGGAGCGGGTACCCCTTCGTGATCGAGCGAGCTGTGGACGGTAAGCCGCTCGGCAGTATCGGAGTGTGGGTGAGAGATCTCCGGGAGGGCCGAGCGTCGATCGGCTACTGGTTGGTGAGGTCCGCTCGGGGACAGGGCATTGCCGCGCACGCACTGCGGACAGTTACCGCCTGGTCGTTCGAGCAGCTCCGCGCTCCCCGGTTGCAGCTCTACGTGGAACCGTGGAACACGGCGTCCGTCCGGACCGCCGAGCGGGCGGGCTTCCGGCGCGAAGGGCTCCTGCGTGGGTGGCAGCAAGTCGGCGAAAGCCGTCGCGACATGTACATGTACGCGCGGCTGGCGCCGACCCGATCGAAGAGTCCGCGATCGCTGTGTGGCGCGCCGATCGTCCGTGCTGCGATACCGGCGGACGTCGACGGGATCGTCCAATTGCGCGTCGCGGTCGCGGCGGAGGGCAAATGGATCGGTGCCGAGGCGCCGTTCGATACGGAAGACGCTGCCCGCCACGTGCGATCGAATCTCGGCGATGATGGCTGCGGTGTCTTCGTGGCGGAGATCGACGGAAGCCTCGCGGGCACGGCGACGGTTTACTTCACCACGCCTGGCGTCACAGTTTTCGCCATGATGGTCGCGACGGGTCGACGAGGACGTGGAATCGGAACGGCGCTGCTCGACCGAGTCATCGGTTGGTCCCGGGACCAGGGTGCTCACAAGGTGACTCTGCAGGTATGGCCACACAATCAGCCCGCGATGGCGCTGTACGACCGGGCCGGTTTCGAAGTCGAAGGCGTGTTGCGAGGGCATTACCGACGCCGCGGGGGCGAGCTGTGGGATGCGGTGCTCATGGGTCTGCCACTCGACGACGCAGTCTGATGGGTGCATGCCCGAAGCGCTACTCACCGAAATAGTCGGTTTTATTGAATCGTTTGCGCCAGAAATCTGGATGAAAACGTTTTCACAATGTGGGCGGAATTGCGCGAGTCCGACTTCGGTCTCTGAGGTCAGTGACCAAGGGTCGCAAAGCGCGAGTTGGCAACACACGAAATATCAACTGCCCGAACCAATAACGCTTCGGGACCCACTGTCCAATGGGACACGAGACTTCGCATGTCTGTTGATAAGACCGCGCACGTGGCCGGGTTGCGGAGGCGGCAGCGTGCTACGACGGCCGCGGCGGACGTTCTAGAGCCGTGCCACGCACACGACGAAATGGCGCTGCTGGTAGACGATTCCGCTGTCGGCCGAGCCGCAGGCGTTGACGTCGACGGTGTTCTGTTTGATGTCGATCACCTGGACGGCGCCCGGTGCGGGTGTGGCGCAGTCCAGTCGCTTGGGGTTGTCCGGGGTCAGTTCCATGCACCCGCCGACCACCCAGTCGATGTCCAGGCACAGCGCGGCCTGCGCGGCGCCGTGCAGGGTTTCGTGGTAGGTGCGGTCGGCGTCGGTGGGACACGCGGCGTTCGCCGGCGCCTTCTCGATGACCTTGTAAGTGGAGTTGGCGCTGCCACAGGCGGTTTTGTCGATCCCGCCCGCGCCGCCGAGGCGCACGCAGTCGCCGATGTTCACCTGCAGGCTCGTGGCGCTCTTGTTCGACGCGCCGCGCATCGCCGACGTGGTCGGCGGCGCCTCCGTGCTGGTCGGCAGCGGCTCCTCGGTGGTGGGCGGCGGCGCCGATGTAGTCGGCGCCGAGGCGGTCTGGGCGGCGTTGGCCGGCTCCTCGGCGGGGCCGGTCATCGAGACGGCGGCGAAGACCACGAGGGCGGCCGCCAGCCCGGTCCCGACCATGAAGGCGGCCAGGGTGATACCGGCACGGACACGTTGGCGCGACACGTCACGTCCTCCAGAGCTGTAAACCCTTCGAACCCACCTAGCGACCCGAAGTTGTGAATCTTGCGGATTGAAGACCACGCCATGCATACACTACGCGGCACGTCCGCGTCGAGTTTTCCTTCCCATAACCAGTGATCCGCCCCGGG
The DNA here is from genome assembly GCF_009829295.1 of Nocardia sp. CY15. Taxonomy (NCBI): domain Bacteria; kingdom Bacillati; phylum Actinomycetota; class Actinomycetes; order Mycobacteriales; family Nocardiaceae; genus Nocardia; species Nocardia sp. CY15. The sequence continues at coordinate 165,776 of NZ_VUOT01000003.1, forward strand.
AATCCACCTGCGTGGCCTCATCGTTGGCGAAGTGATCACAATCCGATAACGAACGATCACGATTGCGTGTGCCGACAGCCAGATCTGGAAACAAGTCACGGGCGCTGTACAGTCACACGCCATCCGGCCTCCGGAGCCGGGTGTCTCGGTGAGAAGGAATTCCACAATGAAGTTCGGCACTATTGCCGCTATAACGCTCGGTGCGGTTGCCGCACTGGGCATCACCGCGGGGGCCGCGAACGCGCAACCCGTAGAGCCAGATCGAGAGATCGCGACAACCGGTGTCGAGGAGGGCGTCGACTACCGCACCACGGTTTCCCGCGAGACGGGAGCCATCACCACCGCCGTCGAGCACGGCACCTTCGCCGTGGTGGACGACGGCACCAAGATCAAGCTGACCTCCGACACCGGAGCCGTGGTGGCCGAAGTGCCGCTGAGCTTCGAGGTTTCCGGCAGCAAGCTGTCGGTCGCGCACGAAATCAGCGACAGCGGACGGCGGCTCGCGCTCACCCCGGTGGCGGGCGCCAAGGAGATCGGCGAGATGCAGCCGATCAGCTCGATGAACCGGCTCATCGCCGAACTGAACAAGAACGTCGTGGGCGTGGTCGCGGGCGCGCTGCTCGGCGGCCTGCTCGGAGCCCTGATCGGTCTGGGCTTCTTCAGCATCATCACCGGCCCGATCGGCTTGGTCGTCGGCGCGATCGCGGGCGGAGCCATCCAGGGTGGGCAGCCGTTCACCGACGCGCTGATGGCGGTCGTCAACGGAGAACCCTGATCTGTGACGCACGGATCGGGGTGGGGCAGGCGCACCGCAGCGCGCCTGCCCCACCCGGAACCGGGTTGTCGATCGCCGTGCCGCCCGGCGCGGGGGAACGAGCTCGCCCCCGGCCGGACGGCGCCACGGCTGATGTACTGAGCAAGGAAACGCGCGAACGCCGAATACCGCTGGGCGCGTGCTATCGCGCGGGTCGTGCCGAAGATCAGCGCTCGGCGGAACCGGACTCGCCGTCGCGGTGCTGGCGAGATAGTCGCCAGAGGAACTCCGGGTCGTCGTCGGGTCCGATTACGCGCTTGCGCTGTGGTGAACGCGTTTGCGGGGCAGTGGGTCCAGTCCGCTCGGGGCCGAACGCCTTCCAGCACAACACCGCTATCGCCACCACCGCGATGAGTGCCAACAGGTACGTCACGTCGCTCACCTCCTGCTTACGAGGGTAGCCGCGGACGTGACCGCTGCACACCGCAGACGCGAAAATGAGTTGTGGGCGAGCGCGGACCCGAGCACGACGAGTCCGCGCGCCCTGCGATCAGCGTGCCGTCGCCTCCGTGGTCAGCGACTTGAGCAGCTGGAGTACTTCCGATTCGCGAAACCGGCGATGTCCGCCCGGTGTGCGCAGTGACCCGAGGCGCCCGGCATGAGCCCAGCGCGTCACGGTCTTGGGGTCGACGTGGAACAGGGCAGCAACCTGGCCCGGAGTCAGCAGGGTGTCCTGGCCGCCGACGGTGATCGCAGTCATAGCAAACCTCTCCGTTCTCGACAGTTCCCTCATCAGATGGCGCCATCGTCGCACCGAAACCCCTAGGTACTCGAACCACCTACAGTTGGTAAAGGGGAGGTAATAGACAAATCGGATGTGCGCCCACCCTCGGCTATGGGCGTGCACCGGGGGCGGGCAACAGCTTCGCATAGGCTGATGGATGTGCGTGACGCAACTCCACGAAAAGGTGCTTCCGGACAGCAAACTGCTGGCGCAGGTCGCAGGCTGGCCCGCAATCTAGCCCTCTACACGGTCGCCCGCCTGGGTCTCGTGGTAGTGCTCACCGCGGTGATCATGCTGGCCGCGCGGCTGGTGTCGGTGGACATCCCCGTGGTGGTCGCGACCCTGTTCGCGCTGATCATCGCGATGCCGCTGTCACTGACCCTGTTCAAGCGGCTGCGGGCCAAGGTCAACGAGGACATCGCCCTGGTCGACGAGCGCAGGCGCCGCGACAAGTCCGAGCTGCGGGCGCGGTTACGCGGCGACGAGCCACGCGATCCGCCGGAGGCGGGGACGTCTTCGTGAAGTCCTGTGGTCGCACCGCCCCGCGCGACTGGGTCGACAACGCGGTGCGGCTGATCGACGCCGATGCCCAGCGCAGCGCGGATACCCACCTGCTGCGCTACCCCCTGCCCGTCGAGTGGAACGTCCAGCTGTACCTCAAGGACGAGTCCACCCACATCACCGGCAGCCTCAAGCACCGCCTGGCCCGCTCGCTGTTCCTGTACGCGATCTGCAACGGCTGGGTCACCGAGGGAACGACCGTGGTGGAGGCGTCCTCCGGTTCGACCGCGATCAGCGAGGCCTATTTCGCGAAGCTGCTCGGCTTGGATTTCGTCGCGGTGATGCCGGCGAGCACCTCGCCGCAGAAGATCGCGTTGATCGAGGCGCAGGGCGGTCGTTGCCATTTCGTGCGCCGCCCGCCGGACATGTACACCGAGGCGGCGCGGTTGGCGGCCGAATGCGGCGGTCACTACATGGACCAGTTCACCCACGCCGAGCGCGCCACCGACTGGCGCGGCAACAACAACATCGCCGAATCGATCTTCCAGCAGATGACATTGGAGGCTTATCCGGTGCCGGAATGGATCGTTGTCGGCGCGGGCACGGGCGGAACCAGCGCCACGATCGGTCGCTATATCCGGTATCGCAGGCACGCGACGAAGCTGGCCGTGGTCGATCCGGAGAACTCCGCCTTCTACGGCGGTTACGAAACGGGTGACTCGGCTTACCAGACCGGAATGCCCTCCCGGATCGAGGGCATCGGCCGTCCGCGCGTGGAGCCGTCGTTCGTCGGACAAGTGGTCGACCGCATGTTCGAGGTGCCGGACGCGGCGTCCATCGCGACGGCGAGGTTCGCGAGCGCGCGCCTCGGCCGCCGGGTGGGTGGATCGACCGGGACCAACCTGTGGGGCGTATTCGCGCTGATCGCGGAGATGATCTCCGAAGGGTGCGGTGGCAGTGTGGTCACTCTGCTGTGCGACGGCGGGGATCGCTATGCCGGAACCTATTTCGATGACGCGTGGGTCGCGTCCCAGGGGCTGGATCTCGCGGAGCCCACCGCCGTCTTGGAGAAGTTCTTCGCGACCGGAGTCTGGGACGACTGAGCGGTTCCCGCCTCGCGCGGGGCGCGGCCTCCGGATGTTCGCCGAAAGTGGAATCGAGCGCTGCCACGTCGCCGATCGTCAATTTTTGTTGACACCGTGCGCGCTTGTCAATCAAAATTGACGTCATGACCGAAGCAACCACTCTGGCGGCCGCCGCGGGCAGCCCCGATCCCAAGGTCGGGCTGCGCGCGGTACTCGCGCTACGCAGGCTGCTCGAACGTCTCGAAGCGATCCAGGTGGCCAATGCCCGTGCTCAGGGCTGGTCCTGGCAGGCCATCGCGGAGGCGCTCGAGGTCAGCAAGCAGGCGGTCCACCAGAAGTACAACCGGAGAGACAGGAGCCGCTGATGTTCGAACGATTCACCAGGTCGGCACGCACGGCGATCGTGGTCGCGCAGGAGGACGCGCGCGCATTGCGCGCATCGAATATCGATGTGGAGCACGTGCTGCTCGGGTTGCTCGCGCAGGGCGAGCCGGAGCTCACGGCGTTGCTCGCCGACGCGGGGCTCACCCATGAAGGCGTCATCCGCACGCTGTCGGACCAGGGCAAGGGCGACCCGCTCGGCGCGGAAGACGCCGAGGCGCTGCGATCCATCGGCATCGATCTCGACGCCGTGCGGGATTCGCTGGAAGCTCATTTCGGCGAAGACGCACTGGAGCGTGCGGCGCCCGGGCCGCGGCGCGGGCTGTTCGGCTGGGGCCGCGCCGGGGACTACCGGCACATCCCGTTCACCAGAGACGCGAAGAAGGTGCTCGAACTCGCCCTGCGCGAGGCGCTCGCCCGCAAGGACAAGACCATCGAATCCGGGCACGTCCTGCTCGGCATCCTGCGGGCGCCCAACCCGACCACCCAGCGGCTGTTCGGGGGAGCCGACGCGGTCCACGCCTTGCGCCCCGAAGTGCACGCCCTGCTCGACCGTGCGGCGTGAGTGAGCGGACATGCGCTGTGCCGGTTCCCGCTGTCCCACGGCGCATGTCCCCACCCGGGGCCTAGCATTGGTCCATGCAGCTTGTGATTCGGTTGATCATCAACGCGGCGGCCATCTGGCTGGCCGCGTTCTGGGTGGACAACATCGACATTCTCGCCCCCGAAGGCGGCACGGGCGCCAAGATCGCCGTCGTCCTCGCGGTGGCCGCGGTGTTCACTGCGGTGAACGCGCTGGTCAAGCCGATCGTGAAGCTGCTGTCGCTGCCGTTGGTGATCGTGACGCTCGGGCTGTTCCTGCTTCTGGTCAACGCGCTCATGTTGTGGCTGACCGCCGAGATCACCGATGCGTTCACCGATTACGGTTTGCGCGTCGAAGGTTTCTGGGCCGCGGTGCTCGGTGGCATCATCGTCTCGATCGTGAACTGGGTGCTCGGCATCCTGGTGCCCGACGGAGACTGATCCTCGGCGCCGCTAACCCAGCCCGACCGCCAGCGCGGTGACCGCCGACCAGACCAGCAGGGCCAGGCCGGAATCCCGCAGGGCGGGGATCAGTTCCAGGCCGCCCTTGCCGCCGCGCACCGGCGCGTTGGCCCGCACGGCGAGCGGCGCCGCGATCAGCGCGAGCAGTGCCCACGGCGTGCGCGCGACCAGCACGAGCGTCGCCAGGAACGGCACCGTGAGCAGCGCGAGATGCAGCGTGCGGGTGCGCGGGTCGCCGAGTTTCACCGCGAGGGTGACCTTCCCGGACTCGGTGTCGGTGGGAATGTCGCGCAAGTTGTTCGCGACGAGCACGGCGCTGGAGAACGCGCCCACCGCGACCGCGAGCAGCGCGCCCACCCAGTCGATCCGGCCCGCCTGCACGAACTGGGTGCCGAGCACCGCCACCAGCCCGAAGAAGAGGAACACCGCCACTTCGCCGAATCCGCTGTAGCCGTACGGCTTGCTGCCCCCGGTGTAGAACCAGGCCCCGGCCAGGCAGGCCGCGCCGACGAGCAGCAACCACCACGCGCTGGTGAACACCAGCACCAGACCGAGCGCTGCCCCGATGACGAGACTGACGACCGCGGCGTTCTTCACCGCGGCGGGCGAGGCCAGTTTCTGCCCGACCAGACGCAACGGGCCGACGCGGACGTCATCGGTGCCGCGGATGCCGTCGGAGTAGTCGTTGGCGTAGTTCACGCCGATGATCAGCGCCAGCGAAACGAGCAGCGCCAGAATCGCTTTCCACCACACCGCACCGTCGACCGACGCCGCGGCGCCGGTCCCGGCGAGCACCGGGGCGATCGCGTTCGGCAGAGTACGGGGTCGCGCGCCCTCGATCCATTGCGCTGCAGTAGCCATGTCCGCAGCATAATGGGCGCAGTCGGACGCAGTCCGTCCTCAGCCCGCGCACGGCCGGAGCGAAGGCGCAGGTACGCCTGGTGCGCGCGGGTCGATCAGGTCGTTTCGTCCGTCACAGCCTGCTGCAACCGCGCCAGTCCCTTCTCGAAATCCCGGCCGACGAATTTGTCCATCGGGATGAGCTTGCCGATCCAGCCCATGAGGCCGGTCTGCTGTCCGGTCATCCGCCAGGTCACTTCGGTGCCGGTCTCGACCGGGTCCAGGGTGAAGGTCACCATATTGGTGGCCTTCATCGGTTTCAGGAACTCCAGGCGCACCGCGATCTCCCGGTCGGCGCTGCCGATGATCTCCATGCTGCCCGCCCCCGCCTTGCGGTTGCCGCTCCAGGCGTACTTCGCGCCGACGCCGGATTCCGCGCCGGAGTAGCTGCGCTGGAGCTGCGGGTCGAGGTCCTCCCATGGCGACCATCTGACCCATTCGTGGAAATCGTCGATCAGCCCGTGCACGCGCGCGGGATCGGCCGTGATGACAGCCGATCGGACCACCTCGAACTCAGCCATGGGGGTCACCCTATGCGAGACGGCGTTCGCATCAGCGGCAAAGAATTCGTGTCGGCCGGTCCGGCCTGCTCGCCTACGATGACCGCGGGATGTTTCCGGAGCACAGCGGCCCGCACGGCCACAGTCGAGCAGTGATGCCGCCCGCAGGCGAATCGGTCGTGGTGGCCTTGCTGGGCGAGGTGGCGCTGCGTCGTGACGGTGCGCTGACGCCGTTGCCCGGCGCGCGCTCCCGGCTCCTGCTCACCGCCCTCGCGCTGCGGCCAGGACGCAGCCGCGGTGCGCACGCCCTGATCGAGGAGGTCTGGGGGGAACAGCCCCCGCGATCGCCGATGAACGCGCTGCATACCCAGGTCTCCCGGTTGCGCTCGGCGCTGCCGGAAGGCGCGCTGGAAATCGGCCCGGCGGGCTACCGCTTGACGCTCGGCGCCGAACAAATCGACTTGTCCTCGGTAGGCGAGCGACTGGCACGGGCGCGCGGGCGCCGCGCCGCGGGTGACCTTCCCGGATGTCTGGCGGAGGTCGAGCGGGCACGGGCGCTGTGGCGCGGCGACCCCGGCGCCGATCTGCCGCCGGGCGATCTCGCCGAAGACCTGCGTGCCGCCGCCGAGCAGCGCCTCGCCGAACTCGACGAGCTCGAACTCACCGCACGCGAGGACGGCGGCGACCTCGACGGCGCGTTGAGCTTGGCCCGTGTGCGCGCCGCCGCCGACCCGTTGCACGAGCCCGCGCAGCAGACCTTGATGCGGCTGCTCGCCGCTGCGGGACGGGCCAACGAGGCGCTGGAATCGTTCGCGGCATTCCGCTCCCGGCTGGCGGAGGAACTCGGCACCGATCCCGGACCGGCGCTCGCCGAGATGCACACCGCGATCCTGCGCGGAGAGCCGGTAGCACGCATCGCGCCCCCTCGCTCCGCCGGCGTCGTGACGCCGGCGGCGAACGGCGTTCCCCACAGCGGGTTCGCGGCGGATGCCATCCTTTCGCCCGGTGACTTCGCGCTGGGACCGCAGCATGCGGCGATAGGCCTGCGCGCGGCGCCCAACGCACTGCTCGGCCGGGCCGCCGATCTCACCGCGTTGACCGATCTGCTCCGGGACTGCCGGGTGGTCACCGTGCTCGGCCCCGGCGGTGCCGGAAAGACCAGAGTCGCCAACGAGATCGGTGCGCGGGCGGCGGCCACCCGGTTCGTGGCGCTGGTCGAGCTGGCGTCGGTGCGCGCCGATGACGACGACGCCAGGGTCGAGATCGAGGCGGCGATCGCCGCGGTGCTCGGCCTCAGCGAGGTCACCTTCGACACGGCGACGTTGCGTGCCGGGCAGACCGTCGATATGCGCGGGCGGCTGCGTGACGCGGTGTCGGCGCGCTCGATGCTGCTGATCCTGGACAACTGCGAGCATCTGATCGACGCCGTCGCAGTGGTGGTCGCCGACCTGATCGGCGTCGCGCCCCGGCTGACCGTGCTCACCACGAGCCGTTCGCCGCTGACGATCACCGCCGAGACCGTGTATCCCCTACCGCCGCTGACCATCGACCCGGCGGGTTCACCGGCCACCGAGCTGTTCGCCGCGCGCGCCAGGGCGGTGCGACCGGCGGTCCGGCTGGACCCGGACGTCGTCGCCCAGCTGTGCCGCACCCTCGACGGGCTGCCACTGGCCATCGAGCTGGCCGCCGCCCGAGCGCGCGTGATGAGCGTCGAGGAGATCACCGAGCGGCTCGCCGATCGGTTCGCGCTGCTGCGGCACGGCGATCGCAGCTCGCCCCAACGGCACCGCACCCTGCACGCGGTGATCGACTGGAGCTGGAATCTGCTCGACACCGACCAGCGGGCGGCGCTGCGCCGGTTGTGCCGATTCCCGGCCGGATTCACCGCGGTGGCCGCCGAGGCGGTCGCGGGTGGAACCGACGTGAGCGATGTCGCCGCGGCTATCGACGGCCTGGTCAACCAATCACTGCTCACCGTGCTGGACGACGAGGTACTCGGTACCCGCTACCGCATGCTGGAGACGGTGCGGGAGTTCGGTGAAGAACAGCTGGCTGCCGTCGCGGGCGAGCCGGACCAGGTCGACACCCGAATGATGCGATGGGCCGAGGACTACGCCGAGGACGTGGCGAGCCGGTACCTGACCGGGGATCAGATCCGCCTCGCGCTCTCCGTGGCGGCGGAGTTGGACAACCTGGTCGCTGCCCTGCGCTGCGCGATCGACCGGCAGGACAGCGCGACGGCCTACACGGTGTTTCCCGTCGTCGCGACGCTGTGGGTGATCCGCGGATCGCACCTCGAGGTGGTCGCCTGGGCCGAGCGGGTCATCGAGCTGGAGGCGGTCGACCTCGGCCCCAGGGCACCGCGTCCGGACCTGGTGCTCGTCACCTACGAAATGATGTTCCTGCATCTCGCCTACACCAACAGCGACGCCCGCAGGATGGCCGAGCTGCGCCTGCGCGTGCGCCGACTGCTGCGCAACCCCGCCGAACTCAGCGAGAACAACCGTTTCGTCGGCCGAGTCCTGCTCACCAGGGCTGACGGGCGTGGCCTCGGCAGGTTGCTCGCCGATGCGGCGCGTTCGGCCGATCCGGAGACCAAGGCCACGGCGCTGTTGTTGCGGGCCAACATCAGGGAGAACTTCGGCGATGTGCGCGGCTCCACCCTCGACGCGACCAAGGCGCTGGAGATCCTGGGGGAAGAGAACGTCTGGAGCGTAGCCATGGTGTGCAGGCACCTGGGACAGGCCTGCGGCCAGATCGCCCGGTACGCCGAATCGGTGACCTATTACCGCCGCTCGCTCGACCTGCTGCAAGAGTTCGGGGCCTACGAGGAGATCGTGGAGATCCGCAGCGTGCTGGTGGCTTCGCTGGTCGGGATCGGCGAATTGGAGCAGGCCCGACGGGAACTCGACCTCGCCTTCGGCACATCGGATCTGGATTTCTCGGCCGCCGGACAGAATCGACTGCTGTCCACCGTGCTGCAGAGTTCCGCCGAGCTGGCTTTCGCCGTGGGCGACATCGCGGGCGGTCTGGCTCGCTACGAGCGCGCGCTGGAACGGTTCGGCTGGCCGGACAGCGCGCTCGGCCCGGGGCCGGGCGCACTGATGCTCGCCGGGGCCGCACTCGCCGCCCAGGTGCTGCACGGCGCCGCGGGCGCCGCCGCGACGCTGTGCGCTCAACTGGCGCAGCTCACGGTGCCGATGATGGCGCAGTATCAGGACCTTCCGCAGATCGGCACCGTCGCCTGTGCGATCGGCTCGTATCTCATCGCGGTCGACCGTGAGATCGACCGCGGTCTCGAGCTGCTGATGCTGGCTCCGAAGGTGTCCTGCCGCCAGGATTTCCCTTCCCTGCGCTGGGACCGGCACCTGGACGCCGCCGTCGTGAAGCTGGGCTCCGAACGGGTTGACCAGGCGCGTCGCCGCTCGGGTCATTTGGGGAGGAGGGAATCCGCCGCTCGTATCCTGCGAGCGCTACGAGAATTGGACGCCGCCCGCTGACACTCCCGCGGCGCCGTGTCGGCTGAGCGGAATCGCGAGCACGACGGCGGCACGCCGGTGGACTGGTCGTCACCCCCGGCGTGCCGCCGTCTCGCGTGCGCGCGTCTCACGCCCGGCGCATGTACGCCTTGACGGTCAGCGGGGCGAAGATCGCGATGACGACCAGCGACCCGATCAGCGACCACGCCAGGTCGCCGCCGAAGCCGGCGCCGTTCATCAGCCCGCGGCACGCGTTCACCATGTAGTACACCGGGTTGACGTGATTGAGCCCCTGCATCCAGCCCGGCATCGTGCTCACCAAGGCGAAGGCGCCGGACATGAAGGTCAGGGGGAACATGATCATCATCGAGATGCCCTGCACGCCCGCCGCGCTCTTGCCGGTGACCCCGACCAGCGCCCAGATCCAGCTGATCGCGAACGAGCAGGCCACGATGACCAGACCCGCCGCGACGACGCCCAGCACGCCGCCCTCCGGGCGGTAGCCGATCACCAGGCCGACGACGATGGTCAGCACGGTGGCGATGACATAGCGCACCATGTCCGCCAACAGCGCGCCCGCGAGCGCCGAGATACGCGCGATCGGCAGGGATTTGAACCGGTCGAAGACACCTTTGTCCATGTCCTCGCGCAACTGGGTACCGGTGACGACCGACGTGAGCACCACGGTCTGCACCAGGATGCCGGGGACCAGAACCGGCAGGTAGTCCTGCACGCTGCCGCCGATGGCGCCACCGAAGATGTAGGCGAACAAGGCGGTGAACAGGATCGGCTGCACCGTCACGTCGAACAGCTGCTCGGGCTTGTGCTTGATCTTCAACAGGCCGCGGTAGGCCATGGTGAGCGAACTGGTCACCGCTCGACCCAGCGGAACGCGGTTGCTCACTTCGGGAATCGCGGTCGGTGCCGCATGGTGTGCGACGGTGTCGGTCGCGATGACGCTCATGCTGTGTTCGTTGTCGGCATGCGCGGGCCCTTCGTGGTTACGCACGCTGCCGCCTCCGGGCCTGACGCTCATGCCGCGCTCCTTTCGGACTCGTCGGTGGTGTCTTCGACCGGGTGGCCGGTAATGGTGAGGAAGACCTCGTCCAGGCTGGGCTTGTTCACGGTGATCTCGTCGACGCCGATCTCCCACTCGCGCAGGCGGATCAGCAGGTCAGCGGTGACACCGGCGTCGGTCAGCGGGGCTGTGAGCCGCCCGGCTTCCGGGGTGATCTGCGCCTCGGCGCCGAGGAAATCGCCGATGATACGGCGCGCTTCCTCCAGCTGCCCGCGATCGACCAGGGTCAAGTGCAGTGAGGAACCACCCACCGAGGCCTTCAGTTCGTCGGCCGTGCCATCGGCGATCACCTTTCCGCGGTCGATCACCGCGATCCGGTCGGCCAGCTGATCGGCCTCGTCCAGATACTGCGTGGTGAGCAGCACCGTCGCCCCGTCGCGAACGAGGCGGCGGATGGTCTCCCACATCTGGGCGCGGGTGCGCGGGTCGAGGCCGGTGGTCGGTTCGTCCAAGAACAGCAGCGGCGGCGTCGCGATCAAGCTGGCCGCCAGGTCGAGCCTGCGCCGCATGCCGCCGGAGAAGTTCCGCAGCGGCTTGCTCGCCGCCTCGGTGAGGTCGAACTCCTCCAGCAGTTCGGTCGCTTTGCGCCGGGCGTCGATTCGGCTCAGGCCGAGCAGGCGGGAGAAGACGATCAGGTTCTCGGTGGCGGTCAGGTCCTCGTCGACCGAGGCGTACTGCCCGGTTACGCCGATGAGCGAGCGGACCGCCGTCGGCTCGGCGACCACGTCACGGCCGAAGATGCGCCCGCTGCCGCCGTCCGGTCGCAACAGGGTCGCGAGCATGCGGATGGTCGTGGTCTTGCCCGCGCCGTTCGGTCCGAGCACGCCGTACACCGAGCCCCGCGGCACCGCCAAGCTCACCCCGTCCACGGCTCGCTGTTCCCCGAACACCTTGACCAGGCCGTCCGCCTCGACGGCGAGCGCTGAAGTTGGTGCGAAAGAAGTCATGCGGACTACTGTGGCCACCCGGGCTTGCACCGCGCTTGCACAGCTCTGTCTTCTCGGTGTCGTGTGTTCGCGACCCTCTGACGGCTCGGGTCCGAGCGGCCCACAGCCGCTTCGCCGTAGCCGCGCGCCGCGATTGCTCGGATCCGCGGCAGCGGGATCCTGCCGCGTCGCGAGTGCCGCAGACGACCGCTAGTGCGACGATTCGGCCAACAGGTATTCGCGCAGTTTGGCGCGGTCGGGCTTGCCCGGGCCGCGGAGCGGGAACTCGTCGAGGACGGCGAGTTCGCGGGGAGCGGCGATGGCGTCCAGTTCGGCGACCACGTATTCGCGCAGTTCGGCCAGGCTGGGAGCCGCGCCGGGGGCGGGGATCACCGCTACGGCGACGCGCTGGCCGAGTCGTTCGTCCGGTAGGCCGAGCACCACCACTTCGCTGATCGCCGGGTGGTTGATCAGCACGGCCTCGACCACCTGCGGGATCACCAGCAGGCCGCCGGTCGTGATCGCCTCGTCGAGCCGTCCGGTGATGCTGAGCACGCCGTTGTCGAAGGTGCCCTCGTCCTCGGTGCGGAACCAACCCGGCTCGGCGAACGCGGGATGGTCGGGCTGATTGCGGTACCCCGAGGCGAGCATCGCGCCGCCGAGGACGACCCTGCCGTCCTCGATACGCACCTTCGCGCCGTCCAACGGCACGCCGTCGTACACGCAGCCGCCACAGGTCTCGCTCATACCGTAGGTGCGGACCACGGGGATGCCGGCCGCTCGCGCGCGCTCGTAGACCGGCAACGGAGTGGCCGCGCCGCCGACGAGCACGCCGTCGAGTTCGGCCAGCGCGGCAGCGGCGACCGGCGATTCGAGCGCCTTGATCAACTGGGTGGGCACCAGGGCCGTGTAGCGGCGTTCCCCGCGCATCCCCGAAATGGCGCCCGCCAGGGCCTCGGGCAGGAATCCGCCGGACACGTCCAGCACGGTGGGTTCGGTCCCCGCCAGGATGCTGCGCAGCAGCACCTGGATACCGGCGATGTGATGGGTCGGCAGGGCCAGCAACCAGTTGCCGGGGCCGCCGAGCCGGTCGTGTGTCGCGGTGCCGCTCGCGCGCAGAGCCGCCGTGCCGAGCATCGCGCCCTTCGGCACGCCCGTGGTGCCGGAGGTGGTCACCACCAGAGCGATCTCGTCATCGATCGGCTCGCCCGGCGACAGGGCGTCGCTCAGGCGTCTGGCCTCACGCCGGTCGCTGGTGGGAATGGGCAGCCAGGCGGACCCGCTACCTTCCAGCGCCTCCCGCAGGTGCGGCATGACGTCGCCGAGACCGGACCCGGTGGGCATCGGCAAGGTTCGCAGTGTCTTACTCATACCGTGCCTCGCCGCTCACCAGGCGCGGTCGTGCTCAGAGCCGCTGTACCCACGGCTCGCTCGCTGCACTCCCTCACGGTAGGGATCGTGTCATGCCCGCGTCGCCGCACGCGGAACGGGTCGGTATGCCGGAGTGGCGCACCCGCGGCGCGGCCACCCGGTCGGATCGGGGCTCAAGTACGACAGACATCGAGACTGCGATTCACTCGTCGGACGGGACACGGACGCAGCCGGCCCGGACGTCGGCGGTCGGGTGGCCATCCGAGCGTTATCGTCCTCGCCGGTTGTCGCGTTGGCAACTCGGTGTTGCCCGCCGAGCTACCGAACGGAATCATCGCTACGACGGTGACCAGCGAGAATCCCGTCTGATCGGATGGGACGGCGGGACTTCCACGAGCACGATCGGCACCCCGTCCGGGTCGTGCACCCACATCTCGTGCAAACCCCACGGCTCTTCGACCGGGGCGCGGTCGATCGGGATGCCCTTCAGCGCCAACTCCGCGGCCGCGTCGGACAGTTCACGCACCTGGAGCCAGATGGCGCCCTCGAACGATGACGCCCGGCCCGATCCGCCGTGCGCGGCCACCTCGATCAGCGACTGGCCGGCGAAGAAGACCGTGCCGCCGGGATACTCCCGCGCGATCGCCAGGCCGAGCCCGTCCCGGTAGAACGCGAGGGTGACCTCGTAGTCGGCGGGCCGCAGGATGACCCGGCTGCTGAGAATGTCCATGTCAGAAGTACCAGGGGTAGGGGGTCCAGTCCGGCTGGCGTTTCTGCAGGAACGCGTCACGGCCTTCGACGGCCTCATCGGTCATGTAGGCCATCCGCGTCGCCTCACCCGCGAACAGTTGCTGGCCGACCAGCCCGTCGTCCAGCAAATTGAACGCGTACTTCAGCATGCGCTGAGCCTGCGGCGATTTGCCGTTGATGTCGGCGGTCCACTCCAGCGCGACGTCCTCCAGCTCGGCGTGGTCGACCACCTTGTTCACCGCGCCCATCTGATGCATTTCCTCGGCGGTGTAAGGGCGGCCGAGGAAGAAGATCTCGCGGGCGAACTTCTGGCCGACCATCTTGGCCAGGTACGCGCTGCCGTAGCCGCCGTCGAAGCTGCCCACGTCGGCGTCGGTCTGCTTGAAGCGGGCGTGCTCGCGGCTGGCCAGGGTGAGGTCGCAGACCACGTGCAGGCTGTGCCCTCCGCCCGCGGCCCAGCCGTTCACCAGCGCGATCACCACCTTCGGCATGAAGCGGATCAGCCGCTGCACCTCCAGAATGTGCAGCCGGCCCGCGCGAGCCTGGTCGACCGTGTCCGCGGTGTCGCCGCTGGCGTACTGGTATCCGCTGCGACCGCGAATCCGCTGGTCACCGCCGGAACAGAAGGCCCAGCCACCGTCCTTGGGGCTGGGGCCGTTGCCGGTGAGCAGAACCGCGCCGACGTCCGGCGTCATCCGGGCGTGGTCGAGGGCCCGATAGAGTTCGTCGACCGTATGCGGGCGAAACGCATTGCGCACCTCCGGCCGGTCGAATGCGACACGAACCGTGCCCTGTTCGATGTGCCGGTGATAGGTGATGTCGGTCAGGTTCTCGAATCCCGGAACGGGACGCCACAGCTTCGGATTGAACGTCACCTTGTGATTATCGCTGTGTCCGATTCGCAGCGCCTTCGTCGCCTGCGCGGCGGCCACTCGGACGCGAGCCGGGCCACGAACGGCGGATGCTCGGTCGCGCTTCGCTCGAAACCGGTGGTCGAGCCGGTGTGGTGGCGTCGGGATGCGACTCATGAGTCCGTCGGGCTCTATGAGTGTCTCGGACAGCACGGTTCGTGGCGGTGCTCGGACGCGTGCCGGCGACCGGCTTGCCGCCGTGTGCGCCGGACTTCGATTTGACGGTGTAAAACTACGCGTTACCGTGCAAGTATGAGCGAGCGAGTGAAACCGGTTATCGACCGGACTGCGGTGGATGCCTCCCGGTACGAGAAGCACGGGGGATTTCCGAAGGTCACGCCTGCGCGGGTGGGGCCGAACTTCGGCGGGTTCGTGGAAGCGATGCGGACGTTGCAGGATCTGGCGGTGTCGGCGGACGCGCCGGACGACGTCTTCGGGGCCGCGCAGGCCAAAGCCCGCGAACTGATCGAGCTGCTGGAGCCCCACCGCGCGCCGGAGTTGCAGGGCCCGGCGGGCCGCGCCGTCGAATTGCCCGGGCGGGGAAGCCTTCTGCTGCTGCCGTGGCAGGTGGTCGAGGCGGGGCCGGACGGCATCGAGATGACCGGTGTGTTCCGCCGCTTCCATCTCGGCGGAAACGGGGCCGCGCACGGCGGAGTGCTGCCGCTGCTGTTCGACGACCTGCTCGGCATGATCGTGCACTACGCCGGACGGCCGATCAGTCGCACCGCGTACCTGCACGTGAACTACCGCAAGATCACTCCGCTGGAAGCACCGCTGACGGTTCGCGGGCGGGTCGACCGGATCGAAGGGCGCAAGACTTTCATCACCGCTGAATTGCGCGATGAGCAGGGCGATCTGCTCGCGGACTGCGAAGGCCTTATGGTGGAGTTGCTGCCCTGGCAGCCATAGCCGGGTGAATGCTGGCGCGGGTGCGTATAGTTGCCCTCGCTCGTTCATCGATACCGATCCGGAGGAACCTGAAAGTGGTTGCAGCACTGTCTGAATCCCTGCTCGACGACGCGAAGCGCCCGGCTTTCCTTGCCGACGCCGTCGAGGTTCTCGACGCCGAGGTCTCGGACAAGGGTGGTGCGTCCGGCCTGGCTGTGAAGGGTGGCTACGCGGCGGTCAAGAAGATCAGCCCGTCCATCGTGCCCGATGCGCTGGAGTCGTTGGCGCCCAAGCTCGTCGCGCAGCTGGAGCCGTTCTGGCAGGAATACGCCGCGTCGGGCTCCGGCAAGTTCGCCGATCTGCTCGTCGCCAAGTCCGACGAGGTCGCCGAGGCGTTGCTCGCCGTCACCGACGCCCGGGCCGAGTCCTCCACTCGCCCCGCCCTGAAGAAGGTCTACTCCTCGATGCGCTCCTCGGCGAAGAAGAACGTCATCGAGGCGCTCCCGCGGGTCGGCGACCTGATCGAGAAGCACGCCAAGTGATCTCCTAGCGCTGTGCTTGTGCACAGCGCGTCGGGCAGCGCGAGTTCGCGCCCCTGTACGGCTCGCGTCCGAGCGGCCACCGCCGACGACTTCGTCGCGGACGGGTCGGTCGCTCGGACGCGAGCTGCGTTTGTTCCCAGCGCCTTCCATGCTGGGTGCTCTCGGCTGTTCGGTTTTGCCGGCGCTTGGTCGCTAGGGTTCGCGGCACCCGGTGACTGGCGGGCTTGTTCGTTTGCCGCGCCTTCCACGCGGCGTGTTCGCGGCCCCATCAAGGTTCGCGACCCCAGCGGCCGCCGCTTGCTCGTTCGTCGCCTACGCGACGGCCACACGGACACGAGCCGGGCCGTGAACGGACGATGCTCGGTCTCGCTTCGCTCGAAAGGCTTGGCCGAACCGGTGGGGTCACGCAGCGATTGATGAGCCTCGAGGCCGACCCCCTATGGAGACGGCGAGGGAGCCGACGCACGAGGGCGCGACGCGGGATACCGGATCACGCTCCGGTCGATGGCGGCGGTGCGGGTGATTCATGGGCGAGCCACTGCGCGAAGCCGCAGGGTGTGCGATGACACAGTGTGATTGCGAGCCTCCCGGCGGCGACTTCTAGTTGACTGTCTGCCAGTCTGGAGGCGTGAACCCGTCTACAGCACAAGCGCAGGTCGTCGTCGACGAACTCGTGCGCGGGGGCGTGCGGGATGTCGTCCTGTGCCCCGGCTCCCGGAACGCTCCGCTGGCCTTCGCCCTGCAGGCTGCCGACGCGGCCGGGCGCCTGCGGCTGCACATGCGGATCGATGAGCGGACGGCCGGATTCCTCGCCGTCGGGCTCGCGATCGCCAGCCGGCTCCCCGTCCCCGTCGTGATGACCTCGGGCACCGCGGTGGCCAACCTCGGGCCTGCCGTGCTGGAGGCGAACTACGCCAGGGTCCCGCTGGTGGTGCTCAGCGCCAACCGGCCCTACGAGATGCTCGGCTCCGGCGCCAACCAGACCGTCGAGCAGTTCGGCCTGTTCGGCAGCCAGGTACGCGCCACCATCTCGCTGGGTCTGGCAGAGGAGGAGGCGGGCGACGGCGATCACCAGCCGTACGGCCACCAGAACAGCCAGTGGCGCTCAGCGGTCTGCCGGGTGCTCGCGGCGGCGCGCGGCACCCGCTCCGGCAATGCGGGCCCGGTGCACTTCGATGTGCCGCTGCGCGAGCCGCTGGTCCCCGACCTCGCGACCGGCGAGTCGGCTCCCGCCGGTCGCGCGGGCGAGTGCGCCTGGACCGAGACCCAGTACGCGACGCTCGACGTGCCGCTCGAACTGGACCTCACCCCGGACACCGTCGTCATCTCCGGACACGGCGCCGGGTTGCGCCCTGAGCTGGCGCATCTGCCGACCGTCGCGGAGCCCACCGCCCCCATGCACGGTCCGGCGCTGCACCCGTTGGCGCTGCCGCTGCTGCGGCCGAAGCAGGCGATCATCACCGGCCGCCCCACTTTGCACCGGCAGGTCTCGAAGGTGCTCGCGGATCCCGACGTGCGGGTCTACGCGCTGACCACCGGGCC
Organism: Nocardia sp. CY15; assembly: GCF_009829295.1. Lineage (NCBI taxonomy): Bacteria > Bacillati > Actinomycetota > Actinomycetes > Mycobacteriales > Nocardiaceae > Nocardia > Nocardia sp. CY15. Next base: position 183,212 of record NZ_VUOT01000003.1, read on the forward strand.
GCGATGGCCCGACGTGTCCGGCAATGTGGTGGGAACCGGCACGCGTGCTGTCATCACCGGCACGCCCAGAGCGCAATGGCTGGAGCACTGCCGCGAACTGAACGCCAAAGCCGAGCAAGTGGTGCGGGCCGAACTGGCCCGGCACCCGAAACCCACCGGGCTGCACGTCGCCGCTGTCGTCATGGACGCGCTGCGCGAAGGTGACCAACTCTTGCTCGGCGCCTCGAACCCGGTGCGTGACGCCGCGCTGGTGTCGCATCCGCGGCCGGGGATCGAAGTGCTGTCGAATCGCGGCGTGGCCGGTATCGACGGCACGGTGTCCACGGCCGTCGGCGCCGCTCTGCATCACGAGGGGCGCACCATCGCGCTGATCGGTGACCTGACGTTCCTGCACGACGCGTCCGGCCTGCTCATCGGACCCGGCGAACCGCGGCCGGCCGATCTGACCATCGTGGTCGCCAACGACGACGGCGGCGGCATCTTCGAGCTGCTCGAACAGGGCGACCCGCAGTACGCGGGCGTGTTCGAGCGGGTCTTCGGCACCCCGCACGGCATGGATCTCGCCGCACTGTGCGCCGCCTACCGCATCCCGCACCGGCAGGTGGACCCGCAGCAACTGGCCACCGAGCTGACCGGGCACGCCCACGGCGTGCGCGTGCTGGAGGTGGCCACCGAGCGGTCGAGCCTGCGCGAACTGCACACGACGGTGCGGGCGAAGATTTAGCCCTGAGCGCGGGCCGGGGCGGTCAGTAGCCGAGGTCCTCCTCGGGATCGTCATCGATCGGAACCGCGATGGACTGTTCGATCACGTCCGCGGGGTTCGCCTCCAAGATGTCGCGCTCCAGGATCGCCCGCTCGACGACGTCCTCTTCCGGCAGGTCGTCGGCGAGCACCGGCTCCTCCGGATACGCCGGAACGGACTGCTCGGCGAGATCGGCCTCCGGGACCGCGTCGGCAAGGGGATCTGACATCGTGCGCTCCTCTCCATGTAGGCCTCTCGATCGGCATACCCGTCGTGGCGCGCCGCAATCGAGGCGGACGTTCAACTTCGGCTGCATCGAGGATGCCCGCGGCAGGACCGTACGGCAAGCATCTCCCCGTCAACGTTGTCGTTCTTCGCCGATCTGCGGCGCCGTCGCGTCGGCGGGGTGCTCGACGAGTGCGAGGGTGCGCCCGGCCATGAATCGAGCGGTCCGCACCGCCGTCCCCGATCGCGTCACTTCGCTGACTTCGACCACGCCGCGCGCGATCCGTACCTCGACCCGCCGCCCCGCCCGGGTAGCCGCGATCTCGTAACTGCGAGACCCGTCGCCCACGTCGACGACGATCTCCACCCGATCACCCTTCATCTACCAATTGTCCGCTTTTCCAGCGCATTTCGCCGCTACGAGTAGGTAACGGCGGTGTGGCGAGCCGGTCGGGACGGTTCGGTCTCGCGCGTGCCGATCACGGAGCGGGCCTGCGCGATCCGAGTCCGAGCTTGCGCGCGAGGCGGCCCATGAGGTGCGACATCTCGGCCGGAAAGGAATCCGGTTCGGGGATCGCGACCGGGCGGACCCGGCCGTTGTGAATCGCGGTTACCCGCCAGCCTTCGGACGTGCGTACCAGCACCAGTGTCTGGCGCGACAGCCTGCGCTCGGGCAGCCGCGAGCGCCATGGCATCAGTACCGACGCGGTGCCGTGCAGGATCGCCACGTCGGAGGTGAGGAAGCGGATCGACTCCACGTCGCCGACCAGTGCGGAGCCTGCCAGCACGCCTCGGAAGAGCTTGTCGTGATTGTGCTGGTGCTGGGCGCGGCCGATGGCGCGGGTGCCGTCATAGGACACGTAGTCGGAGTCGTCGGTGAAATACCCGGCGTAGGCATCGGCGTCGTTGTCGGTCCACGCCTGCATGAGGTCTCCGAACAGCGCCCGGATCCGGGCGTCGTCGTCGGTGCGGTCGCGGGTGTCGGTCATGGCGGTGCGCCTCCGTGCTATGATTTCGATCAACGAAAGTTACGATAACAGAAAGTTTAGAATGTCGAAAGATAAGCTCATCGGCGAAATCGGCATGCAGTTGCGGCTGCTTCAGCAGAGCTTCGACGTCTTCGACGAGGCGGTCGCCGCACACCTCGGCGTGAACCGCACCGATATGCGGTGCTTGGATGTGGTGCTCGGCCGTGGCCCGCTGCCTGCGGGCGAGCTGAGTGCCGCGGTGAAACTCAGCCCCGCGGCCACCACCGCGGCGATCGATCGACTGGAACGTGCCGGATTCGTCGTGCGCGGTCAGGATCCGTCCAATCGGCGGCGCGTGCTGGTAACCGCCACCACCGCTGCGCGAGAGGTGGCGGAGCGGATCTTCGAACCCGTCGGCCGGGCAGGTGCGCAGGCTCTCGATCGCTACGACGCCGCCCAGCTTTCGCTGATCCTGGACTTCCTGCATACCGCGCTCGCCGTCCATCGCGGACAAACCGACCGCATCGCGTCGGACGGCTGACCGGAGCGCTCACGCGGCGGCGGCGCTGGCTCGGCGCGTTCCCTCCGGACCGATGAATTCCGCGCGGCGGTTGTGTCTACATGGTTGAACATATCCCCGGCTCAGGAGATCCGATGAATCCGGAATTCGATTTCGAACCGGCCGCTACCGCGCTGGCGACAGTGATCGGCCGCATCACCGACGACCAGCTCGCGGCGCCGACACCCTGCGCGGACATCACGGTCGGTGCTCTGCTCGCGCACGTCGACGATCTGACCGAGGCGTTTCGTCAGTCGGCCACCAAGGAGGCCGTCGGCAGGTCCGTCGCGCCGGATTCCCCTGCCGAGCGCGCCCTGCCGGAAGATTGGCGCTCGCGCATCCCTGCCCGGCTCGATGCCCTGGTAGCAGCGTGGCGGGAGCCCGCGGCCTGGGACGGCGTGACGGAGGCGGGTGGGGTGAGCCAGCCCGCCCCGGTGATGGCCAGGTTCGCGCTGGACGAGGTGGTCGTGCACGGCTGGGATCTGGCGAAGGCCACCGGCCAGCCTTTCACGTGTGATGCCCGGTCCGGCGCGATTCTCTTGGACATGCTGCGCGACACTCCCGCCGAGGGCGTGCCGGGCTTGTTCGGGCCGGTGGTGCCGGTCGCGGCGGCGGCGTCCGACTGGGAGCGGGTCCTCGCGTTCACCGGCCGCCGCGCCGACTGGACTGCCGAGACCAGGGCAGCGGTGCTCGACTAGCCGGAGTCGGCTCAGTGCCGTCCACCGGTGGTCACGAAGGTGCCCGCGGTGACGGCGTCGACGGCGGCCTGGGCGGCCATGTCCGCCGCGGCGTCATCGATCGGGTCGCCGCTGGCGAGCAGCCGGTAGTAGAGCGGGGCCGACACGGCGGAAAGCACCGCGCGTGCGTCGGTGTGCTCGGGCGCTTCACCTCGCGCGATGGCGGCATCCACACAGGCGGACCATTCGGTGAGCCGGACGTCGTAGAAGCGGCGCAGGGCGGACGCGGCCGACTCGTCGCACGTGGCGGCCGCGATCACGGCGCGGAAGAGCCTGCCTTGGCGGGGGTCGGAGAGTGTCTTCGCGACCAGGCGGGCGTTGGCGGTGAGATCGCCGAGTAGCGAGCCGGTGTCCACGCGTGGCAGCGACTGTTCGGCCATGCCGACCAGTAGGTCGGCGATCAGGCCGGGGGGCGTGCGCCAGCGGCGGTAGACGGTGGTCTTGCCTACTTCGGCGCGAGCCGCGACCTCGGCGAGGTCCAGATGGGCGAAGCCGCGTTCGGCCAGCAAATCGCCCGCCGCCTGGAGGACGGCCGCGCGGACCCGCGCGGTCCGTCCACCTGGTCGAACCGAGCCGGGTGTGGCGTCTTCAAGCTCCATAACGGCACTCCAGTTTCATTTAAGCGTGGACGGGTGTATCGTTCGAATCGTTAACGGAACTATAGACCCTTTAGGAGGGTGCTCCAGTGAACGATCAGACGGTGGACACGCAGATGGAGTACCGGCGGCTCGGCTCATCGGGCCTGCACGTGCCGGCCCTGAGCTTCGGGGCGGGCACCTTCGGCGGTCGGGGCGAATTGTTCGGCGCGTGGGGCGACACCGACGCCGAGCAGGCGCGACGGCTGGTCGACATCAGTCTGGACGCCGGTGTCAGCATGTTCGACACCGCCGACGTCTACTCCGACGGCGCCTCCGAGGAGGTGCTGGGCGCCGCGGTCAAGGGCAGGCGTGATCGGGTGCTGCTGTCCACCAAGGCGACACTGCCGACCGGCCCGGGTCCGCTGGACGCCGGGTCCGGCCGGGCCAGGTTGATCGGTGCGGTGGAGGGGTCGCTGCGCAGGCTCCGTACCGACTACATCGATCTGTTCCAGCTGCACGCTTTCGACGCGGGCACGCCGGTGGAGGAAGTCGTCGCGGCACTGGACGATCTGGTGCGCGCGGGCAAGATCCGCTATGTCGGCGCGTCCAACTTCGCGGGTTGGCAGTTGATGAAATCCCTTGCCACGGCGGATCGCAACGGCCTGACCAGGTACGTCGCTCACCAGGTCTACTATTCGCTGGTCGGGCGCGACTACGAGTGGGAACTCATGCCGCTGGGCCGCGACCAGGGTGTCGGCGCGGTGGTATGGAGTCCGCTGGGTTGGGGAAGGCTCACCGGCAAGATTCGTCGCGGACGGCCACTCCCGGAAGGCAGCCGCTTGCACCGGACCGCCGAGGCGGGCCCGCCGGTGGACGAGGAGAAGCTCTACGACGTGGTCGACGTCCTCGACGAGTTGGCCGCCGAGACCGGCAAGACGGTCCCGCAGATCGCCCTCAATTGGCTACTGCGCCGCCCCACCGTCTCGACCGTCATCGTGGGCGCCCGCAACGAGGAGCAGCTGCGCCAGAATCTCGGCGCCGTCGGCTGGGAACTCACCCCCGACCAGGTCGCCCGCCTGGACAAAGCCAGCGCCACCACCCCGCCCTACCCTTACTACCCGTACTACCGTCTCCCGGACTTCACCCGCCTGAACCCGCCCGCGGTGTGAACGCGGGGGAACGATCGTCAATCCGCTCCGACCGGGGTCGCGGTGGAGCCGAACTCACCGATCGTGATCACGACTGGACCGCCTACGCGGTCCATGTCGTACATCGCCTCGCCGAGGTGGGTGGACATCAAGTCCATCCACCAGTCCCAGGGGGATTCAGGCCTGCCACGCAGAGCGTCCTCCGCAACCTTCCGGTAGTAGTCCCGCAGCGTGTCCGGAGTGAATCGCATGGCGACGGGAGGAGCCAGCGCCACGCCATCGCGTTCGACGATGTACGGAATGCCTTCCCGAACCGAGATTTTCAAACCCTCCCAGTTCCCGGCGCGAACGATGGAGTCCGTCAACTCGTCGTATGTCGGCTCATCCACGGCAAGCCTTTCCTCCGTCTCAGGTGGTACTGGCGAACTGAAACATCAGTAGACGTCGCGGACGTAACGTTTTTCGGCGACGAGTTGCTTCTTGAAGGCCAGTGCGCCGTCCTCGTCGAGCTTGCCGTGGACGCGCGCGATGCGCAGCAGCGCCTCGTCGACGTCTTTGGCCATGCGGCTGGCGTCGCCGCAGACGTAGAAATGGGCGCCCTCGCGCAGCCAGGACCACAGCTCGGCGCCGTGCTCGATCATGCGGTGCTGCACGTAGATCCGCTCGCGCTGGTCGCGGGAGAAGGCCAGGTCGAGGCGGGTGAGGAAGCCGGAACGGAACATGTCCTCCAGCTCGGCGCGGTAGTAGAAGTTCTGCGCCGCATGCTGATCGCCGAAGAACAACCAGTTGCGGCCGGTGCAGCCGAGGGCCCTGCGCTCGTGCAGGAACCCGCGGAAGGGCGCGATACCCGTGCCGGGGCCGACCATGATCATCGGTGCGGTCGGGTCGGCGGGCGGACGGAAATGCGGTGCGCGCTGCAGGAAGATCGGCACCGCAGGGTCGGTGCGGTCGGCGTGCGCCCGGTCGGCGAGGAAGGTCGAGCACACTCCGCCGCGCCGCGCCGCCGAACCGGTGGCAGCGGGATCGCCGTAACGCACGATGCCGACGGTCAGCTCCACCTCGTCCGGGCTGACCAGCGGACTCGACGAGATCGAATACTGGCGCGGCTGTAGTTTCTTCAGCGTGCCGAGCCACTCCACCAGATCGGCCCGCACCGGGAAGTCGCGCAGCACGTCCACGGCCTGCCGGTCCCACAGGTAGCTCGCCAGCTCGTTGCGATTGTCCCGGCGCAGCAGTTTGGCGAGCTTGCCGTTGTGGTTGCGCTCGGCGAGGAAGCCGAGCAGATCCTGCCCGACCTTCGTGATGTCGTAATGCGTGCGCAGCGCCTCGGCCAAGGGGAGTTCGCGTTGGTCGACCTCGACGACGCGACGGCCGTCCAACCCGGTCGCGGCCAGCCATTCGGTGACCAGCGAGGTGGAATTCACCGGCCACACGCCCAGCGAATCGCCCACCTCGTAGGCCGCGTCCAGACCGCGCAGATCGAACCCGAAGCGGCGCACCTCTTTCGACGACTCCGCGGTCGACAGCAACTCGTTGCGCACGAGTGGAGCACGCAAGGGCGCCGTGCGAGTGAACGGTGTGAGTGCGCCACGGTGGCGGCCGAGCGCTGGTGCGGCGGTCGGCAACTCCATGGTCGCGACTCCACCGCCACGGGGGGTGGACCGCCTCGAGTCGGTCGCACCGTGCGCCGGAAGTGCGGTGGGGAAGTCCGGGCTCTCGGCCGGGCCGTCGCCGAACGCGGCGAGCACGTCGTCGAGCCAGCGCTGGGCCGCGTCTTCGTAGTCGGGTTCGCTGTCGACGCGCGGGAGCAGCCGGGTAGCGCCCAGTGCGGCGAATCTCTCGTCGAGTTTGCGGCCGTAGCCGCAGAAGTCGTCATAGGAGGAGTCGCCGAGGGCGAACACCGCGTACCGCACGCCGGTCAGCCGCACGGCGCCGTCGGCCAGCCGATCCCAGAAATCGGCTCCGTTGTCCGGCGGCCCGCCGTCGCCGAAGGTGCTGCTGACCACCAGCACGTCACCCTGGATCGCGCTCAGCTCGCAGGAATCCAGGTCCAGCAGGCGGGGCGCGAAGCCGTGCTCGGCGAGGTGCGCCGCGACCGTGGCGGCGAATTCCTCGGCGGTGCCGGTCTGCGAGGCCCACAGGACGGTGATCGCGTGCCCGATGTCACCCGCGTCCGTCGCGGGCGCCGAGCCCGCCGCCGCACGCGAGTACATGCCTGCCAGCAGACCGTCGACCCACAACCTGCTGTGCGCGGACATCGGCGCCGACTCCGGGAGCACCGGCTGACCCGTCACCGGAAGCGATTGCAGCGCGGCCAGATAACCGCTCAGATAGATCCGCTCGGTTTCGCTGAGCGTGGGCGCGGTGCCGCTGTCGAGACCGAGCACGGCCGCCAGCGGGTGCGCCGACTCCGTCGCGGGCAGGGCGTCGGGCGATTTCGGTCGCGGCACGGCGGCCACCCGGCGCAGCGCTATCGCGCACGCCTTGAACTCCGGTTGCAGCGAGGCCGGGTCGACCGCGTCGTTGGTGACCGCGTTGATGGTCAGGTATTCGCCTTGCTCGTCGTTCCAATGGAACGGCACGAAGCAATCTCCCTGGCGCACTCGGTCGCTGACCTGCACCGGCAGCACGGCCCGGCCCCTGCGGGAGGCGATCTCGAGCTGGTCGCCCTCGTGCAACCCGAGACGCTCGGCATCGGCCGGGTGCACCTCGGCGAACGGCTGTCCGTTCAGCTTGGTCAGCTTGTCGATCTTGCCGGTCTTGGTCATGGTGTGCCACTGATGCTGTAGGCGGCCGGTGTTCAGCAGGAACGGGTAGTCGTCGTCCGGCATCTCCTCCGGCAGCATGTGCGGCCGCGGCCAGAACACCGCGCGGCGGCTCGGCGTGGCGAAGGCCAGCCGGGGCCGGTGCCCGTTCTCGTCGACGAACAGCGTCTGGCTGACGCCGTCGTTGCGGTAGCGGATCGGATTGCGCCGCTGCTCCGGCCGCGCGCACGGCCACTGCATCGGACCGTCGCGCAGCGCCTCGTAGCTGACGCCGCGCAGGTCGTAGCCGGTCGCGGGGTTGGCGAACCGCTTGATCTCGTCGAACACCTCGGCGCTGGAGGCGAAGTCGAAGCCGGGGAACCCCATCGCGGTGGCGATATCGGCGATGATCCGCCAGTCCGGCCGCGCGTCGCCGATGGGCGGGACCGACTGTTGCAGCAGGGTGAGATTTCGTTCGGAATTCACCATCACCGCGTCGGCTTCCGCCCACAGCGTGGCCGGGAGCAGGAGGTCGGCGTAGGCGTTGGTCGCGGTTTCGGTGTAGGCGTCCTGGGCGATCACCAGTTCGGCCGCCTCGAGTCCCGCGATCACCGTCTTGCGGTTCGGCACGGTGGCCACGGGATTGGTGCAGATGATCCAGGCCGCTTTGATCTCCCCTTCGGCCAGTCCGCGGAACATCTCCACCGTGCCGGGCCCGGCTTCGGCGCGTAGCGCGCCGGGCTCGAGCTGCCACGCGGTCTCCACGAACGCGCGGTCCTCGGCGGAGAGCAGACTGCGCTGGCCGGGCAGCCCTGGGCCCATGTAGCCCATCTCCCGCCCGCCCATCGCGTTCGGCTGCCCGGTCAGCGAGAACGGCCCGCTGCCGGGACGGCAGATGGCCCCCGTGGCCAGGTGCAGGTTGCACAGCGCGTTGGTGTTCCAGGTGCCGTGCGTGGACTGGTTGAGGCCCATCGTCCACAGCGACATCCACTCGCCCGCCGCGCCGATCCACTGGGCGGCGGTCCGGATGTCGGCCTCGGACAGTCCGGTGATCTCGGCCACCCGCTGCGGCGGATAGTCGGCCAGGAACTCCGGCATCGCCTCCCAGCCTTCGGTGTGCTCGGCGATGAACTCCGCGTCGATGTCACCGTCGGCGACCAGCAGGTGCAGCAGTCCGTTCAGCAGCGCCAGATCCGTGCCGGGCGCGATCTGCAGGAAGAGGTCGGCGCGCTCGGCGGTCTCGGTGCGCCGCGGATCGACCACGATCAGCTTCGCGCCCGCCTTGAGCCGGTCGGCCATCCGCAGGAACAGGATCGGATGGCAGTCGGCCATGTTCGCGCCGATCACGAAGAACAGGTCCGCGTGCTCGAAGTCGTCGTAGGAGCCGGGCGGCCCGTCCGCACCGAGGGACTGTTTGTACCCGGTGCCCGCACTGGCCATGCACAGCCGCGAGTTCGCCTCGATGTGCACCGTGCGCAGATAGCCCTTGGCGAGCTTGGTGGCGAGGTACTGCGCTTCCAGCGACATCTGCCCGGAGACATACAGCGCGATCGCGTCCGGACCGTGCTCGTCCAGGATCGCCCGCAGCCGGGTGGCGGCCTCGTGCACGGCCTCGTCGACAGGGAACGGCACCGGGACCTGGCCGCGCTCGAAGCGCCGGTAGGCGGTTTCCATCCGCCCGGGGGTGCGCATCAGCTCGGCATGGGTCGCGCCTTTGGTGCACAGCCTGCCCGCGTTCGCCGGGTGCAACTTGTCGCCGCTGACCTTGGCGATCACCGGCTGCCCCGCGTCGTTCGAAGCGGTCCGCACCGTGATTCCACAGCCCACGCCGCAGTACGAGCACGCCGTTCGGGCGGTGCCGTCGCTGCGGCCGGTCACTGCGTCAGACATGCCTTCGATCATGCGGACCGCCGATTGCGCGGGATTTACCTCGCGTTATCGCCAGGTGACATTCCACCTCACCGCACACGAATCCGGCGGTGAGGTGTGATCAGGATCTCCGGGCTCAGCCGAGCTTGTACGCCCGGTGCAGGGCGACCACTCCTCCGGTGAGGTTGCGCCACTTCACCGACGACCACCCGTTCGCCGCGATCCGCATCGCCAGCCTGCGCTGATTCGGCCAGTCCGGGATGGATTCGGCGAGGTAGATGTACGCGTCGGGATTGCTGCTCACCACGCGCGCCACTTTGGGTAGCGCCTTCATCAGGTATTCCAGGTAGATCGTGCGGAACAGCGGGAGAACCGGTGCGGAGAACTCACAGACGACCAACCTGCCGCCGGGTTTGGTGACGCGCAGCATCTCGCGCAAGGCGAGGTCGGTGTCGGCCACATTGCGCAGCCCGAACGAGATGGTCACCGCGTCGAAGGAGTCGTCGGCGAACGGCAGCGCCATCGCGTCGGCCGCCACCATCGGCACATCGCGGAACCGGCCCGCGCTGAGCATGCCCTTGGAGAAGTCGGCCGCCAGGCACCAGGCTCCGGATTTCTGCAGCTCCAGGGTGGACACACCGGTTCCGGCGGCCAGATCGAGCAATCGCTCGCCCGGCCGCGGCGCCAGTGCCTTGCGGGTCGCCCAGCGCCAGTAGCGGTCCTGCCCCCCGGAGATCACCGTATTGGTCAGGTCGTAGCGACGGGCGACGCCGTCGAACATCGACGCGACTTCGCGCGGCTGCTTGTCCAACGAGGCCCGGTTCGATTGCGTTTTCGCCACGCCAAGACCCTAACTCGCGGTCTGTTCCGAACCGAGCGTGGCACGGGGATACTTCCGTCACGCCGAGCCGGCTCTCAGGCCGTATGCGGCAACCGAATCCGGGTACCGGTCACCTCGGCGTAGTGGCCCATCAGCTGGGTGCAGATGGCGGGCCAGGTCCGCGACAGCACCGACTTCCTGGCCGCTCCGGCGAACCGGCTCCGCAGCCGCGGATCGTGCAGCGCTGCGACGGCGCTGGGCAACAACTCGCAGAACCGGTCCACCGGCAGCAGGTAGCCGTTACGGCAGTGGGCGATCAGGTCGCGCGGACCGCCCGCGTCGGGGCCGATCACCGGGATTCCCGACGCCAGCGCCTCCTGTACGCCCTGGCAGAAGGTCTCGTGCTCGCCCGCGTGCGCCATCACGTCCAAGCTGGCGTACGCCTGTGCCAGCTCGTCACCGCCGAGCTCGCCGGTGAACACCGCGGTCGGCATGAGACGGGCCAGCCGCTGGCGTTCCGGCCCGTCGCCGACGATCACCAGCTGGATGTCGGGGTCGGCGTCGAGCACCGCGAGGCGTTCGACGTGCTTCTCCGGGGCGAGCCGCCCCACGAAGCCCACCAGCAGGCGGTCCCGGCCGCCCAGCCAGGAGTCGCGCAACTCGACGGAGCGGGCGCTCGGCGTGAACCTCGCGATGTCGACACCCCGGCCCCACCGGTGCACGCGCGGGATACCGTGCCGGACCAGGTCCTCCGCGGCGGCCCGGGACGGGGCGAGCGTGCGGGTGGCACCTTCGTGGATGCGCCGCGTCCAGCTCCAGGCGGCCCGGCTCGCCAGGCCGAGCCCGTAGCTCTTGGCAAAGCCCGCGACGTCGGTCTGGTACACCGCGACGGTCGGCAGGTCCAGCCGCAGCGCCGCGCCCAGTCCGCCCGCGCCGAGCAGGAACGGCGAGGCCAGGTGGACCACGTCGGCGTCGAAGTCGTCGATGGCCGAGACGATGCCCGGCTGCGGCAACCCGACCGGCAGCGAGCTGATCTTCGGCACCATGACCGCGGGCACCCGATGTACCGGGAAACGTTGATAGCGCCGCGGTGCGGTGGGCTGCCCGCGCGGGGTGTCCGGCGCGATGATCAGCGCATCGTGCCCGTGCCGGTCCAAGTGATCCAGCACCCGCAGCACGGAGTTGACGACGCCGTTCATATTCGGCAGGAACGACTCCGCGACGATCGCTACACGCACCTTCTCAGCGTGACGGGTGCACCGCGCCGCGCCGCCACACCGAAGTGAAGGACACGGAAAGATCCGGCGAATTGTCGGGGCCGCGACGCTGCGGGGCGGTGGCACGCTCGGATCAGGTCACCGGAGCGGGACCACGCCTGCCCGTGCGGGTGAGCAACCACAGCGCGGGGAGTGCGAGCAGCCACACCACCACGATGACCGACAGCGCGGGTGGAATGGCGACGCGCACGTCACGGCCTTCCACGCGCACCAAGTCGGGGTCGCTGCGGCTGTATTCCACGCGAATCCGCTCACCCGCGGTCAGGTTGGTCGGATACAGGACGCCGACCTTCGGATTATGCGTCTCTCCATCGGGTGTGACATACATGACCGCCGAGCGCAGCCGCCCCGCCGAGAGCACCTCGGCCGTGGTGCTGCCCTTGTCGGAGCTGATCAGGTAGTCGTTGCGCCAAGCGGCCAGCACCAGCAGCCCGACGAGCACGCTCACCGCCGTCGCGGCGATCAGCACCCCGATCCTGGCCCGCCGCAGGCGGATCGGCCGCCCACTGGACCGACTGGTTTCCGACACCGCCACAGGCTACCGAGCGGCTCGGCTACGGTGACGGCCATGTCCCGAAAATTCAGCTTCACCGTGCCTTACACCGTCCCGGTCGAAGATCTCCACCGGGCACTCACCACCGATGACGTCTGGCGGGCTCGCTTCGCCGACGCCCCGACCGCGACGTTGGAGCTGTCGCATCCGGACGGGGCGGGCACCATCCGCATCCACATGACCGAGAAGGCCGCGCAGGACAAGGTACCGGCGCTGGTGCGCAAGGTCCTCAAGAGCGAGCTCACCTTCGATCGCACCGACAACTGGCAGCCGCTGGTCGGCGAGGTGGCCAAGGGCGCCTTCGAGGCCAGCACCGGCGGCATCAATACCGTGATGTCCGGCACCTACGAGATCCGCTCCACAGCGGAAGGTTCCGAGATCGAGGTCGTTGGCACCGTTCAGGTGAAGGTGCCACTGGTCGGCGGCGCGATCGAGCCGCTCGCCGAACAGTTGCACCACCGGGTGCTCAACAGCGAGCGCAAATTCATCGAGGAATGGCTGTCCGCGAAGCCGACCGCCTGAGCGTGCGAGTTGCCCCGGCGTGCGCCGGGGCAACTTCCCTTCGCCCTAGGCACCTCTAGGCGAAGTCCTTTGGCGAGTACTCCTTCGGCTCCATCAGCACCAGCCAGTTCCCGGAGTTGTCCCGGATGATCGCCTCGGTCCCGTAGGGCCGCTCGGCGGGCGGCTGAACGAACTCCACACCCTTGGCGGTGAGTTCTTCGAAGGTCTTCTGGCAGTTCTCGGTCCGCAAGCCGAGCGAACCGTGCGTACCGTTGGCGAGCGCGCGCCGGACGGCGTCGGCGTAGTGCTCGTCCAGCGGCGGGCCCGGGAGCATCAGCGTGATCTCCAGCTCCGGCTGCGCGGGATGCGCGACGGTGACCCAGCGGAAACCGTTGTCGCCCATCGTGACATCGCTGGTCTCGACGAAGCCGAGCTTGTCGACATACCACTGTTTTGCTGCGTCCTGGTCCGTGACATACACCGTGACCAGGGAAACGTTCGTAATCGTCGTCATGCGGCCCAGGCTATGGCGCGCGCCTCGCCGCGGGCTTCTCCGAAATTGCGCCGTTTGCTCAGCCGGTCCGCTTGCGGTCCGACAGCCCGTGCATGAAGACGAAACAACCGGGGATGCGCGGAGCGCCGTCGGCGAACTTCGCTTGATACTCCGATGGCGTGACCCCGACCAGCTGGCGGAACTTGCTGCTGAACGAGCCGAGACTGCTGTAACCGACCACCATGCACACCTCGGTGACCGTGAGGTTGGTCGCCCGGAGCAGATCCTGCGCGCGTTCGATGCGCCGCTCGGCCAGGTAGGCGGCGGGGGTGAGGCCGTAGACCGCGGCGAACGCGCGCAAGAAGTGGTATTTCGACACCCCGGCGGCCGCCGCCAGCTCGTCCAGATCGAGCGGGTCGGCGTAACGCCGGTCCGCCAGGTCCCTGGCTCGGCGCAGATGCGGGAGCAGAGACAGCGCGGGCAATCCGCGGGCTCGTTGTTCGCCCATCGCGCCGGCCACCGTCCCTATCCGAACGGCTGGCGTTCGTCGAAGCGCAGCGACGCCCGGCCCGCCATCCGCCAGGCCCGCGCGGTCAGGTCGACGTCCTCGTCGGTCACCAGGTTGCCCATCACCCGGACGGCCGTGCGCTGCAAATACTTCGAGCGCATCACGGGGGGACCACCCAGCGGCACCATGCGCGGGTGGGTGGCCAGTCCGGCGATCCGCCGGGCCACGGAGAACGTGCGTCCGTAGCGGGCGCGCAGCACCTGCGGCCAGACCGCGGTGAAGTCGGGCTCGTCCAGCAGGTCGGCCAGCATGTGACCGCCCTCCAAGCCGTAATCGATACCCTCGCCGTTGAGCGGGTTCACGCAGCCGGCGGCGTCACCGATCAGGACCCAGTTGCGTCCGGCCACGTTCGAGACCGCGCCACCCATCGGAAGCAGGGCCGACGCCACCGCGCGCAGCGAGCCCTCGAACTGCCATTCCTCGCTGCGCAGCGCGGTGTAGTGCCCCAGCAGCGGTTTCAACGCGATGTGCGAGGGCCGCCGCTCCGTGGCCAGCGACCCGACGCCGATGTTCACCTCACCGTTGCCGAGCGGGAACACCCAGCCGTAGCCGGGAACCAGCTCGCCCGCGGCGTCGCGCAACTCCAGATGCGAAGTGATCCATTGGTCGTCGCTGCGGCCGGACTTGATGTAGGCGCGCGCCGCGGTGCCGTACGCGTACTGCCGATGCCAGGTGCGCCCGAGCAGCCGCCCGATCGGTGAACGCACTCCGTCGGCGACCACCAGCGTCCGGCAAGCGATCGTCCGAGTGCCGTCGGCCGTGCGCACCGTCACACCGGTGACCCGGTCGCCGTCACGGGTGATGTCGACCACTTTCGTCCCGTCCACCATGCGCGCGCCGGACTTCACCGCCGTCTCGCGCAGCTTGTCGTCGAGTTCGGTACGGGGGACCGCGCTGCCGTACGTCGGGAAGGAACCGCCCGGCCAGCTCAGCAGCGCCTCGCGGCCGAAGCCGGTCATCCGGAGGCCGTGGTTGACGATGTGCGCGCGCACCCACTCGCCGAGACCGAGTTGCTCCAGTTCGGCGGTCGCGCGCGGGGTGAGCCCGTCACCGCAGGTCTTGTCCCTGGGAAAAACGGCGGAATCGACGAGCACCACGTCCCGTCCCGCCCGCGCCGCCCATGCCGCCGACGCCGATCCGGCCGGGCCCGCGCCGACGACCAGCACCTCGGCCCGGCTGGGCAACGCGTCCTCGTCGCTCGCGGGACTCGCTTCCGGTGAACCCATGCGGTCCATACTCGCAGGGCCGTCTCTTCCGTGTCGACGGCGGTCGCGCTCGCGCCGTGGACGGTCACGAGCGACGCGGTGCGGCGGTGGCCGATCCACCACAGAGTGACGGTGTTCATGGGCCATCCGACGGGGACACGCTAGGTTCTCTACCGTGGGGTCGGACGCATCGCTGGGAGAAGAAATGAGCACATCGGCCATGAGCGAGCGCAGCGAGCGAATCATGGGCACGGCGCACGGCGGGCACAGCGAAGCCGGGAGCGACGTGAGCACGGTCGTGGCCGGGGTCGACCTCGGTGACCCCCGGCTCGCGGACACGGTGCGCGACGGCCTTGCCGACGTGGAGAAACTCCTGGTCGACGAGCTCTCCGACGGTGCGAAATTCCTCCAGGAGGCCGCGCTGCACCTGGCCAAGGCCGGCGGTAAACGTTTCCGTCCGCTCTTCACCATCCTCACCGGCCAGCTCGGCCCGCGCCCCACCGATCCCGCTCTGATCACCGCGGGCACCGTCGTCGAACTCGTCCACCTGGCCACGCTGTACCACGACGACGTGATGGACGAGGCCCCGATGCGCCGCGGCGCTCCGAGCGTCAACTCGCGGTGGGGGAACAACATCGCCATCCTCGCGGGCGACTACTTGTTCGCGCACGCGTCCCGGCTCACCTCCACCCTCGGCCCCGACGCGGTGCGCATCATCGCCGAGACCTTCGCCGAACTCGTCACCGGTCAGATGCGCGAGACCATGGGCGCACGCGGATCCCAGGATCCGGTCGAGCACTACTTGCGTGTGGTGTGGGAGAAGACCGGTTCGCTCATCGCCGCCGCGGGCCGATTCGGCGGCACCTTCTCCGGCGCGGACCCCGAGCACGTCGAGCGGCTGGCCCGCCTCGGCGACGCGGTCGGCACCGCTTTCCAGATCTCCGACGACATCATCGACATCTCCTCCGCCTCCGAGCAGTCCGGCAAGACCCCGGGCACCGACCTGCGCGAAGGCGTGCACACCCTGCCGGTGCTGTACGCGCTGCGCGAAGACGGCGCCGCGGGCGACCGCCTGCGCAAACTGCTGGCCCGTCCGCTGGAAACCGACGAGGAGGTCGCGGAGG
This sequence comes from Nocardia sp. CY15, assembly GCF_009829295.1. Taxonomy (NCBI): domain Bacteria; kingdom Bacillati; phylum Actinomycetota; class Actinomycetes; order Mycobacteriales; family Nocardiaceae; genus Nocardia; species Nocardia sp. CY15. The sequence goes on from NZ_VUOT01000003.1 coordinate 199,323, forward strand.
CGCTCGATCTGCTGGCCGATTCCCGCGGCATGGTGCTGGCGAAGGAGAAGCTGCAGGGCTACGCCGATCTCGCCTATGCCGAGCTGTCCGCGCTCCCGGACGGCCCCGCCAACGACGCCCTCGAGCGGCTGGTCCGGTACACCATCGAACGCGTGGGGTGATCCGCGCGTCGAAGAACGGTCCCATGCGGGCGCGGAGTGATTTCCTCGGGCTGGTTTCGGCGCGGTGGGGGATTCACCGGAACTTTGCCTGCGGCTTCTATCGTTGACCTGCTGTCAGGCGACTCGGTGAACGGGGGAGCGGGCAAGGGAGACACATGCACGGACACGGGCTTGCGAACGGGCTGAAGACCTTCGGGCTGATGGTGGGCCTGTCGGCCATGATCGTGTTCATCGGCGCGCTGTTCCGCAATCCGACGATCCTGGTCATCGCCATCCTGCTCGCGGTGGGCATGAACGCCTACGCGTACTTCAACAGCGACAAGATCGCGTTGAAGACAATGCACGCCCAGCCGGTCAGCGAGCTGGAGGCTCCGGTCATGTACCGGATCGTGCGTGAACTGGCCACCACCGCGCGCCAGCCGATGCCGAGGCTGTACATCAGCCCGACGAACGCGCCCAACGCCTTCGCCACCGGACGCAGTCCCCGCCATGCCGCTGTCTGTTGCACCAGCGGCATCCTGCAGATTCTCGAGGAGCGGGAATTGCGGGCCGTGCTCGGTCACGAACTTTCGCACGTCTACAACCGCGACATCCTGATCTCCTCCATCGCGGGCGCGCTTGCCGCGGTCATCTCGGGCGTGGCCAATCTGGCCTTCTACCTGTCGATGTTCGGCGGCAACCGCAACGGGGAGGGCCCGAACCTGCTTGCCGTGCTGCTGGTGTCGCTGCTCGGCCCGATCGCCGCGACGTTGATCAAGCTCGCGGTATCGCGCTCGCGCGAATTCCAGGCCGACCAGTCCGGCGCCGAACTCACCGGCGACCCGCTGGCTCTCGCGTCGGCGCTGCGGAAGATCGAGCGTGGCGTGCACACCGCTCCGCTTCCGCCCGAGCCACGGCTGGCGGCGCAGTCGCACCTGATGATCGCCAACCCGTTCCGTCCGGGCGAGAAGGTCGCCCGCTGGTTCTCCACACACCCGTCGATGAACGAGCGCATTGCCCGGCTGGAGGAGATGGCGGGCGGCCCGCGCCGGTACTGAGTCCCGGCGGCCTCAATCGTCCGAGGCCAGCTGGTCCTCGTAAGCGCGGAACGTGTCGACGAACAATTTCCGCTGCTCCGCCGTCAGGGGCTCGAGCACCGTACGCCAGGCCCGGGCGCTGCGACCGAGCCATTCCCGCACGGATTGCTCGTGGGCGGGCGCGATGGCGACGATGGTGCGCCTCCGATCGTCCGGGTCCGCGCCGCGGTCGAGCACACCCTGCTTGCTGAGTTCGCCGACCATCAGGCTCACCGTCGTCGGAGCCACTTCCAGGCGGGCGGCCAGATCCGTCACCGTGGTCGGGCCGTCGAAGACCAGGTTGGCCAGCAGCGACAGGTGCCGGGGCGCCAGCGAGAACGATTCCAGTTCCTTCGGAACGCCCAGCTTCTTGGCCCGCCCCACGACGCGCGGCATGAGTAGCAGCAGCGTGCGGATGCCCTCGTCCACGCCCAGTCCGGCCCGCTCCTCGGTTGACATGCGGCCCACCTCCCAATAACCTTTGACTACAAAACATATTTGCTTGCAAAGCAAATATTGACTTCGGCATCAGGTTATAGCCAGCGGTCACGGCAGGTGAGCCGCGGAAGGGATATCGGACATGACCGATCCGGAGATCAGGCCAGAGAATTTCAACCGGGCGATCATCGCGGAGTTCCGCGCGAACGCGGGCAAGGTCGGCGGGATGTTCGAGGGGGCGTCCCTGCTCCTGCTCACCACCGCCGGATCGAAGACGGGACGGAGGCACACCGTACCGGTCGTCTACCGCCCGGATGGTGACCGTGTGCTGGTGTTCGGATCCAATGCGGGCGCCGACAACCATCCCGCCTGGTTCCACAATGTGCGGGCGAATCCGGAGGTGACCGTCGAGATCGGCGAGGGTGAGCGAATCCGGACCTACACCGCGAGCGCCCGAGTTCTCGAGGGCGCCGAGCGAGACCGTCACTATGCCGCTCAGGCAAGCGACGAGCCGGCGTTCGCCGCCTATCGAGCGGCGACCGACCGGACTATCCCCGTCGTCGCTCTGGAGCCGCTCGAGCGGCGCGAACTCGAGAGGCGCCGCTTCCTGATGGGAACAGGCGCTGTCGCTACCGTAGCGGCCGGCGTCGCGGGCACGATGGCGTCGGCCGACTCGCCTGGAGTGGCCGCACCCGCGCAACAGCGCGCCGCGGCCGTTGGCGACCACCTGCGTCAGGTCCATGCCCAGCTGCGCCGCGACCTCACCGAAATTCGAGCGAGCCTCGCGGAGTATGTGCGTGCACCGGACGTCGCGGCCCAACCAACTCCGCCGCGGGATCTGCGCGCCCACTGCCTGGCGTTCTGTGGTGCGCTCGGTGAACATCACACCGGCGAGGACGGGGTCTTTCCCGCCCTGGTGCGGCTGCATCCCGAACTCGCGCCGGTGGTCGACCGGCTGAGCCGCGAACACGGTGTGGTCGCCACCGCGCTGACCGAACTACGGACACTTCTCGACCCGCCGCACCTGGGCGACCCCGCGCGGCTGCGCACGGAATTCGAACGCCTCGCGACGGAACTGGAAACCCACTTCACCTACGAGGAGGACACCCTCGTGGACACGCTCAACGCGACCGACCCGGCCGCGCTCCGGTCCGGCGGTCAGCGGTAGTTGACGAACTGCAGCGCGATCCCGAAATCCTCGCTCTTCAGCAGGGTGATCACGGCCTGCAGATCGTCGCGCTTCTTGCTGCTCACCCGCAGCTCGTCCCCTTGGATCTGCGCCTTCACGCCCTTGGGGCCCTCGTCCCGGATCTTCTTGGAGATCTTCTTCGCGTGCTCGGAGTCGATGCCCTGCACCAGTGAACCTGTGATCTTGTACACCTTGCCGGAGGAGACCGGCTCGCCCGCGTCGAACGCCTTCAGCGAGATGTCGCGGCGGATCAGCTTCTCCTTGAACACCTCCAGCGCGGCCTTGACGCGCTCTTCCGCCTCCGCGGTGAGCACGATCTTGTCCTCGCCCGACCATTCGATCGACGCGCCGGTGCCGCGGAAGTCGTAGCGGGTGTTGAGTTCCTTCTCCGCCTGATGCAGGGCGTTGTCGACCTCCTGCCGGTCGACCTTGCTCACAACATCGAAAGACGAATCAGCCACGCTGCGCTCCTGTTCTGACGGTCCGACGGGTGAGCTGAACCCTCTGCTTCCAGCCACCGTCAGTTCTACCCGGAGACCCGAGGGTAGTCGGGTCGCACGGCCGATAGCCAGCCGGTTTGCATTCAGGGTGCGGGTTCGATGTATTCTGCTCAGCGCGCGAAAGAATGCGCGAACGGCAGGTTGCCCGAGCGGCCAATGGGAGCAGACTGTAAATCTGTCGGTGAAAGCCTACGTAGGTTCGAATCCTACACCTGCCACTCCGCTCACTGAGCGAGCCCTGTACGCAGAAAGCGCGTACAGGGCTCGCTTCGTAATGTCTTGTGAAGGTGCAACCCCCACGCCCCGCCCGGCGGGCTTCGCCCCCCGGACCCGCTTGTCGTGGTTGCGTTGGGGGGTGTGCGGTTTGTGGGGAAGCTGACAACGGAGTGATTTCGTGCTCCGGGGATCGGAGCCTTCGGTCCGTGCTCCAGGAGATCTGATCGACGTTGGTCTCGCTCCAATTCACGGCTCTGCGTTCCGTCGCTCGACATGATCCGGGACAACGCGCCCACCGCCGGATCGGCAGGTTGTCGGCGCTTGCCCTCGAGCGGGTCTGCGTGGACGCGGCAATTCGGCGCGGGTATTTGCCGCCCTCACTCGCTCGACCTGATGGAACCGTCCGCTATCGTCGCCTCGCGTGGCGCGACTTCTACGAGCGCTTTCGTGCCCGAATGCGAGCCGCAAACGGGCCCTGGACGATGGAATCCGCGCGTAAAACACCCCTCTGACCACGCGGTTTGGTGGTGGGAGCTGGGAGTGTGTAACCTCGTTCAAGACTTCACCGCGCTGAGGTCGAGTGTTCGGGGCTCGGTGCGGAAGTAGTCATGCCCCCTTAGCTCAGTCGGCAGAGCGTTTCCATGGTAAGGAAAAGGTCAACGGTTCGATTCCGTTAGGGGGCTCGCCGGATTGCCGGTGGTGACCGACTCGGCATCGCTCCCGTAGTGCGGGCTCGGCACCATGGCAATGCGACGCCGTGGCGGTGTAGCTCAGTCGGTAGAGCAAACGACTCATAATCGTTGTGTCGCCGGTTCAAGTCCGGCCATCGCTACCACAACCGATACAAGCCCATCAGGTACCGGAAAGAAGGCATATCGTGGCCGCGAAGTCCACCGATGTCCGGCCAAAGATCACCTTGGCCTGCGAGCAGTGCAAGCACCGCAACTACATCACCAAGAAGAACCGGCGCAACGACCCGGATCGTCTGGAGCTGAAGAAGTTCTGCCCGAACTGCGGCACACACCGGGCGCACCGCGAATCCCGCTAGTCCTCCGCGCGTGAACTACCGCGTGGTGTAGCGCCGGGAGTCGCATCCCGGTATCTCGGGCCGTGGCACCGCGAGGGCCGGACAGTTGTCCGGCCCTGACGCATTTTCACGGTGCGGGTGCGGTGGTGAACGCTCCGCCGACTCCGGGCGACGGGGTCAGATAGGTACAGTCCTCCCGTGACAATCAACACCGGTACAGACGAAGCGGTCCAGACGGGCGAGGCGCTCGACCCCGCGGCGAACGCCGCGGCGATGGTCGGTCACCACTATCGCGTCGACGACTACTACGAGGTCGGCCGCGAGAAGGTGCGTGAATACGCCCGCGCCGTGCAGGACTACCACCCGGTGCACTGGGACGAGGACGTGGCGCAGGAGTACGGGTACGACAACCTGCTCGCGCCGGTCACCTTCATCTCCCTGGTCGGGATCCTGGCCCAGCGCAAGCTGTTCGAGCAGGTCGTCACCGGTTACGACCTCAGCCAGATCATGCAGACCGACCAGATCCTCGAGTTTCATCGCCCGATCAAGGTCGGCGACCAGCTCACCTGCGACGTCTACCTGCATTCGTTCCGCCAGGCCTTCGGCGGCGACATCATGGTCACCAAGAACATCGTCACCGCGCAGAACGACGAGCTGGTACTCACCACCTACACCACCCTGGTCGGCCGCAGCGGCGCCGATATCGACCCCAACCTGAACGCCGCGGTCCGCAACGTGCTCATGCACGGCATCGGTGAGGAAGCGCCGGGACACAGCCCGCGCAGCACGCCCGTCGTGACCCAGGCGCCCTCGCCGGTCGCGCAAGTGCCGGAGGCGGTGCGCACCAAGCACGCCATCCGCTTCGAGGACGTCTCGGTCGGGGACGAGCTGCCGGCGCGTATCGTCCGGCTCACTCGCGGCGATCTGGTGAACTACGCCGGTGTCTCCGGCGACGCCAACCCGATCCACTGGAGCGACGAGGTCGTTAAGCTGGTCGGCTTGGACAACGTCGTCGCGCACGGCATGCTCACCATGGGTCTCGGTGGCGGGTTCGTCACCTCTTGGCTCGGTGATCCCGGCGCGATCAAGGAGTACAACGTCCGCTTCACCAGCCCGGTCTACGTGGGCACCGACGAGGCCGCCGAGGTCGAGTACACCGGTAAGGTGAAATCGGTCGATCCGGAGTCGAAAACCGCAGTCGTCGCCATCGTGGCGAAGGCGGCGGGAAAGAAGATCTTCGGCCGCGCCACCGCCACGGTGCAGCTGGCCTGACCAGCTACAGCGACCCTGATTGGCTAATGGCGCGCACGGTAACGTACACTCAGGTTTCTGGGGTCGCCAGCCGCTGCGCGCTGCTCTGTGGGGCTGGTTCCAAGCGGTCCGCGAGGATCGTCGACGGGGCCGGCAACTGCCGGAGTAGCGCGCGTGTTGTGTGACACCGGAGCACAACTGAATATCGAACAGTGGTCGGACAGCCGATACCGTCCGACCGAAGGGGCGTAGCTCAACTGGCAGAGCAGCGGTCTCCAAAACCGCAGGTTGCAGGTTCAAGTCCTGTCGCCCCTGCCCTGGATGCCAGCGACGAGAGAGGACCGACGTGAGCGAGCGTAGCGAGCGAGCCATTGGCACAGCGCGCATCGCGCACGGCGGCACCGAGCGCAGCGAGGAGAAGGCGTGAGCGACGAGCGGGACACTCGCCGCGGCGCACATGCCGCCGACGAAGGCGATGGCACCGCCGCAGCGACCCGACCGAGCGGAAAGCGGTCCGCCCGGCGGTCCCGCAGTGCTTCCTCCCAGGTCGACACGGGCTCGATCGCCACGCTCGACCGCCCGTCGCGTAAGGCAACCAAGACGACCGATCGGGCCGAACGCAGGAAGCCGGGTAATCCGCTCAAGCGTTTGATCAAGTTCCTGCGTGAGGTCATCGCGGAACTGCGCAAGGTGATCTGGCCCAACCGGAAGCAGATGGTCACCTATACGAGCGTTGTTCTGGTGTTCGTGATTTTCATGGTCGCGTTCATCAGCGGGTTGGATCTGGCGTTCATCAAGGGTGTCAACTGGCTGTTCGGCTAGCTGAACGACGCCGACGCCGGTAGCCGATCCCGGGCGGACACGGGCGGCAGTGATTTCGCCGCGCGCCCGGCCCGGCACGCAGAGGATGTACGTGACGACACAGGAAGCGAGTGCCCCAGTGAGCACCCCGGAGAACGACACACCCGACAAGTTCCCGGCCGACGACGCGGTGGCCGAGCCCACCGACTCCGTCGAGGAGTTCGCGACCGACGGGCCCGCGCTCGAGGAATCGGAGCCCGCTGAGTCCGCCCCTGCCGCCGCTGTGGATGCCGAGCCCGCCGATCCCGTCGCCGAGATGAAGGCAGCGCTGCGGCGCGCCCCCGGTGAGTGGTACGTCATCCACTCCTACGCCGGCTACGAGAACAAGGTGAAGGCCAACCTCGAGACCCGCGTGCAGAACCTGGACCTGGAGGACTACATCTTCCAGGTCGAGGTGCCCACCGAAGAGGTCACCGAGATCAAGAACGGGCAGCGCAAGCACGTCAACCGCAAGGTGCTGCCCGGTTACATCCTGGTTCGGATGGAGCTCAACGACGAGTCGTGGGGCGCGGTGCGCAACACCCCCGGTGTCACCGGTTTCGTCGGCGCCACCTCGCGTCCGTCACCGCTGTCCATCGATGACGTGGTGAAGTTCCTCGTCCCGGCCGCGCAGCAGCAGAAGAAGCCCGCCGCGGCGGCCGCGGCGTCGAGCGCCGAGGCCGCGGGCGGCGAGGTCGCGCCGAAGCCGGTCATCGAGGTCGACTTCGAGGTCGGCGAGTCGGTGACGGTCATGGACGGCCCGTTCGCGACGCTGCCCGCCAGCATCTCCGAGGTCAACGCCGAGCAGCAGAAACTCAAGGTGCTCGTGTCGATCTTCGGCCGCGAGACCCCGGTCGAGCTGGCGTTCACCCAGGTCGCGAAGATCTAGACCGCTGTCAGCGGTCGGGTGAATCCGCCCGGTCGAGGATCGCGACACCAGACTTGCAAAGAGCAAGGACACCAAACACCTAGGAAAGAAAGATGCCCCCCAAGAAGAAGAAGCTCGCCGGGATCATCAAGCTTCAGATCCAGGCCGGCCAGGCGAACCCGGCCCCTCCGGTCGGCCCCGCGCTCGGTCAGCACGGCGTCAACATCATGGAGTTCTGCAAGGCGTACAACGCCGCGACCGAGTCGCAGCGTGGCAACGTCATTCCGGTCGAGATCTCGGTGTACGAGGATCGGTCGTTCGACTTCAAGCTGAAGACCCCGCCCGCCGCCAAGCTGCTGCTCAAGGCCGCAGGCGTGCAGAAGGGCTCGGCGGAGCCGCACCGCAACAAGGTCGCCAAGGTGACCATGGACCAGGTGCGCGAGATCGCCAAGACCAAGCAGGAAGATCTGAACGCCAACGACATCGATCAGGCGGCCAAGATCATCGCGGGTACCGCGCGTTCGATGGGCATCACCGTCGAAGGCTGAGCGGAATCGCTCCCTGGTGGGAGGGCCGGCCAGGCCCGATAACCACGTCTGAACTACCAACACAGCGGCGCCAGCGACGGGCTCGGAGGCGGAAGCCTACGTGACCACGGAGAGCCCGGGAGCGCCGCGGATCGAACAGGACAGAGAATCATGGCAAAACGAAGCAAGGCGTACCTCGCCGCGGCCGAGAAGGTCGATCGCACCAAGCTCTACTCCCCGCTGGCCGCCGCGCGCCTGGCGAAGGAGACCGCCACCACCAAGACCGACGCGACCGTCGAGGTCGCCGTGCGTCTCGGTGTGGATCCCCGCAAGGCGGACCAGATGGTCCGCGGCACGGTCAACCTGCCGCACGGCACCGGTAAGACCGCCCGCGTCATCGTGTTCGCGGCGGGCGAGAAGGCCGCCGAGGCCGAGGCCGCCGGAGCCGACGCCGTCGGCGCCGAGGACCTGATCGAGCGGATCCAGGGCGGCTGGCTGGACTTCGACGCCGCGATCGCCACCCCGGACCAGATGGCCAAGGTCGGCCGGATCGCGCGCGTCCTGGGCCCGCGCGGCCTGATGCCGAACCCGAAGACGGGCACGGTCACCACCGATGTGACCAAGGCTGTCAACGACATCAAGGGCGGCAAGATCAACTTCCGCGTCGACAAGCAGGCCAACCTGCACTTCGTCATCGGCAAGGCGTCCTTCGACGACGCGAAGCTGGTGGAGAACTACGGCGCCGCGCTGGACGAGATCCTGCGTGCGAAGCCGTCGACCGCCAAGGGGCGTTACGTCAAGAAGGTGACGGTCTCGACGAACACCGGACCGGGCATCCCGGTGGACCCGAACCGCACCCGCAACCTCCTCGACGAGGACGCGTAAGCAGCAGCTGAGCTGACCGCAACGGCGGGAACGCATTCGCGTTCCCGCCGTTGCGGCGTTACGGTTGTCCTTTGCCGACGCCTATCTGGTCGCGCTCGCGGAGGCCGATCCTGGATCGAGTGTCGCCTCCTTCGGCAAAGGTATCGAAAAGGTGAAGAGCGTCAGCCGAGTCGAACCAGCGCCCTTCGGCTCGGCTGACTGATATCACAGCTCAGCAACCCGGCTCGGCGGCTTCCGGTCGAGCGGCGAATCATTGACCTACCGTGCATTCATCGCCGTTCGCACTCGCCCTCGCCGCCCCGGCCATGTGTCCCGCACCACAACACGGTAGAGGCGGCACGTTTGATCGGGTGTTCTGTGAGGGGTCGTTTTGGCAGAAAGAACCCCTACAGGTACATTGGACATCAGTTATCGACGAGTTCGATCGCTACCCAATCCGTTCTACCGAAGACCGTTGGTCGCCGATCCCGCATGGGTTCGGTCGAAGGTCCGGCGACATTGCCGGCGGCCCACGCAGGGAGAGCCGAGGCTGGGAATTGATCCGGGTACATCTCGGATCGGTTTTCTGTTGCGCCCCGGAACGCTCTGCGTTCGGGGCGTTTGTTTTGTCGCCGGCCCCTGATCGGTAGTTCGCGTATACGAACCGACCAATCAGAGAGGAGGCGAAGTATGGCAAAACCCGAGAAGGTCACCGCGGTCGAGGAGATCGCGGAGCAGTTCAAGAGCTCGACGGCCACCGTCGTCACGGAATACCGTGGCCTGTCGGTCGGCAAGCTCACCGAGCTGCGGCGCGCGCTCGGCGCCGACGCCACGTACTCCGTCGCCAAGAACACCCTGGTCAAGCGTGCCGCCGCCGAGGCGGGCGTGGAAGGCCTCGACGAGCTGTTCGTCGGACCGACCGCGATCACCTTCATCACCGGTGAGCCGGTCAACGCGGCCAAGGCCCTGAAGACCTTCGCGAAGGACAACAAGGCGCTCATCATCAAGGGCGGCTACATGGACGGCGCTCCGCTGTCCGTGTCCGAGGTCGAGCGGATCGCCGACCTGGAGACCCGCGAGGTGCTTCTGGCCAAGCTGGCCGGCGCGCTGAAGGGCAACCTCGCCAAGGCCGCTGGTCTGTTCAACGCTCCCGCTTCGCAGGTGGCCCGCTTGGCCGCCGCGCTGCAGGAGAAGAAGCAGGCCGAAGAAGGCGCGACTGCCGCCGAGTAAGACCCGTGCGGCACGACACGCCCGCATAGACATCACCTACCGAAAGGAAAACAACAATGGCCAACGTTGACGAACTGCTCGAGACCTTCGGCAACATGACCCTGCTCGAGCTGTCGGACTTCGTGAAGAAGTTCGAGGAGAAGTTCGAGGTCACCGCGGCTGCTCCGGTCGCCGTCGCCGCCGTCGGCGGTGCCGCTGCTCCGGCCGAGGCCGTCGAGGAGCAGGACGAGTTCGACGTCGTGCTCGAGGGCGCGGGCGACAAGAAGATCCAGGTCATCAAGGTGGTCCGCGAGATCGTCTCCGGCCTGGGCCTGAAGGAGGCCAAGGACCTCGTCGAGAGCGCTCCGAAGCCGATCCTGGAGAAGGTCGCCAAGGATGCCGCCGAGGCTGCCAAGGCGAAGCTGGAAGAGGCCGGCGCCAAGGTCTCGGTCAAGTAATTCCGGACCGAAACACGCCGAACGGGCGGTCCCCTTTGTGGGGCCGCCCGTTTGCTGTTTTTCGGCAAACTTGCCGCAATTACAAATGGCGAAAGGATCGCGGGGTTACTCTTCAGTCAGCTCGGGGTGTGCCCCGTCTCTCTCATGGGTTACAGTGACCGAACCCACTGTGACGTGACGCACCGCGATGTCCGAGCGCGCGGTTCGCCGGTGGGCAGCTCGCTGAGAATTGTGGAGGTTGGCGTGGGCGTCGAGGTCAGGACCGAGAGTGTAACCAAGTCTTTCGGTTCGCAGCGGATTTGGCAGGACGTCTCTCTGACGTTGCCCTCGGGCGAGGTCAGCGCGCTGCTGGGCCCGTCGGGCACCGGTAAGTCGGTGTTCCTGAAGTCGCTGATCGGACTGCTGCGCCCGGAGCGCGGCTCGATCTACGTCGACGGCACCGATATCACCACCTGCTCCAACAAGCAGCTGTACGAGATCCGCAAGCTCTTCGGCGTCCTGTTCCAGGACGGCGCGCTGTTCGGGTCGATGAATCTGTTCGACAACGTGGCCTTCCCGCTGCGCGAGCACACCAAGAAGAGCGAATCCGAGATCAAGAAGATCGTCATGGAGAAGCTGGAGCTCACCGGTCTGCTCGGGGCCGAGGGCAAGCTGCCCGGCGAGATCTCCGGCGGTATGCGCAAGCGCGCCGGGCTGGCGCGCGCCCTGGTGCTGGATCCGCAGATCATCCTCGTCGACGAGCCCGACTCGGGCCTGGACCCGGTGCGCACCTCGTACCTGTCGCAGTTGCTGATCGATATCAACGCCCAGATCGACGCCACGATCCTGATCGTCACGCACAACATCAACCTCGCGCGCACCGTGCCGGACAACATCGGCATGCTCTTCCGTCGTCAGCTGGTCATGTTCGGCCCGCGCGAGGTGCTGCTGACCTCCGAGGAGCCCGTGGTCAAGCAGTTCCTCAACGGCCGCATGCTCGGCCCGATCGGCATGTCCGAGGAGAAGGACGAGGCGCAGATGGCGCGCGAGCAGGCGCTGGTGGACGCCGGTCACCACCACGGCGGCGCCGAAGAGGTGGAGGGGATCATCCCGCAGATGCGTGCGACCCCGGGCATGCCGGTGCGTCAGGCGGTGCTGCGGCGCAAGGAACGCGTTCGCGAGATCATGCACACCCTGCCGCACGCCGCCCAGGTGGCGATCCGTGAATCACTTGCGGAGAGCGACGACACGCAGGTGATGGCGTACAACAGCGGCGACCTGGCTAATTATCCGGGCGGCACGTACGACACCACCGTGCGACACAACACAACTAACGGGTAACATCTGCGATCGTGAATTCGACCCTGGCGCGATTGCGAACTCCCCTGGAGTCGGGGTTTGCCCAGGCCGGCAACATATTTGCGCTGTTCATCGACGTTCTACGCAAGACCTTTCGTCGTCCCTTCGAGTGGCGGGAGTTCATCGAGCAGTCGTGGTTCATTGCGAGCGTCTCGATCCTGCCCAGCGCGTTGGTCGCGATTCCCTTCGGCGCGGTCGTCGCACTGCAGACCGGCTCGTTGATCAAGCAGCTGGGCGCGGAATCCTTCACCGGTGCGACCAGCGTCCTGGCAACAGTCCAGCAGGCGGCTCCCGTCGTCACGGCCCTGATCATCGCGGGCGCGGCAGGGTCGGCGGTGGCCGCCGATCTGGGCTCGCGCACCATCCGCGAGGAGATCGACGCGCTGGAAGTGCTCGGCGTCGATCCGGTGCGAAAGCTGGTGGTGCCGCGCGTGATCGGCATGATGCTGGTCGCGCTGCTGCTCAACGGTTTGGTCTCGGTGGTCGGCATCGCGGGCGGGTATTTCTTCAACGTCCTGCTGCAGGGCGGTACCCCGGGCGCCTACCTGGCGTCGTTCTCCGCCCTGGCCCAGCTGCCGGACCTGTGGATCGGCGAGATCAAGGCAGCGGTGTTCGGCCTGATCGCCGGTGTGATCGCCGCGTACAAGGGTCTGCATCCCAAAGGGGGTCCGAAAGGAGTCGGTGACGCGGTGAACCAATCCGTGGTGATCACATTCATGGTGCTGTTCTTCGTGAACCTCATTCTGACCCTGGTGTACCTACAGGTCGTCCCGGCCAAGGGCGCCTGACGGATGGCCACGTCATACCGAACCCCGGTCGCCAAGTCCATGCGCCGGGTGGGTGAGATCGCTCGTATGCCGCTGGGCGTCATCGACCGCGCGGGCGAACAGATGTCGTTCTACCTGCGGGCCATCGCGTGGATTCCGCGCACCGCGGTGCACTACCGCAAGGAAGTCATGCGGCTGCTCGCCGAGGTCACCTTCGGCAGCGGCGCGCTCGCGGTGATCGGTGGCACCATCGGCGTCATCGTGTTCATGTCCGGCTCGGTCGGCGTCGTCGTCGGACTGCAGGGATTCAAGGCCCTCGACGCGCTCGGCAGCTCGGTGCTCACCGGCTTCCTCACCGCCTATATCAACACCCGCGAGATCGCGCCGCTGGTCGCCGCGCTCGCGCTCTCGGCAACGGTCGGTTGTGGTTTCACCGCGCAGCTGGGCGCCATGCGGATCTCCGAGGAGATCGACGCGCTCGAGGTGATGGCGGTGCCCGGCGTGCCGTTCCTGGTGACCAGCCGGGTGATCGCCGGGTTCCTCGCGGTGATCCCGCTCTACATCGTCGGGCTGCTGGGCACGTTCCTGGCATCGCGGACGATCAGCATCTGGTTCAACGGGCAGTCCAGCGGGTCCTACGACCACTATTTCAGTCTGTTCCTGCCACCGGAGGACGTGCTCTATTCGTTCCTCAAGGTGCTTGTCTTCGCGTTCGTGATCATCATGGTGCACTGCTACTACGGGTTCCACGCCACCGGCGGGCCCGCGGGCGTCGGCGTCGCGGTCGGCCGCGCGGTCCGCGCCGCCATCGTCCTGGTGAACGTGCTCGACTTCTTCCTCAGCCTCGCGATCTGGGGCACCACCACCACGGTGCGGGTGGCCGGATGAGCCGCACACAGACCTGGCGCTCGACGGAGAGACTGCGCATTCGAGTGCTGGGCATCGCGTTCTTCGTCGTGGTCGCGTTGTTCCTGTGGACCACCGTCGCGATCTACAACAAGCAGTTCGTGCGGACCGTCGACGTCGACCTGATCACCGACAGCGTGGGCAACGCGCTGACCCGCAACGCGGACGTGAAGGTGCGCGGCATCAATGTCGGCACGGTGCGGTCGAGCCGCTCCGAGGGTGGCGAGGTGACCTTGAACCTGGCCATCGATCCGGAGAAGGCGCGCCAGATCCCCGCCAACGCGACCGCGCGCCTGCTACCCAAGACGCTGTTCGGTGAGCGCTACGTGGACCTGGTGATTCCGCAGAATCCCAGCCCACAGCACCTGACCGACGGCTTGACGCTGCACCAGGACGTCAGCGGCAACGCGATCGAGCTGAGCAAACTGCTCGACGACCTGCTACCGCTGCTGCAGGCCATCCCGCCGCAGGATCTCGCGGCCACCCTGGGCGCGCTGTCCCAGGCGCTGGCCGGGCAAGGACTGGCGCTCGGCCAGAGCGTGGACAAGCTGGACGACATCTTCCGTCAGGTCAACGTCGTGCTTCCGGACCTGCAAGCCGACCTACGCAGTTTCGCCGAGGTGGCGGCCACCTACTCCGACGCGGCGCCGCAGCTGATCCAAGCCTTGGACAACCTACGCACGACCAACGCCACGATCGTGCAGCGACGCACCGATATCGACGTCCTGTACGCGACGCTGACGCCGACCTCCGCCACCACCACCGAGTTCTTGATCGCCAACCGCGACAACATCATCGACGTCGCCGCCGACTCCCGCCCCGCGCTGGAGCAACTGGCCTACTACTCGCCCAACTACGCCTGCTCGCTGGCGAACTTCGCGCAGCTGAAGCCGCGTATCGACCGGATCTTCGGCAAGGGCACCGATACGCCCGGCTCCCGGGTGACCATCGAACTCACCAACACCCGCGGCAAGTACCTGCCCAACCAGGACGAACCGCGCTGGCTGGACACGAGGGGGCCGTGGTGCATCCCCGAGATGCCGTTGGGCGTCGACCCCGGCCAGTACACCGGCGGCCCGAACAACGACGGCTCCTACGCTGTCCCCAGCCGCAACCCCGGTGACCAGGAGATCGGCCATCTGGAGCCGCCGCAGTTCGGCGTCTACCCGGCGAGCAAGATGCCGACCATCGCCGGTTCTCCCATGGAGCAGCAGTCGCTCGGCGCGATCTACGGCGCGGCCAACGGTGTCGCCCCGGATCAGGTGCCGGGCTGGGTGACCCGGGCCGGCGCGCCCGCGTTCCGCGGAAGCGAGGTGAGCGTGCGATGAAACAGCAGCTGCGCGGCCTGGGCGGGCCGCTGACCAAGCTGGTCGTCTTCGTCGTGGTGACCCTGTTCGTGACGACCATGCTCGGGCTGTCGATCGCCAACTACAGCGGTCGCGGCACCGGGTTCAAGGCCAGGTTCACCGACGTCACCGCCCTCAACCCGGGCGACGAGGTCCGCATCGCCGGCGTCCGCGTCGGCAAGGTCACCGATGTCTCGATCGTGGACAAGCGGCTGGCCGAGGTCCGGTTCGATCTGCTCGACCGGGATTGGCTGCCCGCCTCGACCACGGCCACGATCAAGTACCGCAACCTCGTCGGCCAGCGCTACATCGCGCTGGAGCAGGGCACGGGGGAACAGGGCCGCAAACTGAACAAGGGCGGCACCATCCCGCTGGAGCGCACCCGGCCCGCGCTGAACCTGACCACGCTGTTCAACGGCTTCCGGCCGCTGTTCCGCACGCTGACCGCCGACGACGTGAACAAGTTGTCTTTCGAGATCATCCAGGTCTTCCAGGGCGAGCAGGGCACGATCCGCGATCTGGTCGCGACCACAGCGAACCTGACCAACAAGATCGCGGACAAGGACGCCGTGATCGGTGAGCTGACCCGCAACCTGACCGCCGTACTGGACGCGGTCAACCAGCGCGACGACCAGTTCGACCAGTTGATCGTGAACACCGAGGCGCTGATCAGCGGCCTCAATGCCGACCGCGACACGATCGGGCGCTCGGTGACCTCGCTGGCCAACCTGACCTCGGCGACATCGGACCTACTCGTCCCGGTGCGTCCGACGCTGCAAGGCTCGATCGCGGGCCTGAGCCAGCTGACCGGCACGCTCGACGAGCGTCAGGACGAGGTGAACGAAGCGCTGTACAACCTGCCGCTGAAGATGGAGAAGCTCGGCCGCGCCGCCAGCTACGGCTCCTGGTTCCAGTTCTACCTGTGCGGCATCGACATCGTCGTCGGACCGGGCGCGGTCGACGCGCCGCAGCTCAACCTGCCCGCGGGCCTGCCGACGATCAACCAGCCGCTGTACACCAACGCGGCGCCGCGCTGCCACGGGAAGGCTCGCTGATGGACGACCGGACTCTGCTCGGTAAGCGCAGCCCGGCGTTCATGGGCGTACTCGGCCTCGCCATGGTGCTGCTGGTGACGGTGTCGGCGTTCTCCCTGGATCAGTTGCCGATCATCGGCGCGGGGACCAAGTACACCGCCGAATTCACCGAGGCGGCGGGCCTGAAGAAGGGCAACGAAGTCCGCGTCGCGGGCGTCAAGGTCGGTTCGGTGTCCAATGTGCGGCTCGCCGGTGACCGCGTGCTCGTGGACTTCCGCACCAAGGACACCTGGATCGGCAACGACACCACCGCGTCCATCCAGATCAAGACGCTGCTCGGACAGAAGTACCTCGCGCTCGACCCGAGGGGCTCGAAGCCTGCCGATCCGAGTACGCGAATTCCGCTGTCCCGCACGGTCTCTCCGTACGACGTGGTGGACGCGTTCACCGATGCCGCGCGCACGATCGATCAGATCGACACCTCACAGCTGGCCAAGAGCATGCAAGTGCTGTCGGAGGCGTTCGAGACGACGCCGCCGGAGATCCGCGGCTCCATCGACGGGGTCGCGCGGCTGTCGGAGACGCTGGCCAAACGCGACCAGGAGCTGAAGAAGCTGTTCGCCGCGACCAGGCAGACCACGCAGGTACTCGCCGACCGCAACGCCGAGTTCGAGCGGCTGCTGGCCTCCGGCGGCCAGCTGCTGGCCGAACTGAACATCCGGCAGCAGTCCATCAAGCAGTTGTTGTCCGGCGCCAAGACGGTTTCGGCGGAGCTGAGCGCGCTCGTGCACGACAACGAGGAGCAGATCGGCCCCGCGCTGACGAATCTGCGCGCCTCCATCGATCTGCTCAACGCCAACCAGCAGAACATCTCCAAGACATTGGAACTCGCGGCCCCGTTCTACAACCTCTACGCCAACGTGCTGGGGACCGGCCGCTGGTTCGACGCGGTGATCGTCAACGTGCTGCCGCCCGCGCTACCCGAAATCCCCGGCTACCGTCAGCCGATCCGCACCCTGGGAGGTAACTGACGTGGCGGAGAACTGGCGTAACGATCCCGTCGGCGCGGTGCGCGGTTCCAGCCGCGGCGCCAAGGTGGGCATCGCGCTGGTAGTCGTCCTCGCCGTGCTGGTGGCGGTGGTGCTGTGGTGGCTGTTCAACCGGCTGACCACCACCAGAATCACCGCGTACTTCGATCGGTCGGTCGGCATCTACGAGGGCTCGGACGTGCGGATTCTCGGCGTGCCGGTCGGCTCGGTGGACAAGGTCGAGCCGCAGGGCGACCAGGTCAAGGTCGTGATGAGCGTGAACCGCGAGTTCGATGTGCCCGCGGGCGCGCGGGCCGCCCAGATCACACCGTCCATCGTCTCCGACCGCTACATCCAGCTGACCCCGGTCTACACCGGCGGCCCGAAGATGCCGCGCGACGCGACGATTCCGCGCGAGCGCACGGCGACGCCGGTCGAAGTCGACCAGTTGTACAAGAGCATCACCGAACTGTCGGACGCGTTGGGCCCCAACGGCGCCAATGCCGAGGGCGCGGTGAACGACCTGGTGCGCACCGGCGCGGCGAATCTGGCGGGCAACGGTGAGGCGCTTGCCAACAGCCTGACCCAGCTGTCCAGGGCGGCCCGCTACTTGTCCGACGCGCGCGGCGACATCTTCGACACGGTCAAGAATTTGCAGGCTTTCATCACCATGCTGGCCCAGAACGACCAGCAGGTACGGCAGTTCAACACCCAGCTGGCCGACCTGTCGACGTTCCTGGCCGACGAACGCGAGGACCTCGGCGCCGCGCTGCATCTGCTCTCTGTCGCGCTCGGCGACGTCGCCCGCTTCATCGACGACAATCGAGACCTGATCGCCAGCAACGCCGAAGGTTTGATCACGCTCACCAAGACGCTGTCCGACCAGCGCGACGACGTGGCCGCCTTGCTGCCGGTCCTGCCGGTGGCGTTGAGCAACCTGATCAACGTGCACAACGCCGAATCGGGCACCCTCGACATGCGTGCCAACTTCCCCGAATTGCAGGACCCGTTCGGTGTGGTGTGCAAGATGCTCGACCTGTCCAAACTGATGCCGGGCGATCCCAAGTTCGAGGCCCTCGGCAGACAGATGCGGCCGGTTCTCGATCACTGCAAGGAGATCACCGACCAGATCACCGCCGGGGTGCAGACCCCGACGCTGATCCTGCCGTTCGGCATCCTCAGCGGCGAGAACCAGCAGCGTGACCCGGTGCCGGGCACGGTGCCCGGCACGCCGTCGGACCGGCTTCCGCCGTCGCAGGAAGGTGCGCGATGAGCATTCGGATCCGTTCGGTCGCACGCGGTTTCGGCGCGGCCCTGGCGCTGGGTCTGTCCGCCGCCCTGGTCAGTTCGTGCGCCGCCGACGGCATCTACAGCGTGCCGCTGCCCGGCGGCGCCGACGTGGGCGAGCGCCCGATGCACATCGATATCCAGTTCGACGACGTTCTCGACCTGGTTCCGCAGTCGGCGGTCAAGGTCGAGGGCGTGCCGGTCGGCCGGGTCGAGAAGATCAGCCTCGGCGAAGACCAGTGGACCGCCACCGTGCGTACTCTGGTCAACTCCTCGGTGGACCTGCCCGCGAACGCGCGCGCAGAGGTGCGGCAGTCGAATCTGCTCGGCGAGAAGTTCATCGAGCTCTCCCGGCCCGCCGCCGATCCCGATCCCTACCGGCTCACCGACGGGTCGGTCATCCCGCTCGACCGCACCCGGCACGCCACCGAGGTCGAGCAGGTGCTCGGTGCGCTGTCGCTGCTGCTCAACGGCGGTGGCGTCGCGCAGTTGCAGCCGATCGTCACGGAGCTGAACAAGACACTCGGCGGCCGGGAAGACCGGGTGCGCTCGCTGATCGAGCAGGCGAACACGCTGATCGGCGGCCTGAACCAGCAGGTGGACGACATCACCCGCGCGCTCGACGGTCTCGATGTGCTCAGCAGCCGGGTCAGCAGGCAGACCGACCAGATCGGCAAGATCCTCGACGAGCTGCCGCAGGGCATCAAGATCCTGGAAGAACAGCGCCCGCAGCTGGTCGGCCTGCTCGCGCAGCTGGACCGGCTCGGCGAGGTGGGCTTCGACGTGCTGAACACCTCGAAGGACGACCTGATCCGCGACCTCACCGCGCTGCGGCCGACATTGCAGGAACTGGGCCGTGCGGCGCCGGATCTGGTCGCCGCGGTTCCCCTGATCCCGACCTACCCGTTCCCCGACTCGGCGCTGGAGAGCACCTTCGGCGGCAGCGTGAACACGTGGTTGTCGGTGGACCAGCAGATCGGCGTCACCCTCGGCAACCTCGGCGTGGGCAAGCCCGATCCGGTGTACATCCCGCCGGTCGGCCCCCCGGTGCCGGTGGACCCGACCAATCCGTACTACAACGGCAACGGCCCGCGTCCGGGCTGGCCGACGGTATCGATCCTGCCGCTGCCGCCGCTGATGGCGCAGCCGCCCGCGCCGGGTGTGCCGCCGAACCCGGCCGGGGCGATCCTCGAGCAACTCGGTGTGGGGAGTGGTCCGCGGTGACACGTCTGGTCCGATGGCAGCTCATCGCGTTCCTGGTGATCGCGGTGCTCGGCGTCGTGTACGTCGGCGGCAAGTACATCCGCCTCGACCACATGGTGGGGCTCAACGAGTACACGGTGAAGCTGCGTGCGGCGCAGACCGGCGGCATCTACAAGGGCGCCGAAGTGACCTACCGCGGCGTCCCGGTCGGGCGGGTCGGTGAGCTGGAACTCACCGGCGAGGGCGTGGTGATGAACCTCGTCATCGACTCGAGTTCGCCGAAGATCCCGGCGTCGGCGAAAGCCGTGGTGGCCAACCGTTCGGCGATCGGTGAGCAGTACGTCGACCTGCAGCCGGACTCGGACGCCGGCCCGTACCTGCGGGACAACTCGGTGATCACCTCGGCGACCCTGCCGGTGCCGGTGGAGGAGCTGATCTCCAGCGTGGACTCCTTCGCGGGCTCGGTGGACCTGAACGCGCTCAACACGACGGTGCGCGAACTCGGCAAGGCGTTCGACGGCAAAGGCGACGATCTGCGAGTACTGATCGATTCGCTGAACAAGTTCACCGAGACCTTCCACGCGACGCTCCCGCAGACCATCCAGCTGGTCCGCGACGGCCGTGTCGCGCTCGGCACGCAAGCCGACCAGTCCGCCGCGATCCGCGAATTCAGCGACGGCCTCGACCGGCTCACCGCCCAGCTGCGCTCCAGCGACCCCGACGTGCGCAGGCTCATCGGCACCGGAACCGACGCGGGGGAGCAGATCGGCGCGCTGATCGACGAGAGCGGCGGCGCGCTCACCCAGGACCTGGCCAACTTGCGGCTGTTGTTGCAGGCGATCTCGCCGAAGTTCTACGCGATCAAGCCCTTGTTGCAGATGATCCCGCAGCTGTCGATCGGCGGGTCCTCCACCGCGCCCGGCGATGGGACCAGCCACTTCGGCCTCGTGCTGGAAACCAACAACCCACCCGCCTGTACCGTGGGCTACGAGGGCACGCATCGGATTCTGGAACAGATGAAGGCGCAGAACCCGGACTTCGACGACACGCGCGACGAGTTCCCGTTCAACAAAGACGCCAGATGTCTTGTCCCCTTCGGTAATCCGACCGCCGTCCGGGGTGGCGACCGAGCCGAATTCGCCGATCCGGCCATCGTCCAGCCCTGGGACTCCAACCCCAAAACCGATCCGGAGAAGCTGAACCTGACTCCGGTCGCCGTGCAGTTGTCGACCCTGCTGGGGGTCACACCGAAGCGGTGACCAGGAGCAATGACGTTAGGGTGTCGAGCGTGAGTGACTGGAGCGAGCGAACCACGGGCATGCTGTCCTGGAGCGCGACCGAGCCGAGCGACGGCGAGGCGCTGTCGTGACCGCCGACCTGGCCAAGCAGTCCGATGCGGTGTCGCAGGACGCGCCGGACATCGCGACGGCGGACAAGCCCGCCCCGCCCGCGAAGCCGGGCGACGCGGGCGATCAGAAGGCCGCCGACCGGAGCGACTCCGCGCGTCCGGGCGGCGGGTCCGCGCTGGGCCGGGTGGTTGTGGTCTGCTCCGCCGCGCTGCTGGTGATCGCGTTGAGCTGCGCAGCATGGTTCGGAGCGGGTTGGGTGCGGGCCGCGCTGACCGACGGACCGCGCGCCGACGCCCGCGACACCGCGCTGGACGCCGCCCGGCAGGCCGCGCTCAACATGACCTCGATGAACTTGGACGACGTGCCCGGCTCGCTGGCGCTGGCCAGGTCCTCGATGACCGGCGCGCTGCTGGACTCGGCCACGAAGAACAAGGACCAGGCCGAGAAGCTGGCCCAGCAGAGCGGGATCGGGATGACCTCGAAGGTGCTCGGCGCGGCGCTCACCTCGCTCAACAGCGAACAGGACAAGGCGTCGGCGCTGGTCGTGCTACAGGTCACCGAAAAGGGCAAGGACTCCCCGTCCGCCGACTACCGCTATACCTGGACCGTCGACCTGGCCAAGGACGGCGACATCTGGAAGGCCGAGCAGATCTCCTCGCTCAGCCAGCCGGTGCTGTTGAGCGGCGGCCCCGCTCAACAGGCGCCCGCCCCGGCGGCCGACCAGCCGCCCGCAGCGCCCAAGCCGGGATCGTAGGAGGAACACCCATGACGTCTCGCCGACCGGTCAACCGGGTCACCTCCAAGCGCAGGCCCGCCACGGAGTCTTCCGCGCGTACCGCCTCCGCGCGTACCGAGCGGCCCGCAACCGGCCGTAAACCGCGCGTGACGGGCATTTCCCGGCCCGGCGGGCAGTCGGGTGCCGTTCGCGGCGAAGAGCCCCGTGCGGACGCGGGCGGGTCGTCGCGGTGGCGTGGGATCCTGCCGCGGAAGCCGAGTCGTCCGTCGCGCCGCGACGGCGGGCGCCCCCGATGGGGACTCGTCGCCGGCATGCTGATCGCCGCTACCCTGCTGGGTGGTTTCGCATGGCTGGCCGCCCAGCGGCCCGGGGTGGACACCTCGAACCAGGCGTATGTGGACAACGAGGCCACCCAAGAAGTGCGCGCGGCCGCCGACCACGCCCTGCGCACCGTCTACGCCTACGACGTACAGAACATCAACGGCTACCGGGACACCGCCAAGCAGGTGCTCACCGGGAAGATGCTCGCCGATTTGGACAAGTACGCCGACACGACGATTTCGGCGGTCAAGCAGGCGCAGACCAGCGCCGACGCGAAAGCCGATCCGATTGCTGTGACGTTGCTAACCGATGATCGCGCCGAGCTGATCGTCAACTTGGTGGTGAGCGCCACCAAGGACGGCGTAGCGCAGCAGAGCGTCGCGGGACCGGTGGTCCTGCACATGCAGAAGGTGGATGGTCGCTGGCTGGCCAGCGACATCGTGGACCAGTAACCCCCGCCGTATCGGCGGGGATGACGCAGCGCGGCAGGCGATCTCACCGGCTCCCCGGCCGGGCCTGCCACTTGACGAGTTTCGCCCGAACCGTCACGCTATTCACAACAGCGGCAGCTGTCACAGTGGCTTCCAGCGCACCGCACCTGAAGGACGCAGCCAGCGACTTCGACGCGGCGCGGCAGCCATGCGGACGATCACACGGGTGGTACTTTGACACTCCCGTGTACTTGGGTGTAGGTTTGGACGTTGCGCTGGCTGCCTCCTGTCCATACCTCGATTTGCACACGTAAGTTCACCCTTCCGGTGTTACTTCCGTGGTTGCCTGTTCGAGTTTCGTTCGGGTAGTAACCAGCGGAATTCGTAGCAGACAAGCGACGGTCGCGGACCACCACGCGACGCGCGTGAGGTGCTGGAAGGACGCATCTTGGCAGTCTCCACCCAGACCAAGGCAGTTGCCGGAATCCCCGGAGCCCCGTTGCGGGTGTCTTTCGCGAAGATCCGTGAACCCTTGGAGGTGCCCGGACTTCTCGATCTACAAACGGAATCGTTCGCCTGGTTGATCGGTTCGCCGGAATGGCGCGAGCGCGCGGCCGCTCGCGGCGATGTCGGCCTAGTCGGTGGCCTCGAGGAGGTGCTCGAGGAGCTCTCTCCGATCGAGGACTTCTCCGGCTCCATGTCGCTGTCGTTCTCCGACCCGCGCTTCGAAGAGGTCAAGGCCTCGATCGATGAGTGCAAAGACAAGGACATGACCTATGCGGCTCCGCTGTTCGTGACAGCGGAGTTCATCAACAACAACACCGGTGAGATCAAGAGCCAGACGGTCTTCATGGGTGACTTCCCGATGATGACCGACAAGGGCACGTTCATCATCAACGGCACCGAGCGCGTCGTCGTCTCGCAGCTGGTGCGTTCGCCGGGTGTCTACTTCGACCACAGCGTCGACAAGGGCACGGAGAAGGACCTGCACAGCGTGCGCGTCATCCCCAGCCGCGGCGCGTGGCTGGAATTCGACGTGGACAAGCGCGACACCGTGGGCGTTCGCATCGACCGCAAGCGCCGTCAGCCGGTCACCGTGCTGCTCAAGGCGCTGGGGTGGACCACCGAGGAGATCGTCGAGCGCTTCGGCTTCTCCGAGATCATGATGTCGACCCTGGAGAAGGACAACACCGCCGGTCAGGACGAGGCGCTGTTGGACATCTACCGCAAGCTGCGTCCGGGCGAGCCGCCGACCAAGGAGTCCGCGCAGACTCTGCTGGAGAACCTGTTCTTCAAGGAGAAGCGCTACGACCTGGCGCGCGTCGGCCGGTACAAGATCAACAAGAAGCTCGGCATCCACGTGGGCGAGCAGGTCGTCGGTTCGGTGCTGACGAGGGAAGACATCGTCAACACCATCGAGTACCTGGTGCGGCTGCACTCGGGCGACAAGGCCATGACCGCCCCCGGTGGCGTCGAGGTTCCGGTGGAAGTGGATGACATCGACCACTTCGGCAACCGTCGCCTGCGCACCGTCGGCGAGCTGATCCAGAACCAGATCCGGGTCGGTCTCTCCCGCATGGAGCGCGTGGTCCGCGAGCGCATGACGACTCAGGACGTCGAGGCGATCACGCCGCAGACCCTGATCAACATCCGCCCGGTCGTCGCCGCGATCAAGGAGTTCTTCGGAACGTCCCAGCTGTCGCAGTTCATGGACCAGAACAACCCGCTGTCGGGCCTGACCCACAAGCGCCGCCTCTCGGCGCTGGGCCCGGGTGGTCTGTCCCGTGAGCGCGCCGGCCTGGAAGTACGTGACGTCCACCCGTCGCACTACGGCCGCATGTGCCCGATCGAGACCCCGGAAGGCCCGAACATCGGCCTGATCGGCTCGCTGTCGGTGTACGCGCGGGTCAACCCGTTCGGCTTCATCGAGACGCCGTACCGCAAGGTGGTCGAGGGCCGGGTGACCGACGAGGTCCGTTACCTGACCGCCGACGAGGAGGACAGGCACGTTCGTGCCCAGGCCAACTCGCCGGTCGACGCCGACGGCCGCTTCCTCGAGGACCGGGTGCTGTGCCGCCGGGGCAACGAGGAGAACGAGCTCGTCGCGGCCACCGAGGTCGACTACATGGACGTGTCGCCGCGTCAGATGGTGTCGGTCGCGACGGCGATGATCCCGTTCCTCGAGCACGACGACGCCAACCGCGCCCTGATGGGCGCGAACATGCAGCGTCAGGCCGTGCCGCTGATCCGTTCCGAGGCGCCGATCGTCGGCACCGGCATGGAGCTGCGCGCTGCCGTGGACGCCGGTGATGTCGTGGTGAACGAGAAGGCCGGT
Source organism: Nocardia sp. CY15 (assembly GCF_009829295.1). Classification (NCBI taxonomy): domain Bacteria; kingdom Bacillati; phylum Actinomycetota; class Actinomycetes; order Mycobacteriales; family Nocardiaceae; genus Nocardia; species Nocardia sp. CY15. The sequence goes on from NZ_VUOT01000003.1 coordinate 224,007, forward strand.
GTGGTGGAGGAGGTTTCCGCCGACTACGTCACGGTGATGGCTGATGACGGGACGCGTAAGTCCTATCGGATGCGTAAGTTCGCTCGGTCGAATC
>NZ_VUOT01000034.1:0-67584 GCF_009829295.1 Nocardia sp. CY15
ACCGACGGCATGGCCCGGTTGATGCCGCCGTGGGAGCTGTACATCGGCAACTACACCGTGCCCGCGGTGTTCTGGGTCGCGTTGATCATGGGCTTGGTGTTCGCCGTCCTGATCGCCTACCCGTGGATCGAGAAGCGGCTCACCGGCGACAGCAGCGCGCATCACAACCTGTTGCAGCGTCCGCGTGACGTGCCCGTTCGCACGGCGATCGGCGCGATGGCGATCGCGTTCTATGTGGTCCTGACCTTGTCGTGCGTCAACGACATCATCGCGCTGAAGTTCGACATCTCGCTGAACGCGACCACCTGGATCGGTCGAATCGGTCTGCTCGTCGCCCCGCCTGCGGCGTACTACATCGCTTACCGGTTCTGCCTCGGCTTGCAGCGCAGCGACCGCGCGGTGCTCGAGCACGGCATCGAGACCGGCGTGATCAAGCGCTTGCCGCACGGCGAGTACATCGAGGTGCACCAGCCGCTCGGCCCGGTGGACGAGCACGGTCACCCGATCCCGCTGGAGTACCAGGGCGCGCCGGTACCGAAGAAGATGAACCAGCTCGGCTCGGCCGGCCGGCCGGGCACGGGCAGCTTCCTGCGGCCGGACCCGCAGGAGGAGAGCGACCGGCACTTCGAGATCGATCACGAAGAAGAGCACAAGCAGCTGAAGGTGCTGCAGCGGGCTCAAGAGGCGGCGAACGGCAAGCACGGCCACTGACGCCCGCCCCGCACCACGGCCCCGAGTCGAAGCGACTCGGGGCCGTGGTGCGTCATGCCGCGGGTGTCACAGGCGTGGCGTCGCGCGGCGTGCGGCCTCGATGGCTTCGAACTTGGCCAGATTGTGCCGGGCGTCGGCCAGCGCGTCATGCGCGTCCGACGGGATCGGCGGCAGCTCGGGGCGGCCGTACGCCTCCCAATGCTGGCGCAACTCGTTGGTGTAGCGCGGAAGCGTGTTGGGCAGATCGACCATGGAGCCCCACAGCTGGCACAAGGCGACATGGTCGTACGCGGAAACCCAAGCCCACAGCTCGGGCTGCACGGTCGGCCGTGGCACCAGGAACGCGTACAGCTCGTCGCGGATCCGGGCCCGGCTGCGCCAGAGCGGAGAAGACGGCGAAGGCAATCGGGGCAGCACGAATTTGCGCACCCACGGCCCCGCACGTCCGGCATCGAATTCGGTGGACACCGCGTAGAACTCCCGGCCGTCCTCGCAGACGACGCCGATGGAGACCAAATCGATGGTCACTCCGTCCTCGATGAATTCGCAGTCGTAGAAATATCGCAGCGAAATCGGTCTCTCCTCGGCTTTCGGTGCCGTTGCGGCAGGTGACGGGTTCCCGGCAACCCTATGGTGACGTGCGCCGCCACGCCCGCAAGGGCCCATGAGGTGGAGAACTTCGCCACCTTGGTGCGGCACTCCACCACCACCACCGGGTATCCCCACAGGGCCGATGGTCCGTATTCTGGACTGGTGAACTGGACCGTCGACGTACCCATCGATCGCCTGCCGGAACTGCCGCCGCTGCCCGTCGAGCTGCGCAGGCGGTTGGACGACGCGCTGGCGCGACCTGCGCTGCAGCAGCCGTCCTGGGATCCGGAGCAGGCGGCCAAAATGCGCACCGTACTGGAGAGCGTGCCGCCTATCTGCGTGCCCGCCGAAGTGGAGGAGCTGCGCGGGCAGCTGGCCGAGGTCGCCCGGGGCGAGGCGTTCCTCATGCAGGGCGGCGACTGCGCGGAGACCTTCGCGGACAACACCGAGCCGCACATTCGCGGCAACATCCGCACCCTCCTGCAGATGGCGGTCGTGCTCACCTATGGCGCGAGCCTGCCGGTGGTGAAGGTGGCGCGGATCGCGGGCCAGTACGCCAAACCGCGATCGTCGGATACCGACGCGCTCGGCCTCAAGTCCTACCGCGGCGACATGGTGAACTCGCTGATCGCCGACGAGGCGCTGCGCCAGCACGACCCCTCGCGCCTGGTCCGGGCCTACGCCAACGCCAGCGCCGCGATGAACCTCGTGCGCGCGCTCACCGGGGCGGGGATGGCCGACCTGCACAAGGTGCACGATTGGAACCGCGATTTCGTGGCCAAGTCGCCCGCAGGCGCGCGCTACGAGGCGCTGGCCGAGGAGATCGACCGCGGCCTGGCCTTCATGACCGCGTGCTGGGTCAACGACCCGAGCTTGAAGGCGGCCCGCATCTACGCCAGCCACGAGGCGCTCGTGCTGGACTACGAGCGCGCCATGCTGCGCCTGAGCGAGAACGCGATCGGCGAACCGGTGCTCTACGACCTGTCCGCGCACTTCCTGTGGATCGGCGAGCGCACCCGCCAGCTCGACGGCGCGCACATCGCGTTCGCGGAACTGGTCGCCAACCCGATCGGCCTGAAGATCGGCCCGTCGACCACCCCCGAGCAGGCAGTGGAATACGTGCAGCGGCTGGATCCGAACAACGAGCCGGGAAGGCTGACCATCGTGTCCCGCATGGGCCACAGCAAGGTCCGCGACGTGCTGCCGCCCATCATCGAGAAGGTGCAGGCCACGGGCCACCAGGTGATCTGGCAGTGCGACCCGATGCACGGCAACACCCACGAGGCGTCCACCGGCTTCAAGACCCGCCACTTCGACCGCATCGTCGACGAGGTGCAGGGCTTCTTCGAGGTGCACCACGCGCTCGGCACGCACCCCGGCGGCATGCACATCGAGCTCACCGGAGAGGACGTCACCGAATGCCTCGGCGGCGCCCAGGACATCTCCGACCTCGATCTGTCCGGTCGCTACGAGACCGCCTGCGACCCCCGGCTGAACACCCAGCAGTCGCTGGAGCTGGCGTTCCTCGTCGCCGAGATGCTGCGCTGAACCACCGCGGCAGCCTTCCGGCTAGGGCAGCGCCACGATCGTGACGGTGTCGCCCGCCTCGATGTTGACTCCGATGGCCGGGGTCTGCGAGACCACCAGCGAGCTGTCGGCCCGCGCCAATTGCTTCACCTCGACCTGTAACCCGAGGCTTTCCAGCTTGGCGCGGGCGTTGGCGACGGTCCACCCGCGCACATCGGGCATCTTCAACGCATTGGACACCAGCAGCACCACGCCGTCGCCGGATTGGATGGTGGCGCCCGCCCCCGGCTGGGTGCCGATGGCCTTGTCCGCATCGACGCCGCGGTCGAACTGGATCTGGGTCTCCCGGACGGTGATCCCGGCGTCGGTGAGGATCTTGGTGGCCTCGGCGGCCGGTTTGCCGCGCACGTCGGGGACCTTCACCGGCTGAGACCCCTTGCTGCGGTAGACCTTCACCTGCGCGCCGAGCGGCAGCACGGTTCCCGGTCTCGGCTCCACCCTGGAGACCGACCCTTTGGGTGCGGTGCTGGACTCCTCCCCGGCATCGACCGGTTGCAGCCCGTTGTCCCGGATCAACTGGTTGACCTTCGACGCCTGGTCGCCCGGCTTGACGTCCGGCACCTTGGGCTTGCCATTGGAGATCAGGACCGCGACCGTGGACCCTTTGGTGATCTTGGATCCGGCCGACGGGTCGCTGCCGACCACACCGCCGACCGGGATGGTGTCCGACGCCCGCTGCCGGATCTCGGTCTCGAACCCCGCGTTCTGGAGCGTCGCGACCGCCTTGTCGGTTTCCAGTCCGGCGATCGGCGGAACCGGTGAATAGCGGCCGAAACCCAGCCACCAGCCGCCGATACCGACCACCAGCGTGAGAATCGCGACGATGGCCACCCACAGCCACACCGTGCGCCGGGATCGGCTGAGGTCGCCGGCGTAGGGCGAATACGGCGGTGCGGGGTGGGCTTGCCGCACAGGCTGCGGCCGGTCGTAGTCGTCGGGCGGGCTGTAGTCGAGGCGCGGACGCTGAGCGGTCACCACTCTGGTGTGCTGCACCGGCTGCGGCGCATGGGGCTCCTGTGGCGACGCTCCGGCGAAACCCGGCTGGTCGTCGCGATCCGGTGACACGGCTCGATAGGTGGCGCTGAGATGTTCGGCGGACTCCTGCGGCGCGGGCACCCGATAGGCGGGCAATCGCAGCGCGGCGCCGATCCGCCGCAGCGCGGCCGCCATCTCGTTCGCGTCCGCGAACCGGTGCGCGGGCTCCCGCGCGGTGGCCTTGGCCACCAGCTCGTCGAATTCCGGCGGCACCCCGGAGATGAATCCGCTCGGGCTCGGCACGTCGTTCTCGATGCGCTGGTAGGCCACCGAGATCGACGTGTCACCGGTGAACGGGACCCGGCCGGTGAGCATCTCGAAGATCAGCACGCCGAAGGAGTAGACGTCGCTGCGGGAATCGGCGGAGCCGCTGGTGACCTGCTCGGGAGACAGATAGGCCGCGGTGCCGAGGATTACGCTCGCCGACGTGGTGTTCGCAGCGGCCACCGCGCGCACCAAGCCGAAATCGGCGATCTTCACCTCGCCCGCGTCGGAGATCAGCACGTTCTCCGGCTTGATGTCGCGGTGCACCAGCCCCGCCGAATGCGCGACGCCGATCGCCGCGAGCACCGGCTCGGCGACGGCGCGCACCGCGTGTGGCGGCATCGGGCCGCGTTCGCGCAGCAGTTCGCGCAGTGTGCCGCCCTCGACGAGCTCCATGATCAAGAAGGGATGGTCGCCGTCGACGCCCTGGTCGTACACCGCGACCAGCGACGGATGCTTGAGCTTGGCGACCGCGCGCGCCTCGAACTCGAACCGGGACAGGAACTGCGGGTCGCCGGCGAACTTCGGATCCATCACCTTGATGGCGACCGGCCGGTCCAGGCGGGTGTCGACCCCGCGGAAGACCATCGACATTCCGCCGCGGGCGATCGGCGCATCGATCCGATAGCGCCCTTCCAGCATCTGGCCGATCAAGAGAAGTCCTCCGGCTTTCACAAAGCGATCAGCCGCTCCGTGCGGCCCCCACGATGGTATCGACTCCCACCACCCCGGGTGTCTCACGACGTGCGGCGGGGGACCGTCTACCGTTGTCCGGGTGAGTGCATTTCCCTGCAGTGACGACGTCCTTCCGCAGTCGGTGACCTTGGTGTCGCTGCCGGAGGTGGCCGACCGACTCGGGCTGGTGGTGACCCGGGTGCACCAGATGCTGCGCGACCACCAACTGATCGCCGTCCGCAGAGACGGCGTGGCGGGCGTGCCGGAACGGTTCTTCGACGACACCGGCGCGGTCGTGAAGCCCCTCCCCGGACTGATCACCGTGATGCGCGACGCCAAGTACACCGACGAGGAGATCCTGGAGTGGATCTTCACCGAAGACGACACCCTCCCCGGTAAGCCGATCGATGCCCTGCACGGCCCACTGGCCCGCGAAGTCCTGCGCCGGGCGGCCGCCGAACCGATCTGAATTCTCGGCCGCGCGGGCGCGGCGTGTTCCCGGCCCCCATGGAGCCGGGCCGCGAACGGGCAATGCTCGGTCCTCTTCGCTCGAAAACCTGTGCTTGCGCTGGTGTGGTTGCGTGGGCAGTGATCATGGGATCCGGGTTGAACGTTTTCGGGCGGTGGCGAAGCCGGCCGAGCGGTGCCTCGGCGTCGGGTGAGACCGGACCGCACGCGACCGTGCGGCCGGGCCGAACGCGGCGGAATCAGTCGCAGCAGGTGGCGCCGGACGCGACCGCTTCCTTATTCGCGGTCGAACCAGCCCGGCCGCCGACCGCGCCCTGGCGGCGCAGCCGTGTCCCCCCGTCGCCCGCGCGCGGTTGCTCGGAAGCGAGCCGGGCGGCGCGCCAATGAGCGGTCTGGCGTGATTCGAACTGGACGTGGTCGTTGCGGCGTGTGACCGTGCGACCAGGTTCCTGGTCGGTGGTCAGCCGAGTTTTCGGGGCGGTTCGAGAGGCTCTGGTGGAATCCCGGGCAGTGAGTCCAGCACGGTGGTGGAGGCGATTCGCGCAGTCGTCGCCGGATAGGCGGGATGCGCTGGAACCGAGCGGTCAGCGCTCGAATCTGCCGCGCAAGGCGGCTGTGGTGAATTCGGCGGCGGCGACGCGGAGGCGGTGGTGGCGGGGGACTACGGCACGGTGGTCGAAGACGGCGTAGTCGCTGCGTTCGATGTGGTGCAAAATGTCGGCGTAGAGGGTGGCCGCGGTGCGGATGGCGGGGCGGACGCGTGGTTCGAGCAAGTCGATGCCGGGTTCGGCGCGGCGGTAGAGATCCCGGTTGACCGCGACGAGGTGGGCGAGAGCGCGGCGGACGCGCGGGTCGGTCAGCCCGGTGCGACGGCACTCGCGCAGCAGGTCGTCGTGAACGCCGAACGCGGCGAGGGCGTCGGCGGGCAGATAGACCCGGTCGCGGTCGAGATCCTCTGCGACATCGCGCAGGAAGTTCGTCAGCTGGAACGCTTCGCCCAGCGCGGCGGCGGCCGGCTCGGCCTCCGGCACCGGGACGACCGTGCCGAGCACGGGCAGTAGTTGCAAACCGATCGCGGCCGCCGAGCCGCGCATGTATTCGCGCAGCTCGCCCAGGCTGGCGTAGCGGTTGCGGAAGGTCGGGGACCCCGGCGCGTCCATCCGCATGGAATCCAGGAACGTCCAGAAGTGCTGGGCGGCGATGCCGTACCGGTGGATGGTGTGGATGACGGCGGCCAGGATGAGCGTGCGCGGCCGTTGGTCGGCTTCCCATGTCCACCAGTGCTCGGCAGAAGACAGCGGCGCACCGCCGGCGCTGCCCGTTTCGTCGGTGCCCGCCTCGAGCGCCGCTCGCAGATCCCGCTCGATGAGATCGATCTCCGCGGCGGGCGAGCGCTCGGGCGCCACGGCAGGCCTGCCCGCGCGGTCGACGACGTCGTCGACCATGCGCGCGAACGCGTACAGCGCGTGCACGGCGGGCCGCCGCTCGGCCGACAGCAGCCGGGTGGCCAGGAAGTAGGTGCGCCCGTGGGTGGCGGCGATCTGCCTGCACTCGCGGTAGGCGAGCGGGAGCAGGACGGAACCCGGTAGGCGGCCTTCGGTCATGGGGTGGCGGCCGAAGCGGTGGCTTCGCCGGGCGTGGCCGTGACGTTGCCCGGCGGCGCGGCGCGCAGCCGCAGCGGGTCCACCGTGCGCAGCGACATTGCCGCCACACCCGCGGCGAAGGTGGCGGCGACGACGTGCCAGAAGTTGTACAGGCCGATCGAACCGTCCGGCTGGAAGACCAGCATGAGCCAGGTGCACACGCCGACCAGCGTCATCAGCGTCGTCGTGGACAGCGCGAACCCGGCGGCCAGTGCAAGCGGCCACGAGTAGTACCAGGGCAGCGCGGCGGGGGAGAGGATGACGATCGCGACGAACGCGATCAGGATGCCCAGCACGGCCTCTCGCTCGCTGTGCCGGAACCGCCACCAGGTCCAGGCCAGCACGGCGACCAAGGCCAGCGCGCACATCGCGCGGGTGACTTCGAGTACCGACTCCAGCCGCAGCGGCGTGATCCAGGTGATCGCGTGCGCCATCACGGTCGGCAGCGACAGCCAGTTGATGATCTTCTTCGACCCGGACAGCGCGGTCAGCCAGCCGATACCGACGCCGGCGATGGCCGAGGCGGCGACGAACACCACCGCGAACACGCTCAGGCCCAGCCCAGCGATCTTGGCGAACATCAGCGCCGGATGCGGCATGTCCTCGGTGGGCTCCGCGGCGTCGCCGGGTTGCTCGCTCGCGGGCAGGTGCTCGGGATCGCGCCCGACCCGCTGCGCCGCGCGGCGTTCGCGTTCGTGCAGCATCCAGATCCAGACCAGGAACGGCAGCGCCACGCCCGCGGTCGCCTTGATGGCCACGCCGATGGCGACGACCACGATGCCCGCCACGTGGTGGCGTTCCAGCACCAGCGCGATGCCCGCGCACATCAGGCCGACCATCAGCATCTCGTTGTGCACGCCGCCGATCAGGTGGATCAGCACCAGGGGGTTGAGTACCGCCAGCCACAACGCCACGGTCGGCTTGCCGCCGAGGTGCTTGGTCAGATACGGCACCGCCCACATCATCAGCGCCAAGCCGGGCAGCATGACCAGCCGCATCGCGATGGTGCCTGCCACCACGTTGTCGCCGGTCACGGCGGTGATCGCGCGTCCGAGCAGCAGGAAGACCGGGCCGTAGGGCGCGGTGGTCGTGGTCCATACGGGACTGACGTTGTCCAGCAGCACGCCGGGATTCGCGACCGGTCCTACCTGATAGGGGTCGAAGCCGTCGCGCAGCAGCGCGCCCTGGGCGAGGTAGGAGTAGGCGTCGCGGCTGAACATCGGCACGGCGAACAGCAGCGGCGCGATCCAGATGCCGACGATGGCGCGCAGTTCGTTGAGCGTCACCCCGGCGCCGGTCCGGTCGCCCGTGCCGATCGTGGCGCGCCCGAGCCGTACCCAGGCGGTGACCATGAGCAGCACGCCGACCCAGATGCAGATGGTCGACAGCGCGTAGCCGTGCCCGAACCGCAGCCAGGACAGGTGCATGGCCTCCAGCAGCGGATCCCGCTTGCGGACGCTGCCCGCCCCGAACCCGCCGAAGGTGATCATGATCGCGCCGAAGAACCCGAGCAGGGCGGCATGGCCCTCCGGGCTTCTGGCGAAGTCGGCGGAGGCGCGCATCGACCACAGGAAACCACGGGGGGCGGCCGATTCGTGACGTGCCGAGGCGGGCGAGGGGCGGGTGCCACCGGTGGAGGCGGCCTCTGCGGTGCGCGTTTCGGGGGATGCCATCTGGTGTCGGTCCCCCCGAGTGGTCGGCGGTCGCAACCGCGAGCGAATAGGTCGGCGCTTAGTTTACGGCGTCGCCTCGAACACTATCCGGCTGGTGCGCGGCGTTCCACGCGAAGTGCGCCCGATCTCGCGGGCGATGCGGTTTGCCGCCAGTTTTCCCGAGAGCAGAGCGGTCGGTACGCCCACGCCCGGAGTGGTGCCACAACCGGCAAGGACCACGTTGTCGCGGTAACGGGGGAAATTACTCGGCCGAAACGGACCGGTTTGCCGAAAAAGATGGGCCGCGGAGAACGGTGTGCCCGCGAGCATTCCGTGATCGAACCACGTGCGAGGCGTGTCGAGCCGGTCGACGGCGAAGTGCTCGGCGATGCCCCGGTAGCCGCGTGCTTCCAGCACGGTGAGCAGCTCCCGGAGGTAGGCGGGCCCGAGCCGCGGCCAGTCCAGCGGCGCGGCCGACAGGTTCGGGCACGGCGCGAGCAACGAGAACGGCTCGTACCGTCCGTCGCCGCGTTCGATGAACAGGCTCGGATCGGTCAGGGCGGGCCGGGTCAGCAGCAGCGAGGGATCCTTCATCAGCCTGCCGCGTCCACCGCGGGCGGCGATCTCGGCGAACGTGCTGTCCCAGGCCTGCCCGAACTCGATGGTGTGGTGCGCCTGCACCGGCCAGCCTGCCGCGACCGCGGCGGGCACGGTGCCGTGCGCGACGACCGCCGACGGCGAGGCGCGCAGCCCGCGCCGGGGCCGCACACCGAAACGGTCGAGCGAGCCGAGGTCGGCGGTGAGCACGAGCGCGTCGCAGTCGAACGAGCGGCCGTCGGCGGTGCGGGCGCGGCGGGCCCGCCGGCCCGCGTAGTCGATGCCCACCACTTCGGCGCCGAGTTCCAGCGTGCCGCCGGCTTCGGTGAACGCTTGCGCCAGCGCCACGGCGATCGCCCGCATACCGCCTTCGGGGAAGTAGACGCCCAGGGAGGTGTCCATGTGCGGAATAGCGCCGTAGACGGCCAGCGCCCGGGCGGGCGGCAGACCCGCGTACAGGGCCTGGAAGGTGAACAGCCGTGCCAGGCGCGGATCACGCAGGAACCGGCGGACCTGCGGGCCGAGCCTGCCGAAGCCGCCGAGTCGCGCCAATTCGACCAGCGCGCGGCGCTTTTCGGGAATTCGCACCATATCCAGCGGCGAGTCGAAGTTCGTGTCCATGAACTCCGTGAACTCGGCCGCGTACACCCGGGCCAGCCAGGTGCGCAGCCGCCGGTATCCCCGAGCCTCGGCCGGGCCGCAAGTCCGCTCGACCTCCGCGGCCATGGCGTCGGCCTCGGCGAACACCCTGATCTCGGCGCCGTCGGCGAACCGTGCGTGATAGCCCGGCGCCAGCCGGTGGATGCGCAATGGCGGCACGCAGTTCTCCGGGGACCGGCCGACGGCGGCGAGCGCGTCGGTGATCAGCTCGGGCAGGGTGAGCACGGTGGCGCCGGAATCGATGTCGTAGTCACCGCCCCGGTAGCGTCCGACCCGTCCGCCGGGGTGGTCGGCTCGCTCGAGCAGCGTGACCGTGCGAGCCGCACCGGTGAGATGCAGGGCGGCCGAGAGGCCGGCCAGTCCCGCGCCGACCACCACGACTCGCTCGGTAGGTCCCGCAACGGTTCTCATTCGGTTCGTCTCCTTGCCGTCGCGCGATCGGACGTGCTCACGCGGCGCGTTTGGTAGCGGCCAGCGCCATCGCGCGCAGCTGTTCCTTCGCCGCGGACGTCGCCGAGCTGGACTCGATGGCCGCCAGACCGCTGTCGGTCAGTTCGGCGATCCGGCGTTCCACCTCCTCGACCGCGCCGAGCTCGACGAGCAGCGCGCGTAGTCGCTGCACCTGTTCGGCGCTCAGGTCGGTGCCGATGCTCGAGCGCAGCAACGCGGCCGCGCCGGTGTCGGACTCGTCGGCGCGGCGCAGCGCGTCGGCCAGCAGCACGGTGCGCTTGCCTTCGCGCAGGTCGTCACCGGAGGGCTTGCCGGTCACCGCCGGGTCGCCGAACACGCCCAGCAGGTCGTCGCGCAACTGGAAGGCGATGCCGATGGCGGTGCCGAACGTGCGGTAGGCGTCGATCAGTCCTTGGTCGGCGGCGGCGATCGCCGCGCCGAGGTGCAGCGGGCGTTCGACGGTGTAGGCGGCGGTCTTGTAGCGGTTGATCCGCAGCGCGGCCTCGACCGATTCGTCGCCGCCCGCCTCGCCGTTGACGTCGAGCAGCTGGCCGCCGAGCACCTCGGTGCGCATGTCGGCCCACACCGGCGCGAACCGGGCGACGGCCGCGGGCTCGAGGCCGGAGGCGTGCACCATGTCGTCGGCCCAGGACAGCGCCAGATCCCCGACCAGGATGGCGACGCTGGTTCCGAAGTGCGCCGAGTCGCCCGCCCACCCGCGGTCGCGGTGGCGCTGCTCGAAGTCGACGTGAACGGTGGGGAAGCGGCGGCGGGTGCGGGAGGAATCGATGATGTCGTCGTGGATCAGCGCGCAGGCCTGCACGAGCTCGAGCGCCGAGCAGGTGGTGAGCACCGCGGCGGCCTCGGGGGCGTGCGGGTCGCCACCCGCGCCGAGCCATCCGGTCCACGCGAAGGCGGGCCTGGTGCGTTTCCCGCCGCGTAACACGAACTGCTCGAGCGTATCGGTGGCCTCGACGAAGACCGGGCCGAGTCGTTCGGTCGTCGGGCGTCGGGTGGCGAAGAAACTGGCCAGCACGTCTTCCACGGCGGTGACGAAGGCGGGCGTGCCCGGCTGCGGCACCGCGGGCCGCGGCGTCTGAGTCCCTGTTGCGGCGGACAGAGGAGCCTCCAAGGTCGTGCGGATGGTGGACGCACGGGGTCGCGGAGGGTGCCCGGGCGCTGCGGGTGATTCGGGGCCGGGCGGTAACGGTCGCGCGTGTCGCTCGGCGTGGCGAATTTGCCGCCCGATGCGAAGAATACGCGGGGCGTCCGAGCGACCCGACGGGGCCGCCATCGGCCACCTCTACACTGAACCGGTGACTTTCGACAACGTGCGGGGCAGCTCGACCCCTGGCCGGCCGTCCCGGACGCACCCGAACGTCTCTGGAACACCCTCGGTCGTACAGAGTCTGCGGGCTCACGGGGAGCGCGCGGTGCCGTTCTCCGTGGAGTTCAATCCGCCCCGTGACGCCGCCGCCGAGGCGCGGCTGTGGCGCGCCGTGCGGCAGTTCGAGCGCATGCATCCCGCGTTCGTGTCGATGACCTACGGCGCGGGCGGCTCCACCCGCGACCGCACCGTCCGCGTGACCGGGCAGCTCGCGCAGGAGACCACACTGCTGCCTGTCGCGCACCTGACCGCGGTGGAGCACAGCGTCGCCGAGCTGCGCTCGCTGGTCGGCGCGTACGCCGACTGCGGGATCCGCAACATCCTGGTCTTGCGCGGAGACCCGCCCGGTGACCCGCTCGGCGAGTGGCACAAGCATCCCGACGGCGTCTCCTATGCCGAGGAGCTGGTGCGCATCGTGCGCGACCTCGGTGATTTCCACGTCGGCGTCGCCTCGTTCCCGCAGGGCCACCACCGTTCGCCCGACCTGGCGACCGACACCGCGTTCCTGGCCGCGAAACTGCGTGCGGGCGCGGAGTATTCGATCACGCAGATGTTCTTCGATGTCGAGCACTACCTGCGGCTGCGGGATCGTCTGGTGAAACTCGACCCGATCGAAGGCGCCAAGCCGATCATCCCGGAGCTGATGCCGATCACCTCGCTGCGTACGGTGCAGCGCGCCGAGGAACTGTGCGGCAGGCCGCTGCCCGCCTCGGTCATGGGCCGGCTGCGCGAGGCGGCGGGCGAAGGCGGCGAGGAGAACGCCGCGGCGGTGCGCGCGGTCGGCATCGAGATCGCCACCGAGATCGCGCAGCGGCTGATCGACGAGGGCGCGCCCTGCCTGCACTTCATCACGCTCAATTTCGCCAAGGCGACCAGCGAGGTGCTGACCAACCTCGGTTACGGCGTCACGGCCGCGCCGGTCAGCGTCTGACTCCGGCTTCGTACCTGCCGCGCGGCTCCGGCCGGTGCGCTCGCGGGCGTACCGGCCGGAACAGGATCAGGCCGCCCTCGCCGCCCGCAGTCCCCACGCCTCCGCGAGCAGCCGGTGCGATTCCAGGCGGTCGGCGTGCCGATGGGTGATCGTGGTGACCAGCAGTTCGTCCGCGCCCGCGACCCGTCGCAGCGCGGTGAGCCGCTCCACGACGGTGCCCGGCGCACCCACGAACTGGGTGGCCAATCGATCGTCCACCAGGCGCCGCTGCTGCGCGGTGAGCGGCGAGACGGTCGCCGGATCGGGATAGTCGGCCGCGCCCGCGCCGCTGCGAATGCTGTAGACCCAGTGTCCATAGCCCGCGGCCAACCGCCGGGCGGTCGCGTCGTCCTGGGCGACCACCACGTCCGCGGAGATCACCACATAGGGCTCGGCCAGCTCGGTGGACGGGCGGAATGCCGCGCGATACGCCTCGATGGCCTCCAGCGCGGTTCCCGGCGACACGTGGTAGGCCGCGGCGAACGGCAGCCCCAGGCGTCCCGCCAGCGCCGCGCTCTCGCCCGCCGAGCTGCCGAACAGCCACAACCGCACCTGTGCGCCCTCTCCGGGAACAGCGTGCAGCGCGACGCCTTCGGGGCTGACGAAGGTACCCGCCAGCAGGGCGCGCACCTCGTCGACCTGCTCGGCGAAGTCCAGCGGCTGCGCCCCGCGCTGCTGCAACGCGCCCACCGAGGCGATGAACTTCGACCGGTCCACGACGCGGCCCGGGTCGAACGGCGGCGGAACCACCACGCCGTCACGGATCTCGGTGCGCCCGGTCACCGAGTCGACCACCGGCTTCCCGCCCTTGGGCCGCGCGGCTTCGGCCCCGAACTGCCCGCGCCGATGCCCCGACCGTCCCAGTCCCAGGTCCAGGCGGCCCGGGTACAGCGCGTCGATCGTGCCGAACGCCTCCACGATCGAGGCCGAGGTGTGATGACCCACCTGCACCGCCGCCGAACCCACCCGGATGCGCTCGGTGGCCGCCGCCACCAGCCCGATCAGGGTGATCGAGGAGGAGCTGGCCACCGAGACGAAGTGGTGTTCGGCCAGCCAGTACCGGTGGTAGCCCCATCGTTCGGCGTGCCGGGCCAGATCGACGGTGTTGCGCAGCGCCTGCTGCGCGGTCGAGCCCGCGCTGATCGGCGACAGGTCCAGGATCGAGAGGGGTACGGCTCGACCGCTCATGCCGCGCGTCCCTGCCGCGGATCCTGTTCGCCCGCTTCGATGGCCACGCGCAGCCGGTTCTGCGCGGGTGCCACCGGGCAGGTCGCGAAGTCGGTGAACGCGCACGGCAGATTCGCGGCCCGGTTGAAGTCCAGCACCACCGTGCCGTCCGCGTCGGGACGGCCGACCGACAGCGAACGCGCCGCCGGGTAGGTCGTCACCCCGCTCGTCGCGTCGGTGAACAGCAACCGCAGATCGTCCCGGTCGCCGAACGCGACGACCCGTTCGGTCACCTCGCCGATGCGGAATTCGATGATGCCCGCGGCGCTGTGGTGGTGCTCGAGACCCTCGACCACAGCGCCGGTGGTCACGGTCCGCTGTTGCTCGAACTGTGTGAACCGCCCCGGCACCACCCAGCGCGGGTCGGGCCGGTAGGCCGGGATGCCGTCGAAGCTCAGCAGGCCCGGCGCGGCCGGGTCGTGCACCCGGACGGCGTAGCGGCCGGTGCGGCGGATCACCTCGAGGACCCGTTTCTCCTGCCGCACGGTCAGTCCGGGCGCGCCTTCCGCGGGGGTGACGATCTGCACGCCCGCGATGCCCAGCCCGTCGTATTCCAGGCGGTCGGCGGGCTGGGCGGTGATGAACACTTTGTCGTCGGTGACCCACCAGGTACCCGGCAGGCCCGGCAGCCGTTCAGGGCGGTCGGTGAGCCAGTGCAGGCCGGTCAGGCTGAGGAAGCCGAGCGGGTCGCGCAACTGGTCCTCGCGCGCGTGGTGCCAATGTGCCCACTCGGTCTCGAAAACGCTGGTGATGCTGGTGGTCATGACGCTTCGGCTCCTTCGTGGGCGGTGATGCGATGGGGAGGGCGCGGGCCGAGGTGGTCGCGCGAGGTGGCTTCGGTGTTCTGGGTGCGGAAGAAGTCGGGCCGCGCCATCAGGCCGGGCCTTCGGTGTCGATCTGCCGCCGCAGCGCCGGATGCGTCACCGCTGCGGCGGCATCGGGTGCCAGGAGCAGAGCCTGCTGCCACAGCGCGGCGTGCATGCCACGCGAGGACCGGATGAGGCGGCGGTCCCGCTCGGCGCGGACAGGTGCGACCGCGTGTACCCGCGCGTTACCGGAGGTGTCGGCCGCACGCGGGGCGCGCAGACGGGTGCGCCACCAGCGGGCCGGACCGGCTTCGGGGGCGGCGGGCTCGGCCGCGAGGTCCGGTGCGGGGGATTCGGCGTCGGTGTCGGCCGGTTTCCGGTTGAAGGCGGAGTACACCATCAGGGCGATCCTTTTCGGTCGGTGCCACCACGTGTTCGGCTTGTGGCCGGTGGTGGGCTCCGGTGAGTGGGGGCGGTTGGTCGCAGAGGACGGGACGGCGGGTTCGAGGCGGCTGCGGCACGGCGCCCAGTGCTCCTGCCGGTTCAGCACCCGGCTGTGGCAGTAGGTCGGCTTCGGCATCAGAGAACGCCATTCGTGACGGCGGCGCCGGGTATGGCCGACAACAGCTCTCGGGTGTACTCGTGCCGAGGGTTGCCGAAGATCTCGGCGGTGCGGCCGGACTCGACGATGCGGCCGTGCCGCAGCACCGCGACGTGGTCGCTGATGCGGCGCACCACCGCCAGATCGTGCGAGATGAACAGGTAGCTCAGCGACAACTCCGTCTGGAGGCGGTCCAGCAGCTCGAGGATCTGCGCCTGCACGGAGGCGTCCAACGCGGAGACCGGTTCGTCGAGTACCAACAGCTCGGGATGCAGCGCCAGCGCCCGCGCGATGGCGACGCGCTGGCGCTGTCCTCCGGACAGTTCGGCGGGCCTGCGCTGCGCGAACCCGGCCGGCAACGCCACCTGTGTGAGCAACTCCGCCACCCGGTCGCGCCGTCGCGCGCGATCGCCGACCCGGAACGCGCGCAACGGTTCTTCGATGATCGAGCCCACCCGCCAGCGCGGATCCAGTGAGGCGTACGGATTCTGGTACACCACCTGGAAGCGCTTGCGCAGCGCGCGCAGTCGCGAACCGCGAGCCGCCGACAGGGGTTGCCCGTCGAAGACGACCTCCCCGCGGTCGGGTTCGGTGAGCCGCAACGCGATCCGCGCGGTGGTCGACTTGCCCGATCCGGATTCGCCGACCAGCGAGAGGGTCTCGCCGCGGCCGAGTTCGAAGCTAACCCCGGCCACCGCCGTCACGGTGTCGCCGCCGTGCGCCCGGAAGGTCTTGTGCACCTCGCGCAGGATCAGCAGTGGCGCGCCGTCGCGGGTCCTGGGCTCGCGGTCGCCGTCGGCCGGAGCGAGACCGGGTGAAGCGGCCAGCAACCGCTTGGTGTACGGGTGGCGCGGTGCGGCCAGCAGCTGCGCGGTGGCGCCGCTTTCGACCACCTCGCCGCCGCTCAGCACGATCAGCCGGTCCGCACGCTCGGCCGCGACCGCCAGATCATGGGTGATCAGCAGCACCGCCGTACCGCGCGCCGCGATCTGCTCGGCGAGCCGGTCCAGCACCCGGCGCGCTACGGTCGCGTCCAGCGCGCTGGTCGGTTCGTCCGCGATGACGAGATCCGGTGCGCAAGCCAGCGCCGCGGCGATGAGCACCCGCTGGCGCTGCCCGCCGGACAACTGGTGCGGGAATTGCGTCGCCCGCAGTCGCGGCCGGTCCAGCCCGGCGTCGGCCAGCAGTTCCAGCGCCCGTGCCCGCGCCGCCGCGCGACCGGCCAGCCCGTGCACCAGCAGCGCCTCGGCCACTTGATCGCCGACGCGCCGGACGGGGTTCAGGGACAACCCGGGGTCCTGCGGGACGAAGCCGATGCGTGCTCCGCGCAGCCGACGCAGGGCGCGTTCGGATCCGGTGTCGACCACCTCGCCGTCGAAGGTCACGCTTCCGCCCACGATCTCGGCGTTCGCCCCGAGCAGCCCGATCACGGCGTGGGCGAGCGTGGACTTGCCGGAGCCGGACTCGCCGACCAGCGCCACCACCTCGCCGCGTGCCACGGTGAGCGACACACTGTCCAGCGCGGCCACAGGGCCGGAGTCGGACCGATAACGCACCCGTAGATCCTCGACGTGCAGCAGTGCAGATGTCGTGGCGCTCACGCGCGTTCTCCCTTCCCGATCGCGCGTCCGAGGCGCTGGGCGGCGAGTACGACGGCGATGATGACCGAACCAGGCAGGGTGGTCATCCACCACGCGGTCGCGAGGTAGTTGCGGCCCTCGGAGATCAGCGTCCCCCATTCCGGGGTGGGCGGCTTCGCGCCGTAGCCGAGGAAGCTCAGCGCCGACACGGCCAGCACCGCCATGCCGAATTCGACCGCGGCCAAGGCGAGCACGGGCTGATAGGAGTTGGGCAGCACGTGCCTGGCCAGCACCGTGTACCAGCGCACGCCCGCGGCGTGGGCTGCCTCCACGTACACCGCCTGGCGGACCCGCAGCACCTCCGAACGCATCACGCGCGCGAAGTTGGCCACCAGCGAAACGCCCACCGCGACGGCCACGTTGCGGGTGCCGAAACCGAGAGCGGTCACCAGCGCCAGCGACAGCAGCAACGCGGGGACCGACAGCAGCACATCGACCAGCCGCATGAGGACGGCGTCGATCACGCCGCCGATCGAACCCGCCAGCAGTCCCAGCAGCGACCCGGCGACGAGCGCGATGCCCACCGCGGACAAGGTGGCGGTCAGCGAAAGACCGGCGCCGTGCACCATCCGGGTGTAGAGATCGCGTCCGAGATTGTCGGTGCCGAACCAATGCTCGGCGCTGGGGGCCTGGAACTTCTGCGCGGGCACGCCGGTCAGCGGGTCGCCACCGGCGAATACCGACGGCGCCAGCGCCCATCCCACCGCCAGCAGCGCGACCGCCCCCGCGACCAGCAGTCCGGCATTGCGGCGCAGCGTCTTCCAGCTCACGGTCGGTCGCCGGATGCCGGACAGTACCGCTGCGCGCCGTTCCTCGGTCACGTCAACCACGAGATCTCACCCCCTCTGGCAGCGGCGCGCCGAGCGGGCGTGCGGGGGTCCTGGGAGCGGGAGCCATGTCAGGCACGAATGATCGCCTCCTCGGCGGCGTCGACGGCGGTCTGCGCGGACTCGCCGCTCGCACCGCGGGAGCGAGCCGCGATGCGCGGGTCGAGCAGCGGGTACAGCAGGTCCACCGCGAGATTCACGCTGACGAAAACCGCCGAGGTGAGCAGCACGATGCCCTGGACCACCGGGATGTCCTGCGCCAGCACCGCGGTCTGGGTCAGCCGGCCGACGCCCTGGCGGGCGAAGACCGTCTCCACCACCACCGATCCGGCGAGCATGTTGCCGACCAGGACGCCCGCGATGGTGAACGCGGGCACACTGGCCGGGCGCAGTACGTGCGTGCGCTGCACCCACCAGCGCGACCCGCCCTTGGCCAGCGCCACGTCGACGAACGGCTGGCGCCAGGTGGTTTCGAGCCCGGCGGTGAGCACTTGCGCGATGACCGCCCCGATCGGCAGGGCCAGGGTGAGCGCGGGCAGCACCGTGCCCGCGAAACCGTGCCCGCCGAACGCGGGCGCCAGGCGCAACTGGAACGAGAACACCTGCAGCAGAAGCAGTCCGGTCCAGAACGTCGGCACCGAGACGCCCAGCGACGGCAACGCCGCCAGGGCGCTGCGCAGCCACGGTCGACGGGTATGGGTCGCCGCGAACGCCAGCGAGACGCCACCGACGACCGCGAAGAGCAGGGCGGCGCCGGTCAATTCGAGCGTGGCGGGCAGCGCGTCGCCGATCGCGCCGGTGACCGGTTGCCCGGTCGCGATGGATTGCCCGAGATCACCGCGAACGGCGTGCCCGAGTGCGGTCCAGTACTGTTCCCACAGCGGCCGATCCAGCCCGTAACGGGCCTGCAATTCGGCGATGGCGGCCTTGTCCACCGGTGTGCCCGCTCCGCCGCCGTCGGCCGCGATCGAGACCGGATCGGCCGGGAGCAGGTACAGCACCACGAACGACAGCGTGAACGCCGCCCACAGCACCCAGATCGCCTGCAGCGCCCGCAGCGCCGAGTAGCGCGCCATGACTATCGTCCGCTCAGCCAGGTGTCGAAGAACTGCAAGCGCGCCGACGCTTCGAACTTCAGATCCCGCGTGTTCGGGCCCGCTCCGATGGCCTGGGACAGCTCGACGGTCGGGATGAACAACCCCGCCTCGAGGACCTGCTGTTGCGCGGTGCGGATGAACCCGTTTCGTGCCGTGGGGTCCACCGTGTCGAGCTGGCCGTTCAACGCGTCGTCCAGCGGCGAGATCGGGCCGCGTACATTGAGATTGCGCCCGTCGAGTCCGAAGGAGGTGCGCAGGATGTCGCCGTCGGCGCGGGTGGTGTTGAAGTAGGCGGTGTCGAAATCCTTGCTGTTCTGCCGCGCGGTGGTCTCCGCCACCGACACCAGGTCCAGTTTCAGCTCGACGCCGACCTGCCGCAGCTGCTGCTGGACCAGTTCGAGGATCGCCTGGTTGCCCGCGAACACCTGGCTGAAGAGCACCGAGAAGCTCAACCGCTCATCGTTCTTCGTCCGGATGCCGTCCGCGCCGGGCGCCCACCCGGCCTGGTCGAGGATAGTGCGCGCCTTCGCCGGGTCGTAGGCCAGGTGCGCCGAGAGGTCGGTGTAGCCAGGGGTGGTGCCGGCCAGCGCGCTGGTGGCGGGTTCGAACTGCGGGCCGAGCACGGTGTCCACCAGTTGCTTGCGATCGATCGCGGGCAAGAGCGCGTGCCGCACCGCCGGATCGCGCAGCGGACCGCGGGTGACGTTGGGTTGCAATCCGAACGGAATTCCCGGGTTGGCGGTGCTGAGCACGCGTCCGCCCGCCGCTTCGATCTGCGGGGCGTCCTGCGGCAGCGCGTCGCTGATCGCGTCCAGCTGCCCGGAGGCGAGACTGCCGGTGCGCACCCCGGATTCGGGCACGACGGTGAACTCGATCTTGTCCAGGTAGGCCTCGCCGCGATGGGCGAACACCGCCGAGCCCCAGTGGTAGCCGGTGCGCTTGGCCAGCGTCACCGCCGCGTCCTGGCGGTAGGCGGCGTAGGTGAACGGCCCGCTGCCGACGTTGTCGCCGAGGCAGCGCTGCTCGGCGGGCTTGCTCGTGGTCGCGTCGGCCAGGATGCCGAGCTGGGTGGTCGAGGACGCCTGGAGGAATTGCGCGTTGGGCTTGCTGAACTCCACCCGGACGGTGCGCCGGTCTACCGCGGTCGTGCCGACGTAGTTGGTGAGATAGCTGCTGCCCAGCGGCGCCTTGCCCGAGCCGAGCCGCACGATCGAGTCGAAGGTGTTGCGCACCGAGTCCGCGGTGAGCGGCGTGCCGTCGCTGAAGGTGACGCCGTCGGCCAGGTGGAAGGTGAACACCTTCGCGTCGGGGCTCACTTCCCAGCGTTGTGCCAGCCACGGTTTCAGCTCGCCGGTCGCCGGTTCCTGGTCGGTCAGCGAATCCACGATCTGCCGGGCGACGTACAGCGTCTGGTTGGTACCGGCCTGCGCCGGATCCGAGCAGGTCGGCGCCTGGGACAGGCCGTAGCGCAAGGTGCCGCCCGGCTGCGGTGGTCCCGCGTCGGCGCCTGGCGCGGCCGAATCACTGCCGCAGGCGGCCACGGTGGCGGCCGCGGCGAGCGCACAGGCCAGCGCGGCGATTCGGTGACGGGTTGGGATCACGAGGCAACTCCAGATACTTCGGTGCGGGCGAGTAGCTCGCCCTGGTACGACTCGGTGTCCGCGACGCCGGTCGGCAACGGTCGGCTGGGAATGCGGCGGCGCGGTTCGAGCACTTCGGTTCCTCCATCGGTCCCGGCGGAAGCACCCGCACCCGGTGACCGGGGGGTTGCTGCGACGTCGACGAGCCAGGTCTCTCAGTCGCTCTGGATGGTTGGCGTCAACCCTCCCGTCAGCGGGTGTCAGGGTCGAGCCGAATCATGATGCCCAGCAAGCGAAGGCTGGAACAAGGGAACTAATCACCGTGAGCGTAGATCTTGTCCCACGCGGTCTCATCGGGTCTTTGTAGTAACCAGGCATGCGCTGCTCTGTCGAGCGCGGGTGCGCGCCGGTCGCGTGATCACCGAGGGCGTCCAGCCGAAAGTCGGCGGCTCGATGCAGCATACGGTTCTCGCCGAGGGGCCGGGACACAGGTCGGCCCCGCAAGTCTCCCGTTCCGGGCAAACGAGACTCACCGCAAAATTGCTGTGCGCAATCTCGGCTGCTGGGCGCGTTTGCCGGAGTACTGTGCCCCTCGATCGTTCCGCCGATGAGGAGGTTTCGTGACCATATTGCGCCGTCTGACCCAGTTGTCCGCTGTCGCGACCAGTTCGATCGCCCTCGTGCTCGCCGGGCCCGGCGCCGCGCTCGCGGCCCCGGATGCGACCATTCCCGCGTTCTCCGACCAAGTCGTGCCGATCGCCGCCCCCGGTGACCTGCTCGGCGCCTATCACGCCGCGGTCGACGCGCTGCGTGCGCTCGGCATCCAGCCGTTCGCCTACCCGACTGCGTCCGCGTTCTGCCTCGACAACACCACGGCCGGTCTGGCGCCCGCTGTCGCGGGCGCCATTCCGGGGCCGTGGCCGAAGAACACCGTGCAGATCCCCGGCCTGGACCTCAGTGCGGTCAAATCCGGGCAGGCCATGTTCACCTTCGTGCCCTACGGCCTCGGACCGGACGGCCCGAACACCGCGGGCATGCAGGTCGCCTGGCTGAACCTGAGTACCGGCCGCAGCGGCACGGCCGCCATGGGGCCGCTGTCGGAGATCGCCCGCGCGATGATTCCCGCGGCCGTCCCAGCGGACCTGCGGCCGGGCGCCGAGCAGGCCATCCGGGACTTCCTCGTCGCGGCCCTCCCGATGGGCGGGGTGCGTGCGATTCCGGTGGACACCGGCAAGGGCACCGTGCTGGCCGCGGTGTTCGGCACGGTTCAGAACGGCGCCAAGTCCTGTTTCTTCCTGCCGACGGTCGGAATCACCGCGGTGCCGTGAGGTCGCGGCCGCCGCGGCACGGTCGGCTCAAGCGAGCGAGCGACCTTTCCAGCGCGCCGTGCCGCGGCGGCGGGCCCGATGCGAACGCGCCCACAACAGCAGATACGCCGCCACTGATGCCGGATGCGCCGCGGCGGCCAGCACATCGGAGCCTCGCAGCGGACCGCCGGTTTCGGTCGAGCGGGCCAGCAGCCGCCCGGTGACGGCGGCGAGCCAGCCGATCACACCTGTCCGCCGGGCCGAGCCCCGGCCCAGCACGGCCGCCGCGGGCGGCACCCAATAGGCAAGGGCGGCAAGCAGTCCCACCGCCGCTCCGCCCGTGATCGTGCCGTCGTAGGCCGACCAGAGCCACCGGGTGTAGCCGGCGTCCAGTTCCGCGGCGCCGTGATACATCCTGGTTCGAGCCAGCGGTCCCGCGGCCGCCAGAACGGTCGAGTGCCCGCCCCGTCGCAGCGTACGGGCGATGTCGAGGTCTTCGGTGACGCTCCCGGCCACTGCCGCGTGGCCACCCGCAGCGCGGTACACGGCGTTGTCGAACACCAGGAACTGGCCGCAGGCCACCGCCGTGGACGGCCGCAGGCTCCGGTCGGCCGCGGCGATCGGCAGCGTCGAGGCCCACGACCAGCACAGCAGGGGCTGCACGAGGGCCTCCGCCATCGAATCCGCTTCTTGCAGCGGCCAAGGCGAGACCAGCGCCGCTCCTCGTCTGCGCAGCGCGCCGACCGCCGCCGCGAGCGCCGCGGGGGCCAGCCGCACGTCGGCGTCCAGGAAGATCAGCACCGGCGTGGACACCTCCTCGGCCAGCCGCGCGCAGGCGGCGGCCTTCCCGGTCCAGCCGGGCGGCGGGTCGGACTCGGTGCGCAGCAGGGTGAAACGAGGGTCGTCGCCGATCGCCGCGCGGGCCGCGGCGCCGGTGTCGTCGGTGGACGCGTCGTCGAGGATGCGCACCGCCATGCGCGGTAGGCCGACCTGGGCGCGCAGGTCGCCGATCAGATCGGGTAGCCGCCCGGCCTCGTTGCGCGCCGGGACGCAGACGGTGACCGGTTCGATCACCGTCGCAGGGGTATTCGCCAGCCGCTGCACGGTGATCCGGTTGTATAGCGCGATGCCCGCGCCGAGCGCCGCTACGGCGGTAGCGCTGGCGGGCAGGATCGAGTTCGCGCGCAACGTCTTCGGCAGGTCGGCACTCACCATGCGCGCCACGCTATCCCGCCGCACCGACTTGCCGCTCAGCGATTCTGCGTCACCGTGCGCCACCAGCGGCTCAGGGAGAAGCCGACTTCCGGAGCGCCGGGCGGGGCGGGGTTGCGGTCCATGTACGCCATCGCGGCGATGATGGCGGCCACCGCGAGCGTGATGCCGCCGACGATGCCTGCCCAGCCCGCGAACGAGCGGGTGTTCGGGTCGGCGTAGCTGACCTCGGCGCGCAGTGTGGAGACATCGCCGGGCGGGAGCTTCCAGGAGACCACGTTGTCGCCCTCGCGGCTGCCGTTGGTCTTGGCGACGCGAGCCGGGAAAGCGATAGTGAACTGCACGTCGGAGCCGTGCGGCGGGACGGATTTCAGATCCACCCGCCCCGTCAGGCCGACCAGGTCGCCGGTGCGCTGGAACTGCAACTGGAACATGCCCTGGGTCTGCTCGGACAGCTGGCCGAGCTGTTGCACCTCACCGAAGGACAGATCCTCGAAGAAGACCTGGCTGCCGGAGTACCCGTCCTGGGCGTAGGGCTCCACCCGCACCTTCGCGGCCAGCGTCTCGGGCGCCTTCAGTTGCGGGCCCTTGTCACCGGGGTCGGCGGGCACCACGGCGGCGACGATCCGTCCGGACACCCGGTCGTTGGACGAGACACCCATCGATACCTGAACCCGCAGGCAGCCCGCGAGCATCGGCGCCAGCATCGCCGCGAGCAGAACGGCCGCCGCAACGCGCACGCCGCGGCGTGAACCCCGCCGCTGCGGCGGCTGCGGAGCATCGGGCTTCGTGGTGACGGGACTCGGTTGCACGGGTGACATCGTGCCAGTCCATCCGCCCGGAATGAAACGCGCCGGTCTCCGCGCGCGTCGGCCTACCGCACCGGGCGTGGCGCGCCGGGGCGGCGGCGCGCGCGGGCCGCGGCCACCAGCAGGGGAACGCCCAGCACAGCCAGGCCCGCGAAGCCGTAACCGGCGGACGGCAGCAGGTCGAGGAACACCGCGTGGGCCAGCGCCGACCCGAGCCAGGTCCACAGGAACAAGGCCACCGGGACGGTGAGCGCGACCGCCTGCCCGCCTGCCCGTGGGGGATCCGGCGCCGCGCGCTCCCAGATCGCGAGCAACGCGCCCATCACGAGCGCGACGGCGAACCATCCCAGGTAGTTGGTCACCGGAATCCAGTCCAGTCCGGGCAGTCCGGAGCTGGGGTCACACCAGGTCCACTGCCCGTCGGCCACCATCTGCGGATCGAGGAACAGATCCCAGCCCACCGCGCCGGCCGCTGTCCACATGATTCGCGCGCCCGTGTGCCGGGACAACATCCCGGCCACCGCCCATACCGGGTACATTCCGCCGGTCCACGCCAGCGGGATGATCAACGGAACGTCGAACAGGGCGGGACCGAGCCGGTCGGTCGCGTACGAGTAGCAGCCGAACGGCATTCCCGTCGCGGTGCCGATCACCTCGGCCGCGAGCCCGATGCCGGACACGATGACCAGGAAGCCGACGGCATAGCGGAATCCCCTGGTCACCGTCGCGTGTGCCACGGCGGCTCCGGCGCACAGCAGCACGATCGCGACAGTGATCCGGTCGCGTGCGCCGCCGGTGGTCAACGGATAACCGATCTGCGCGACGATGGTCAGCGCGACGAAGACGAGGGGCACGAGAGAGCCCGCCGAGCGGTACCCCGGATCCCGGGGGTGCTCCCGCACGGAGACATTCCGTTGCGTCGTCAGGGATAGGTCGCCAGCGTCGGTCATCGTCGCAGCCACCGCGAAATCCGGCGCCGGTTCATCTCGCGCAGGGCGAGGGTGGCGGCCGTGCGGCCACTTGCCCCGGAGACGCCGCCACCGGGATGGGTGGACGCGCCCGTCAGATACAGCCCCGGCGCGCCGGGCACCCGCTGCCCGGCCAGTTCCGGGAGCGGCCGCCACAGCATCATCTGGTCCAGCGACATCTCCACGTGCATGACGTTCCCGCCGACGAGCCCGAGTTCGCGCTCCAGGTCCACCGGCGTCTGCACGTGGGTGCGCGACACCGTCTCGGCGAAACCGGGGGCGTAGGAATCGACTTCGGCGATGATGCGGTCGGCTTCCCGCTGTGCGAGATCGGCCCAGTCGGCGCCGGAGGCCAGCCGGTACGGGTGCCACTGCGCCCACAGTGACAACTGATGCTCACCGGCCGGGGCGATGGTCGGGTCGAGGGCGCTGAAGCTCATCGCCAGCACGACCGGTCGCGGCGGCAGGTCCCCCGCCAGCGTCGCGCCGTGCGCGCGACGCAGCTGCGCGCGATCGGACACCAGCAATTGCAGGCCGCGGGCGGAGTGCTCGGCCGGGCTGCCGGGGTAGTGGGGCAGCGCCGAGGTGGCGGCCCGCACGACCATTCCGATCCCGGGGCCGACGCGGATGCGCCTGTGCCAGTCGTCGAGCACCGCGCCGTCGAAACCGCCGTCGTGCAGCAGCTCCAGCGTGGTCAGCACATGGCTGCCCGCGATCACGATGTCGGCGCGCCGCTCTCGGCCCGACGCGGTGCGCACCCGCCAGCGATCGCCGTCGCGGCGCAGGGCGGTCACCGCGTCACCCGCCGTCACTACCCCGCCGTCGGATCGCAGCCGAGCCACCAGTGCGGTGGTCAGCGCGCCGCTGCCGCCGACCGCGCGCCCCGGCGGGAGCGTGTGCATGAGCGCGGCGAAGCCCACCATCGGCGCCGTGCCCGGCTCCGACATCGGCGGTCCGGACTGCGCGCCGAACCAGGCCAGCGACGCCTTCAACCGTTCGTCCTCGAAGAAGGTGTCCAGCAGCGCGTCTCCGGACTGGAGGAACTCCCGCGAGAGGGCGCTGCCGCCGTCTCGGGCGTCCAGTCCCCAGAACGACCGGACCAGCCTCCCCGGCGTGGGTCCGCCGCCGAAGGCGCGCATCACGCGGGCGCTGCGCGGTCCCCACACCTGGACGAACCGGCGATAGGCCGCCGCGTCCCCGCGGCCGCAAGCCTCGGCGATCGACGCGCAGGTCGATTCCAGGTCACGGTGGAACACGAGGGCGGGGCGCCCGGCGTGGGCGGGCGTGAAACCCCATGGGTCGCAGTCGATGTACCGCAGCCCGAAGCGATCGAGTTCGAGTTCCTCGATGATGCCGGTGTGGCGGATCATGATATGCGCCGACGAGCCGCGATCGACCTGATGGCCGGGGAACCGTTCCACCGTCGACACCGCGCCGCCGAGGACGTCGTCGCGTTCGAGTACCTCGACCTCGTGTCCGGCGCGGGCGAGATAGCACGCGGCGACCAAGGCGTTGTGGCCCGAGCCGACGACGACTACCGTCACGTGACCCTCACAGCGGCAGCCGCCTGCCGAGGATCGCGAAGGGGCGGTTGTCGCCCGCGAACACGAAATTCCGGATCACGTCGGTGAATCCCTGCCTGCGGTACAGCCGCCAGGCGCGGTTGTCCTCACCGGTGACCTCGGGCGTCGACAGCAGCACCGCGCGCTCGGTGCGGTCGCGCAGCAGGCGTTCCAGCAGCGTGGCGCCGATGCCGCGGCCCTGCGCGGTGGGATGCACATGCAGTTCGGTGAGTTCGAAGTAGTCCGAGAGCAGTTCACGCGCGGAGTGTTCCGGCCAGCCCGAGCGCCGCATCCCGCTGTGCACCTGCTGGTGCCACCACTGGTGCGCGCCGCCGCGATAGCCGTAGGCGATCGCCACGATCGGAGCGCGGCGCAGATCGATCCGGCCGGAGTCGTCGGGCAGCACCGCGGCGACCGCTTGCCAGCCGGGCCGGGTGGTGTGTTCGGTCCACATCGGAGCGCGATGGTTCTCCGTGCCACGCGGATAGTCCATGGCGGCCACGTAGACCGCCAGCGCGTCGTGCAGCCGGGAGCGCAGGGCCGCCACCGACAGATCGATGACGGCGGGTGCGGGGATGTGATTGGGCTTGACGGCGGTCATGGCTCTCGTCGGTCGCGCGGACGCGGAAGTTTGTCGGTGGGCGTCTCTATATTGAAGCTCAATTCAAACGTTCGAATACCTGTTCGGTCCGGGTGGTGCCGGAAAGTGGTGGGGGACCCCGCCTCCAGCACGGGATACGGGCCAAGGTACGCGATGGTGGAGGGACGGCGATGTCGATGTCTGGTCGAGTGGAACATCCGGGCCGGCCCGGCCGGGCCGGCAAGTTGCTGGAGCGCGCAGACGGGTTGCTCATGCAGGCTGCGGGGGAGCGCGATCCACGGGAGCGGTTCCGCACCGCCTACCTGGCGGCCCTGCGCGGCGCGGGCGCGGTGATCGCGCTCACCGGCGCCGATGCCGCCCCCCGGGCGCGCTCGCGCAACGCGTGGGTACTGATGCAACGCGCCGCGCCCGAGTTCGTGATGTGGGCGGACTACTTCAGCGCCCGCTCGGAGATCCGCGCCGCGCTCGAGGCCGGGCTGGACCGCAATGTCGACGAACACGAGGCCGACGAGTTCTCCTCGCGGGTGGCGGCATTCCTCCATGACGTGGAAGATCTCCTCGCGGCGTCGGCCAGGTTGCGACCTGCTCCGGGATTGAGCGGGGGAATGACCGCTTAGTCGGCGTAATTCGCTTCGTCCCCGCGCGGCTGAAGACAGACTGAGTCGGACTGCGCCCATTAGGTGGTCTGGCCCTGATCGAACTCGTATCATTGGTGACAGATAGCCGCCAAGGTCGGCTATCTGTCGCCTACCCGGAGGCGACAGCCACGTCCTAGTGCCGGGGGAGGTACCGTGCCACTCTCCGAGCACGAGCAGCGCATGCTCGAACAGATCGAGAGCGCTCTCTATGCTGAGGATCCCAAGTTCGCCTCGTCCGTCCGCGGCGGACGGCTTCGTTCGACCTCGAGTCGTCGCAGACTCCAGGCCGCGGCGTTGTTCGTCCTCGGCCTTTTTCTCCTCGTCGCAGGCATCGCAGCGCCCGTGAAGCCCGGCGGCTTCCCGATCATCAGCCTGATCGGGTTCATCGTGATGTTCGGCGCCGGCGTGCTCTTGCTGCTGGGCACCTCCAAGAACATCGCCAAGACCGATCGGCCAGGCGGCGAGACCCCCTCCGGCGCCTCGGGCGGACGAGGGCGTCAGCGCAAGTCCGGCGGATTCTCCGAGCGTATGGAGGACCGCTTCCGCAGGCGATTCGAGCAAGAGTAACTCGCCCGTAGCCTGACAACTTCAAGCACAACCGGCGACGCCGCACCGTAACGGTGCGGCGTCGCCGGTTCGCGCGTGCGGGCGCCGACGCGACGATGATCTTCGAACCAGGCTCCCCACTTCCCCACACCTCCCCACGAACTTCCCCCACCAGGCCCCCGCGCACGGTCCGCCAGGGGGTTTGCTGGGTGTTTTCGGGCGTTTGTCCGAGGGGGTGGCGCGTGTCGGCAGAACTCGCGAAAGTTCACCACGCCGGTGATAGCTGGGATGACCTGCGGAATCGTCTGGGTCGGGAGCCAGATCACCGCTTGTTTCGATTGAAAGTGGGGGAAAGTGGGGTAATGTGGAGCGCGCAGTACTGAAGAGCCGACCATCGAGGTGATCGACCAGGGAGGTATCCGAGTTGTTTCTCGGTACCTACACACCTCGCTTGGACGACAAGGGGCGACTTACGTTGCCTGCGAAGTTTCGAGACGATCTGGCGGGAGGGTTGATGGTCACGAAGGGGCAGGACCACAGCCTTGCCGTGTACCCGAAAGAAGAGTTCACCGCGCTCGCCCGGCGTGCCGCGGCGGCGTCTCGAAGCAATCCGCAGGCCCGTGCGTTCGTCCGGGCCCTCGCGGCCGGAACGGACGAACAACGTCCGGACGCGCAGGGCCGGATCGTGTTGTCCGCCGACCATCGTCGCTACGCCAACCTGAAAAGGGATTGCGTCGTGATCGGTTCGGTCGACTTCCTGGAGATTTGGGATAAGCAGGCGTGGGAATCCTACCTCGCCGAGCACGAGGAGGACTTCTCGCAAGCCAGAGACGAGTCGCTGGGCGGAATCTTCTAGCCGCGGGCGCACGAGTGCCACGCGGTCTCTGCCCGGACGCGGACCCTGACGTACTTCCCCGACGCCAGGTGCCGAGGTTCGGTCAGAGACCACGGGGCATTCGTATCCGTATCGAAAGCATTGTGTATCAAGGCGACCCGTGTGCGGTGCGCGACGACGCGAGGTAGGACTCCGGGAGGTCGAGGTGAACCGTGAACAGCGCGGCCCCCGCCATGTTCCGGTTCTGCTCGAGCGAGCCGACGCGCTGCTCGGCCCCGCCTTGGCCGAGCCGGGCGCCGTCTACGTCGACGCCACCCTCGGTCTCGGCGGCCACGCCGAACATTTCCTGAGCACCTATCCGGGCATTCATCTGGTCGGGCTCGACCGGGACACCACCGCGTTGAAACTGGCCCGTGAGCGGCTCGAGCCGTTCGCGGATCGAATCACCCTGGTGCACACTCGCTATGACGGCATCGCCGACGCGCTGACCGAGGCGGGCCTGTCTTCCACCGGGTCGGTCTCGGCCATCCTGATGGATCTGGGCGTCTCCTCGATGCAGCTGGACGAGGCCGATCGTGGCTTCGCCTATTCCGTCGACGCGCCGCTGGACATGCGGATGGACCCGACCGGCGGCCTCACCGCCGCCGACGTGCTCAACACCTACAGCCACGGTGACCTGGCCCGGGTGCTGAAGACCTACGGCGAGGAACGCTTCGCGAGCCGGATCGCCGCCGAGGTGATCCGCCGTCGCCAGGTCAAACCGTTCCGCACCAGTGCCGAGCTGGTGGAGTTGCTCTATGCCGCGATTCCCGCGGCCACGCGCCGCACCGGCGGGCATCCGGCCAAGCGCACGTTCCAGGCGCTGCGGGTGGAGGTCAACGGGGAACTCGAGTCCTTGCGCGCCGCGCTGCCCGCCGCGCTCGCCGCGCTGCGTGTGGGCGGCCGCATCGTCGTCATGTCCTACCAGTCGCTGGAGGACAAGGTGGTCAAGCAGCAGCTCGCCGCGCGCACCGCGTCCAGGACGCCGGTGGACCTGCCGATGGAGCTGCCCGGCATGGGACCGGAGTTCCGGATGCTGACCCGCGGCGCGGAGAAGGCGACCGAGCAGGAGATCGAAGACAACCCGCGAGCGGCCCCGGTACGCATGCGCGCCGCCGAGCGGATCCAGGAGGCAGGGTGAGCCGGCAGTTCGCCACGCCTCATCGCGTCGGCTGGGTGCGGATTTCCCGCAGCGATATCGGAGGCCGGATGAGACAGTGTCGCGCTGTGCCGATCCGGCGTCCCGGGAGGAACGAGGAGGGGAATCGATGAGTGTGCGGACGCGGACCGTCGCAGCGCCGAGCCGGGTCGCCCGGCGGGTCCAAGAGGCCGAGCGGGTGAAATCGGGCGCGGCGCAGCGCGCCTACGCGCGGCGGCGCACGCGTGCGGAGGGCGGTTCGGACACCGTGTTTCTGCCCACCGTGCGGCGCTCGGCGATGGCCGCGCGCATCCCGTTCGTCACCGCCATCCTCGCCCTGCTCGGTTGCGGCCTCGCGCTGACCTTGCTGTTGACCACCCGCGCCGCCGAGGACAGCTACCAGCTCGGCGACGCGCGGGCGACGAACCGGCGGCTGGCCGACGAGCGCGCCGCGCTGCAACGTGAGGTGGAGGCCGCCGATTCGGCACCGGAGCTGGC
Source organism: Nocardia sp. CY15 (assembly GCF_009829295.1). Taxonomy (NCBI): domain Bacteria; kingdom Bacillati; phylum Actinomycetota; class Actinomycetes; order Mycobacteriales; family Nocardiaceae; genus Nocardia; species Nocardia sp. CY15. The sequence continues at coordinate 30,622 of NZ_VUOT01000034.1, forward strand.
CGCGCGAGCACGCGAACTCGGCATGATCCCGGCCAAGGACCCGGCCCGCCTGCTGGTCGGCCCCGACGGCTCGGTCACGGTGATCGGCAAGCCCACCCCGGCGCAAGGCACCCCCGTGCCGCCGCTGAACGCCGGACCTTCGGCGCGGTCGCCCTGGGGTGAGCGAGTGGTTCCGGTCACCACCACACCCGGCGCTGCGGCGCCGGGGCAGCCGAACACCGGCGCGCAGAACAACACCCAGGTCAACGTGACGCCCGCTCCGGGAAGCCCGGTTCCGACTCCGCCTGCGCCGGTCGACCCGCCGCAGCCGGGACCGTCCGCGCCGCCTGCCGACGTGCCACAGCCACCTGAGGCGGCCTCGCCGCAGGTGGAAGCGGCGCAACCGCAGGCGGGCCCCGACGGGACGCCGCAGTGACGCATCCCAGGCCCGCGCCGCGCAGGCGCCGCGGCCCTGGTGCGGCGCGGCCCACGGGCAGGCCGCGCCCAGCCGCGGCAGCTGTCCCGGACGGTCCGCTCCGGTTGCGCCTCGGCGTGGGCCGGGTGGTGATGCTCGTGGCGCTCGCCGTGGTCGCGCTGCAACTGCTGTGGGTGCAGAGCGTCGCGGCGCCCGGACTGTCCGCGCAGGCGGCCAGCCAGCGCACCACCCATCAACCCGACCCGGCCACCCGCGGGCCCATCACCGACCGTTACGGCAAGTCGCTGGCTTTCACCGTCTCCGCGAAAGCGCTGACCTTCCAACCGGTCCGGGTCCGCCAGGATCTAGCGGACGCCAAGGCCGAGAACGACAAGGCGCCCGACCCGGACGAGCGGCTGCGCGACATCGCGCGCACCATCCATCAAAAGGTGGGTAAGGACGCGCCGTCGGAAGCGGACCTGCTGGCGAAGCTGCGCAGTGACGAGACGTTCGTCTACTTGGCCCGCAACGTGGATCCGAGGATCGCCAGCGAGATCACCGAGAAGTTTCCGCAGGTCGGCTCCGATCACCAGAGCCCGCGGGTGTACCCCGGCGGCTCGCTGGCGGCGAACGTCGTCGGCGCCGTCGGGTGGGACGGCCACGGGCAGGTCGGGCTCGAGTCGTCGCTGGACTCCGTGCTGGCCGGTACCGACGGCTCGCACACCTACGATCGCGGCTCCGACGGCGCGGTGATACCCGGAAGCTGGCGGGACGAGCAGCCCGCGGTCAACGGCTCCGCCGTCGAGCTCACCCTGGACTCCGATCTGCAGTACTACGTGCAACAACAGGTACAGCAGGCCAAAGACCTGTCGGGTGCGGGCGCCGCATCGGCCGTCGTCCTCGACGCCAAGACCGGACAGGTCCTTGCGATGGCCAACGACAACACGTTCAACCCCGAACTGGGACCGCAGAAGTGGGCCGACGCCCAGCTGAGCAACCCGTCGGTCACCGACGTGTTCGAGCCCGGCTCGGTGAACAAGATCGTCACGGCCGCCGCGGCCGTCGAGTACGGCCTGACCGATCCGGACGAGGTGCATCAGGTGCCCGGCGCGATCCAGATGGCCGGCGTCACCGTGCACGACGCGTGGTCGCACGGTGTCGAGCCCTATACGACCACGGGCATTTTCGGCAGGTCCTCCAATGTCGGCACGCTCATGCTCGCGCAGCGCGTGGGCGAAGACCGTTTCGCCGATATGGCGCACCGGTTCGGGCTCGGGCAGCGCACGGGCATCGGTCTGCCGGGAGAGAGCGCGGGCCTGATGCCCGACCGCGAGCAGTGGTCCGGCGGCACCTTCGCCAATCTCCCGATCGGCCAGGGGCTTTCGATGACCACGCTGCAAATGGCCGGCATGTACCAGGCCATCGCCAACGACGGCGTGCGCATTCCGCCACGCATCGTCCGGGCGAAGATCGCGCCGGACGGCACCCGCACCGAGGAGACCCAGCCGGACGGCGTGCGGGTGGTGAGCCCGCAGACCGCCGCCACGCTGCGGACGATGTTCCAGGCGGTGGTGCAGCGTGACCCGATGAACGCCAACCAGAACGGCACCGGCTGGCCCGCGGCCATCACGGGATACCAGGTGGCGGGCAAGACCGGCACCGCGCAGAAGGTGGACCGCAATTGCCGGTGCTACTCCACGTCGTCGTTCTGGATCACGTTCGCCGGCATGGTTCCCGCGGAGAACCCGCGGTACGTGATCGGACTCATGCTCGACGCGCCCGTTCGCAGTTCCGACGGCTCCGGAGGCGGTTCGGTGGCTCCGCTGTTCCACAACATCGCGTCCTGGGCGCTGCAGCGCGACCGCGTACCGCCGTCTCCGCAGCCGTCCCGGCACTTCGTCCTGCAGGCCGGGTGATCCGGTCGGCTCGCTCGGTACGACCGGGGCGGATCGGCAGCGCAGACAGCGGATCTGTCCGGAGGAAACAGCAGGTAAATGCGGTATTCGAGGGCATGCGGCGAGCGGAGGAAGGCCGTGCGCGCACCGGCCTCGCACGGTCGTGCCCGGGTGCCGCGTGGCGCGCTCCGGACCGGGCGGACGAACCCGTAGGGTGCGGTGGGCGACCTCCCCGGCTTTGCGATGGGGCGCATGGTCCCGCCGTGACCGGTCGCCGGTAACCTGACACGTCGATCGCTGCCCCCGAAAGGAGCCTGGTTTCTGTGCAGTCCGGTCAACCGCGCGCATTACGGCCAGAGCATTCGCCCTCGACGCCGCTGGCGTCGCTGGCCGCCGTCATCGGGGCCGTGACGAGCCCTGAACCGGCTGCGCGCGGCGTGTCGGTCACCGGCATCGAGCAGCGCTCGCACGCCGTGCTCCCCGGCGATCTGTTCGCCGCGCTGCCGGGCGCACGCTCGCACGGCGCGCGTTTCGCGCGGGACGCGGTCGCCAGAGGCGCGGTCGCGGTATTGACCGACGCGGCGGGTGCGGAGCTGGCCGGTCCGCTCGAGGTGCCGGTGCTGGTGCGGGAGAACCCGAGGGCCGTGCTCGGGGAGCTGTCGGCGACGATCTACGGCAACCCCTCCGAGCGGCTGCGCATCGTCGGGATCACCGGAACCTCCGGCAAGACCACGACCTCCTATCTGGTGGAGGCGGGACTGGCCGCCGCGGGGCTGTCCACCGCGCTGATCGGCACCATCGAGACCAGGATCGGCGGCAGGCGCGTGCCGAGCGCCCTGACCACGCCCGAGGCGCCGCAGTTGCACGCGATGTTCGCGCTGATGGTCGAACAGGGCGTGGACGCGGTGGTGATGGAGGTCTCCAGCCACGCGCTGGCGCTGGGCCGGGTGGACGGGGTTCGTTTCGCGGTGGGCGCGTTCACCAACCTCTCCCAGGATCACCTCGACTTCCACGCCGACTTCGAGGACTACTTCGCCGCCAAACGCAGGCTGTTCGAACCGGATTCGCCGGTCGCGGCGCGCACCGCGGTGGTCTGTGTGGACGACGACTGGGGACGGCGGCTCGCCGCTGGTCTCCCGGACCCCGTCACCGTGTCGACCACCCGGGCCGCCGCATGGAGCGTCACCGGCGCGGTCTCGGCGCACGGCGGCGAACAAAACTTCACCGCGGCCGGGCCGCACGGGGAAATCCCTGTGCGCCTGCGGCTTCCCGGCCACTACAACATCGCCAACGGACTGCTCGCGGTCGCGGTATGCGCGGCGGCGGGCGTCGAACCCTCGGTCGCCGCGCCCGCGTTGGCGACCGTGGACGTGCCCGGCCGGATGCAGCGCGTGGAGCGCGGACAGGACTTCCTGGCGATCATCGACTACGCGCACAAGCCCGCGGCGCTGGAGTCGGTGATCGCCACGCTGCGTGGACATCTCGCGGCGGACACCGCGGGACGGCTCGCGGTGGTGGTCGGCGCGGGCGGTGACCGGGACGCGGCGAAGCGGCCGCTGATGGGCGCCGCGGGCGCGCGAGGCGCCGATCTGCTGATCGTCACCGACGACAACCCGCGCACCGAGGACCCGGCGGCCATCCGCGCCGCGGTGCTCTCCGGTGCGTCGCAGGTGCCGGAGCACGAACGCGGCGAGGTGCGTGAGATCGGTGACCGCGCGGAAGCGATCGCGGCCGCGGTGGAGTGGGCGCGCCCCGGTGACGTGGTGCTGATCGCGGGCAAAGGACATGAGGCAGGGCAGGAGATCCAGGGCGTGAAGCACCCCTTCGACGACCGCGACGTACTCGCGGCCGCATTGGAAAGACGCAGTCCGCAAGGTAACCACGCGGAGGACTTGACGGTTTCATGATCGAGATGACACTGCGGGAGATCGCGGAGGTCGTCGGCGGCACGCTGCACGACGTCGTAGACCCGGAGGTGCGAGTGACCGGTGCGGTCGAATTCGACTCGCGCCGAATCGGTTCCGGCGATCTGTTCCTGGCGCTGCCGGGCGAGCGCTCCGACGGCCACGACTACGCGGGCGCGGCGATCGCCGCGGGCGCGGCGGCGGTGCTCGCGGCGCGGCCGGTGGGCGTGCCCGCCGTCGTGGTCACGCCCAGCCGCGGCGCCGTGCCGTCGAGTTCGGTTGCCCTGAGCCATGACACGGACGGCTCCGGGGCCGCTGTGCTGACCGCGCTCGCCGCGCTGGCCCGCGCCAGCGTGTCGCGTCTCGCCGCGGACGGCGGACTCACCGTCGTCGGCGTCACCGGCTCGTCCGGCAAGACCTCCACCAAGGACCTGCTGGCCGCCGTCCTCGCGCCGCTGGGCGCGGTGGTGGCCCCGCCGGGTTCGTTCAACAACGAACTCGGTCATCCGTGGACCGCGCTGCGCGCCGACGCGGTGACCCGCTTCCTGGTGCTGGAGCTGTCGGCGCGCGGGCCGGGACACATCGCCGCGCTGGCCGAGGTGGCGCCCCCGAGCATCGGTGTGGTGCTCAACGTCGGCACCGCGCATCTCGGCGAGTTCGGCAGCCGCGAGGCCATCGCGAAAACCAAGGGCGAGCTGGTCGAGGCGCTGCCACCGACCGGGCTGGCCGTGCTCAACGCCGACGATCCCCAGGTCGCGGCGATGGCCGCGCGCACGTCGGCGCGGGTTGTGACGGTCGGGCAGGCCGCGAACGCCGACGTGCGGGCCACCGACGTCCGGCTCGACGACCAGGCCAGGGCCGCGTTCACCGTGCACACGCCCGCGGGCAGCGCCCCGGTGCGGCTGGCCGTGCACGGCGAGCACCAGGTCGGCAACGCGCTGTCGGCGATCGCGGTCGCGCTGGAATGCGGCGCCGACCTCGAGACCGTGACCGCGGCGCTGTCCGGTGCGCGCGCCGCGTCCGCGCGACGGATGGACGTGCGGACCACCGCGGACGGGATCACCGTCGTCAACGACTCCTACAACGCCAATCCGGACTCCGTCCGCGCCGCGCTCAAAGCGCTGGTCAGCATGGCCCGCGCGGCCGAGGCGCCGCGGCGCAGCTGGGCGGTGCTCGGCGAGATGGCCGAACTCGGCGAGGAATCGGTCATCGAACACGACGCCATCGGGCGGCTCGCGGTGCGGTTGGACGTCAGCCGGGTCGTGGTCGTCGGTACGGGAAGACCGGCCCGCGCGCTGCATCAAGGGGCGGTGATGGAAGGGTCGTGGGGCGAGGAATCGGTCCTCGTACCGGACATCGAGGCGGCGATCGCACTGCTGGAGAAGGAAGTCGTCCCTGGCGACGTGGTGCTGGTCAAGGCATCGAAGTCGGTCGGCCTATGGGAGGTCGCCGAGCATCTGACCGACCCGCGAGTCGTGGCCGCACGCGGCGGCGCGGCGAACAGCGGGCCGGGACAGGACACGGAGGCAGCAGGATGAGACAGATTCTCTTCGCCGCGGCGATCGCGCTGACGGTCTCGATCCTGCTCACCCCCTTGCTGATCCGGTTGTTCGCCAAGCAGGGTTTCGGGCAGGAGATTCGGGTCGACGGTCCCGCCAGCCACCAGGCCAAGCGCGGCACCCCGACGATGGGCGGCGTCGCGATCCTGGTCGGCATGTGGGCCGGTTACCTGGGCTCCCACCTGATCGGCATCGGCTACCACGCCGACGGGCCGTCGGCGTCGGCGTTGCTCGTGCTCGGCCTGGCCACGGCCCTGGGCGCGGTGGGTTTCGTCGACGACTTCATCAAGATCCGCAAGCAACGCAATCTGGGCCTGACCGCGGCGGGCAAGTATCTCGGCCAGCTGTCGGCGGCCGTGATCTTCGGCATTCTCGCCTTGCAGTTCCGTGGCGCGAGCGGGCTCACGCCCGCCAGCAGGCACCTGTCCTACGTGCGCGACATCAGCACGGTGACCATGGGTGTGGTCGTGTTCCTGGTGTTCGTCTGCTTCGTGGTCGTCGCCTGGTCCAACGCGGTGAACCTCACCGACGGACTCGACGGTCTGGCCGCCGGATCGATGAGTCTGGTGCTGGGCGGCTACGTGATCATCACGTTCTGGCAGTACTACCACGCCTGCGAGACCAAGCCGGAGGCCGGCTGCTACAACGTGCGCGATCCGCTGGATCTCGCCCTGGTCTGCGCCGCGGGCGCGGCGGCGTGCGTCGGGTTCCTGTGGTGGAACGCGGCCCCGGCCAAGATCTTCATGGGCGACACCGGCTCGCTGGCGCTGGGCGGCCTGCTGGCGGGCCTGTCCATCACCACCCGGACCGAGCTGCTGATGATCGTCATCGGCGCGCTGTTCGTCGCCGAGACGGCGTCGGTGGTGTTGCAGGTCGCGGTCTTCCGCACGACGCGCAACCGGTTGTTCAAGATGGCGCCGTTCCACCATCACTTCGAGCTCAGCAAATGGGCCGAGACGACGGTGATCATCAGGTTCTGGCTGCTGGCCGCGATGGCCTCCGCGGTCGGACTCGGGCTGTTCTACAGCGAATACCTCTCCGCGGTCGGGTGAACGAGATGGTCGAACATTCTCCGCGGGCACTGCGCTCACCCGGGCCCATGCTGGAATTCCTCCGCGGTCGCGACGTCCTGGTCGCGGGCTGGGGCGTGTCGGGACGCTCGCTGGTCGAACCGCTGCGCGACATCGGCGCGCGTCCGGTGGTCACCGACGGCGGCGCCGCGGCCCTGGCCGAGGCCGCAGGCCTCGGACTGGACGTGGCCACCGGCGCGGAGCTGGAGAACACCGACTGGAGCCGGTTCGCGCTGGTGATCACCAGCCCGGGCTGGCGGCCGGACTCGCCGGTGCTGGCGTCCGCGGTGGCCGAGGGCACGCCGGTGTGGGGCGATGTCGAGTTCGCCTGGTGGGTGGATCAGGCCAGGATCTACGGACCGGTCCGCAAATGGCTGGTCGTCACCGGCACCAACGGCAAGACCACCACGACCCAGATGACCCACGCGATCCTGCGCGCCGCCGGTATCGCCAGCGTCGCCTGCGGCAACATCGGCCTACCCATCCTGGACGCGCTGCGGCGTAACCCCGGCCCGCAGGTACTCGCGGTCGAGCTGTCGTCGTTCCAGCTGCACTGGGCGCCGTCGGTGCGCCCGGAGGCCGGTGTCGTCCTCAACGTCGCCGAGGATCACCTGGATTGGCACGGCGGCCTGGACGCCTACGCCGCGGCCAAGGCCAGGGCGCTGGTCGGCCGGGTCGGCGTGGTCGGCCTGGACGATCCGGTCGCAGCCTCGCTGGCGCGCAAGTCCAAGGCCCGGCGGACCGTGGGTTTCCGGGTCGGGGTGCCCGCCGACGGCGAACTCGGCGTGGTCGACGGCAAACTGCTCGACCGCGCGTTCACCAAGGCCGCGATTCTGGCCGAGGTCGGCGACATCAGCCCGCCCGGCCCCGCCGGCGTCGCGGACGCGCTGGCCGCGTCGGCCCTGACCAGGGCGATCGATGTCGCGCCGCAGTTCGTTCGGGAAGGCTTGGTCGAGCACAAGGTCGGCCCGCACCGCGCCGCGTTCGTGCGCGAACTGGCCGGAGTCGACTTCGTCGACGACTCCAAGGCCACCAATCCGCATGCCGCGCGGTCATCGATCCTGGCGCATCCACAGGTGGTCTGGGTGGCCGGTGGCCAGCTCAAGGGCGCTCACGTCGAGGACATGATCGAAGAGGTCGCCGACCGTCTGGTCGCGGCGGTGCTGATCGGCGCCGACGCGCCGGTGTTCGCGGCCGCGCTGGCGCGACACGCGCCCGATGTCCCGGTCGTCGAGCTGGTCGCGGGAGACGATGCAAGGATGGGTGACGCAGCGTCTCCGACCGCCGCGGCCGACGCCGTCATGGCGCGGGCCGTGCGCGCCGCCGCGGGCTTCGCCCGCCGCGGCGACACCGTGCTGCTGGCGCCGGCCGCCGCGTCATTGGACATGTTCACCGATTACACGCACCGGGGCCGCAGCTTCGCCGCGGCGGTGCACGCCCTGGAAGACGGTGACATCGGACGGCGGCTATGACGGAATCGGCGCGGCGCAAGCGCGAGGCGGTCCCTCGGTTCTGGGCCTGGCTGGCGCGGCCGCTCGCGTCGTTCCATCTGGTGGTCACCATCGCCACCCTGCTCACCGTGCTGGGGTTGGTGATGGTCCTGTCGGCCTCCAGCGTGGAGGCCTACGCCGACGGCGGATCGGCATACTCGCTGTTCATCCAGCAGGCCATGTTCGCCGCCGTCGGCACCGTGCTGTTCTATCTGGCGCTGCGCATTCCCCTGCGCAGGCTGCGGCAGTGGTCTTTCCCGCTGTTCGCGCTGTCGGTGCTGGCGCTGCTGCTGGTGCTGATACCCGGCATCGGTTCGCAGGTGCAGGGCGCGCGCCGCTGGCTGGTGCTCGGGCCGGTCTCGGTGCAGCCGTCGGAGGTCGTGAAGGTGACGCTGGTGGTGTGGGGCGCGCACCTGCTGGCCTCCCGCCGCGCCGAGCGCGCCAGCCTCAAGGACATCCTGGTTCCGCTGGTCCCCGCCGGTCTGCTGGTGTGCTTGCTCGTGGTGCTGCAACCGAACCTGTCCACCACCATCGCGCTGGGTGTCGTGCTCGGCGCGTTGCTGTGGTTCGGCGGCCTGCCGGTGCGCCTGTTCGTGACGATCGCACTGTCCGGCGTGATCGCCGCGGGCGTGCTAGCGCTGTCCGCCGGTTATCGCTCCGACCGGATGCGCGCGTTCTTCAACCCCGGCGATGACCCGCAGGGCATCAACTACCAGGCCCGGCAGGCGCTGTACTCGCTGGCCGACGGCGGTATCTGGGGACGCGGCCTGGGACAGAGCCGCGCCAAGTGGAGCTATCTGCCGAATTCGCACAACGACTTCATCTTCGCGATCATCGGCGAGGAACTCGGCTATCTCGGCTGCGCGCTGGTGCTCGGCCTGTTCGCGCTGTTCGTCTACACCGGCCTGCGGATCGCGGCCCGGTCGGTGGATCCGTTCCTGCGGTTGCTCACCGCGACCGCGACGACCTGGATCACCGCGCAGGCACTGATCAACATCGGCTATGTGGTCGGCCTGCTCCCGGTCACCGGGTTGCAGCTGCCGCTGGTCTCCGCGGGCGGATCGTCACTGGCCATCACGCTGTTCATGTTCGGCATCATCGCCAGCGCGGCCAGACACGAGCCGGAGGCGGTCGCGGCGCTGCACGCCGGACAGGACGGTCGTTTCAGTAGGCTGTTGCGGTTGCCCAAACCAGAGGTGTACGCACCGGCTCGGGCCGGCTCGGGCCGCCGCGGCCGGGCGCCGCGGGCGGGCGAGCGTGGACCGTCGGCACTGCCGCCGGGCAGGCGCGGGCGCTACGGCGCCGAACCGCCGCGGCGGCGTTCGCCGGAGAGCCGCGGCACCAGCTCGGCGCGCGCCACCAGGGCTTGGGAACCCAGCTATCCGGTCAACCATGCAAGAGAACGGGGAAGATCTAGGTGATCTCGGTAATCGTCGCGGGCGGCGGCACGGCGGGCCACATCGAACCGGCACTGGCGGTGGCGGACGCGTTGCGGCGGCTCGACGATTCGATCCGGGTGACGGCGCTGGGCACCGAGCGCGGGCTGGAGACCCGCTTGGTTCCCGAACGCGGCTATCCGCTCGAGCTCATCCCTCCGGTCCCCTTGCCGCGCAAACCCACCATGGATCTGCTGCGGCTGCCTGGACGGGTCCGGGCCTCGGTGGCCGCCACCCGCGCCGTCATCGATGCGGTCGAGGCCGACGTGATCATCGGTTTCGGCGGGTACGTGGCGCTTCCGGCGTATCTCGCCGCGGGGGCGGGCGTGCTGCGCCGCAGGCGCCCGGTCCCGGTGGTGGTACACGAGGCGAACGCCAAGGCGGGCATCGCGAACAAGGTCGGCGCCCGCCGCGCGGCGCGGGTGCTGGCGGCGGTCCCGGACTCGGGCCTGCCGAACGCGCAGGTGGTGGGCATTCCGGTGCGCGCATCGATCACCGGACTGGACCGCGCCGCACTGCGCACCGAGGCGCGGGCGCACTTCGGCCTCCCACCCGAAGGGCCGGTGTTGCTGGTCTTCGGCGGGTCGCAGGGAGCGCGCACCCTGAACGAGGCGGTGTCGGGAGCCGCACCCCAGCTCGCCGCCGCCGGGATCTCGGTGCTGCACGCGCACGGACCCAAGAACATCCTCGACCTGGGCGACTCCGCCGCGGGCGGCCGGGACGGCGCTCGTTACCTCGCGGTGCCGTACCTGTCCCGGATGGACCTCGCCTACGCGGCCGCCGACGCAGTGGTCTGCCGATCGGGCGCGATGACCGTCGCGGAGGTGTCCGCGGTCGGGCTGCCCGCCTTCTACGTGCCGCTGCCACACGGCAACGGGGAGCAGGAACTCAACGCCCGGCCCGTGGTGCGCCAGGGCGGTGGCAGAATTGTCCCCGATTCCGAGTTGACGCCGAAATACGTGATCGATGAGGTGATTGGGCTGCTCATGGACTCCGCACGGCTGACCGAGATGGGCCGGGCCGCCGCAGGCGCCGGGCACCGTGACGCCGCCGACGAGGTGGCGCGGATCGCGGCGGCGGTGGCGCGCCGATGAGCGACACCACGGCAGACCAGGCGGGACCGGACACCGAACGCAGCGGGCTGCCCCCGGAACTCGAACGCGTGCACATGGTCGGGATCGGCGGGGCCGGTATGTCCGGCATCGCCCGGATCCTGCTCGCCCGCGGCGGCGCGGTGTCGGGGTCGGACGCGAAGGAGAGCCGGGGCGTGCTCGCCCTGCGGGCTCGGGGCGCGCAGGTGCGGATCGGGCACGACGCCACCGCCTTGGACCTGCTCCCCGGCGGCCCGACCGCGGTGGTCACCACGTACGCGGCCATCCCGAAGACCAATCCGGAACTCGTCGAGGCCAACCGTCGCGACATCCCGGTGCTGCTGCGGCCCACGGTGCTGGCGTCGCTGATGCGGGGGCATCGGACGCTGCTGGTCTCCGGTACGCACGGCAAGACTTCCACCACCTCGATGCTCATCGTGTCGTTGCAGCACTGCGGGTTCGACCCGTCGTTCGCGGTCGGCGGCGAACTGAACGAGGCGGGCACCAACGCCCACCACGGCACCGGCGACATCTTCGTGGCGGAGGCCGACGAGAGCGACGGCTCACTGCTGCAGTACGACCCGGACGTCGCCGTTGTCACCAATATCGAGTCCGACCACCTGGATTTCTTCGGATCCGATGAGGCCTACGTGCAGGTATTCGACGACTTCGCCGACCGGGTCGCCGCGGGGGGCCTGCTGGTGGTGTGCCTGGATGATCCGGGCTCGCGCGCGCTGGCCGAGCGGGTCGGCGAGCGTTTGGCGCGGCGCGAGGTCCGCGTTCTCGGCTACGGCTCCGGAGACCTCGCGGACGCGCCGGTCCCGGTGGGCGCGCGGTTGCACAGCTGGGAGCCGCGCGACGTCGGCGGGATCGTGCAATTCCAGCTCGCCGACGAGGCCGCGCCGCGCACGCTGCGCCTGTCGGTACCGGGCAGGCACATGGCGCTGAACGCGCTCGGAGCGCTGCTGGCCGCCCACGCCACCGGCGCCGACATGGGTGAGATCATTCAGGGCCTGGAGGGGTTCGGGGGTGTGCACCGCCGGTTCCAGTTCGCCGGACGGGAGAACGGCGTGCGCGTCTTCGACGATTACGCCCACCACCCGACGGAGGTGCGCGCCGTGCTCGGCGCCGCCGCCGAACTGGTTCAGCAGGAGGCCCGCGACGGCGCCCGCTCCAGGCAGGGACGGGTCATCGTGGTCTTCCAGCCGCACCTCTACAGCCGGACCGCGACCTTCGCCGCGGACTTCGGCGCCGCGCTCAGCCTGGCCGACGAGGTCGTCGTGCTCGACGTCTACGGCGCGCGGGAGAAGCCGCTGCCCGGCGTGAACGGCGCGCTGGTCGCGCAGTCGGTGACGAAACCGGTGCACTATCAACCGGATATGTCCCGGGTCGGGCGCCAGGTCGCCGGGTTGGCGTTGCCGGGCGACGTGGTGATCACCATGGGCGCGGGCGACGTGACGATGCTGGGCAGCCAGATTCTCGACGGATTACGGGCGCGTCCCCAGCACGGACGGTGACCCGGCGTGCGCGGGGTCGGGTCGGCGCGCGCGGCCGGGCGCCGCGCCAGTGATCGGTTCGGCGCGCTCGAATGGCGCCGAATTCGCTTGTGGGGATTGCTGGGCGTGTGCGTTCTTACGGTGGTCTGTGCCCTCGCCTGGTTCACCCCGGTGCTCTCGGTGCGCATCGTGCGGATCGAGGGGGCGGTGGCAGTACCCGAACAACAGGTGCGAGATGTGCTCGAAATCCCGTCCGGGCGCTCGATGCTGCGAATCGACACCAGCGCGATCGCCCGGCGGGTGGCGGGCATTCCGAAGGTGCGCACCGCACGGGTGCAGCGCGTATTTCCGTCCACGGTTCGGGTGACGGTCGTCGAGCGCGTTCCGGTGTTGTTCTACGACAGCCCGCAAGGCGCGCATCTGCTGGATGCCGAGGGCGTGGAATTCGCGGTGGAGACCGCGCCTATCGGCGTGCCGAAGTTGATCACCGATCATCCCGGCGGCGCCGATCCGCTGACCGCGGCGGCGGTCTCCATACTCGCCATCGTGCCTGCTGCGCTGGCGGTTCTCGTGGAGGAGGTTGCCGCACGGTCCATTTCGGATATTTCGCTGAATCTCAAGGACGGTCGCACGGTACTCTGGGGCGGGACCAACGACGCCGAACGAAAGGCGGCGGTCGTGTTGCCGTTGTTGACACGCCCCGGAACGGTGTTCGATGTTTCGAGTCCCAATCTGGTCACGGTAAAGTGATCCACACCCATTGCGTCCAGGGAATTTTCGGCGGCCCGGAAGTGGTTCCGGCGCCGAGAAGAGGGCCGGGGGGCAACCGTTCACCATACGACGTGTGGAGCGGCGAGACGAGCGGGATCACGCAAGATTCTGGCTCTCGTTTCGGCGCGCCTGCGCGCGTATCGCGTCGGCTGCGAATAGCGTTCCGCACCAGTCGGATACTTGACATAACGCTAACCCTATGGTTGAGCTTTAGGGTTTGCCGAACCGCGGTTCGCTTCTTCGCAGCGACCCCACCCGCGGAACGGGCCCGAGCGGCGTGCCGAGAATCCGAAAACGACAGGCTTTAGATCGAAGGAAGGCGAGAGCCCATGACGCCCCCGCACAACTACCTTGCGGTGATCAAGGTCGTCGGTATCGGCGGCGGCGGTGTGAATGCCGTCAACCGGATGATCGAGCAGGGACTCAAAGGTGTCGAGTTCATCGCGGTCAACACCGACGCCCAGGCGCTGCTGATGAGCGACGCCGACGTCAAGCTCGACGTCGGCCGTGAACTGACCCGCGGTCTGGGAGCCGGCGCCGACCCCGAAGTCGGGCGCAAGGCCGCCGAGGACCACAAGGACGAGATCGAAGAGGTGCTCAAGGGCGCCGACATGGTCTTCGTCACCGCGGGTGAGGGCGGTGGCACCGGTACCGGTGGCGCCCCCGTCGTAGCGCAGATCGCGCGCAAGCTCGGCGCGCTCACCATCGGCGTGGTCACCCGTCCGTTCTCCTTCGAGGGCAAGCGGCGCGGGAACCAGGCCGAGGTCGGCATCAACCTGCTGCGCGAGTCCTGCGACACGCTGATCGTCATCCCGAACGACCGGCTGCTGCAGCTCGGCGACGCCGCGGTGAGCCTGATGGACGCGTTCCGTTCCGCCGACGAGGTGCTGCTCAACGGTGTGCAGGGCATCACCGACCTGATCACCACCCCCGGCCTGATCAACGTCGACTTCGCCGACGTCAAGAGCGTGATGTCCGGGGCGGGCAGCGCGCTGATGGGTATCGGTTCGGCGCGCGGCGAGGGCCGCTCGGTGAAAGCGGCCGAGTCCGCCATCAATTCGCCGCTGCTGGAAGCGTCCATGGACGGTGCGCACGGCGTGCTGCTGTCGATCGCGGGCGGGTCCGACCTGGGCTTGTTCGAGATCAACGAGGCGGCGTCGCTCGTGCAGGAAGCCGCGCACATCGAGGCCAACATCATCTTCGGCACCGTGATCGATGACTCGCTCGGGGACGAGGTGCGGGTCACCGTGATCGCGGCTGGCTTCGACGGCGGCGGGCCTGCCCGGCGCACTTTCGAGAACTCGGGCCGCAGCACCATCGGCACCGCGCGCTCGGGCGAGATCGGGCAGAGCCGCGCCAGTGAGATCGCCGCGCGTAGCAGCGACAGCACGCCGAGCACGTCCACCGCGGGTACGGCCGGCCGCGGCGCGATTCCGAGCTACCGCGACACCGAACGAGCACGCACGCTGGCCGAGCCGACGGTCACGACCAACTCACGGTCCCACATCACGCCGCCGGACGCCGGCGACGATGACGACGACGTGGACGTGCCCTCGTTCATGCGGAGGGGCTGAGCGCAGGAGTACGGTTCCGGCGCGGGCCGGGACCGAGCTGGAACAGCGATCCCGGCCCGCGCCGGGATGCGCGGGCGGGACACGGGGAGCGGTGTCCCGAAGTGTGACGACCGACAAGCTATTTCGGGGGAGCGCAGGCGCGCGAAGCGGCCGAGCGCGATCGGCCGGGTGAAAATCCGGCCTCTACCTGGGGATTTCGACGGCCTTCACCGAGCGCCACTAGGCTCGGGGCCATGACTATCGCGCCGACCATCACTGTCCGACGGGTCACCACGACCAGGTCCGGAGGCTTCTCGGCGCCGCCCTACGACTCGTTCAATCTCGGCGACCACGTCGGCGACGATCCGGCGGCGGTGCGGCGCAACCGCGATCGGCTGGCCGAGGGAATCGGCCTGACGCCCGAGCGCATGGTCTGGATGGAACAGATCCACGGCCGCAACGTGGAGATCGTCGACGGCCCGCGCGCCGAGCCGGTCCCCGTCACCGACGCCCTCGTCACCACCGTGCCCGGGCTCGCGCTGGTCGCGCTCAGCGCCGACTGCGTGCCCATCCTCCTATCCGACGACACGGCGGGCGTGATCGCCGCCGTGCACGCCGGGCGGGTCGGCGCACGCATCGGCATCGTGCCGCGTGTGCTGGAGGCGATGGTGTCGGTCGGCGCACGCCTGGAGCGGGTCGGGGCCTTGCTCGGGCCCGCCGCGTCCGGTCGCCGGTACGAGGTTCCGGCCGCGATGCGCGACGACGTGGAGGCGCATCTGCCCGGCAGCGCGACCACCACCGTCCGCGGCACCCCTGGCCTGGACCTGCGAGCGGGCATCTCCCGGCAGCTCACCGAGGCCGGCGTCGCCGCGATCGCGGTCGACCCGCGCTGCACCATCGAGGATCAGACCCTGTTCAGCCATCGTCGCGGCGCGCCGACCGGCCGGATCGGCAGCGTGATCTGGATGGAGGCTTCCGCATGAGCGCGCGAAGCGCCGTCCGCGCGATGCCGGGCGCCGGCGGGGTGCGGGCATGAGCGCCGAGGCGGAGACCGCGGTGGACGAGGCGCTCGCGGCGCGGACCGCCGAGCTGTCGGACAACCTGGCGGGTCTGCTCGCCCGCATCGATGCGGCATGTCACGCGGCGGGCCGGTCGCCGGAGTCGGTGCGGCTGCTGCCGGTGACGAAATTCTTCCCCGCCTCGGATGTGGCGATTCTGCATCGGCTCGGCTGGCGCGAGTTCGGCGAGTCGCGGGAGCAGGAGGCCGCCGCCAAGGTGGCGGCCCTGCGTGACGAAGACCTCTCCGGCATCCGCTGGCACATGATCGGGCGGTTGCAGCGGAACAAAGCACGCGCTGTCGCCCGCTGGGCGCACACCGTTCACTCGGTAGACAGCGAACGGCTGGCAACCGCTCTTGACGCGGGTGCGACAGCCGCGTTGGAGGCGGGGGATCGTACCGAACCGGTCCGCGTGTTGCTGCAGGTGAGCCTGGATGACGACCCCACCCGAGGGGGCGTCGCGGCGGGCGATCTCCCCGCCCTCGCCGGACGGATTGCGGAAGCTCCGGGATTACGTTTGTCGGGTCTGATGGCCATTCCGCCCTTGGGGGCGGAGTCTGATGCCGCATTTGCGCGACTTGCGATGTTGCACACGCTGTTGCTCGCCGATCATCCGGACGCTACGGAGCTTTCGGCGGGAATGTCGGGTGATCTCGAATCCGCGATCGAACACGGTTCGACGGTTGTGCGTGTCGGTACCGCCTTGATGGGTATACGACCGATAACCTCGGGCTAGCAAAGAAACCTCATCAGTCACATTCGACACATATGCTGGGAACTGAAGAGGGCTGAGCAAGACTTCAACACCCGGCCGCCACCGGGGCCGAAGGAAGGTCGACCAATGAGCACGCTGCACAAGTTCAAGGCGTACTTCGGCATGGTTCCGCTCGAGGATTACGAAGACGACTACGTCGACGATCGCGCCCCCCGAGGCGTGGACGAGCGAGGTGCTCGCCGGCCCCGGCCCCGTGACTACTCCGACCGCGACGGCTACGTCGATCGCTACGGCGAAGACCGGTACGGCGCAGGCCGTTTCGACGACGTCGACTACCCCGAGCCTGCCTACAAGTCGCCGTACAAGGCGGGTTACTCGGTGTCGCGGCGCGACGACTACGCCGACGAGCCCTACGGCGACGACCGCTACGACGCGCCCCGCCGTCCCACCCGGATCGACTCCGCCCCGTCGGGTCGGTTCCGGGCAGGTGGGAGCGCGCCGACGCTGCGTGGCGCCACCCGTGGCGCGCTCGCCGTCGACCCCGACGCGGAAGAGCGCAGGCTGGAGGAGCGCGTGCGTCCCGAGCCCGCCCCGGTGCGGCGGCCCGGGATCTTCGAGGACGGAGGCCCCTTGTCCAAGATCACGACGCTGCGCCCGCGCGACTACAGCGAGGCTCGCATCATCGGCGAACGTTTCCGCGAGGGCAATCCGGTGATCATGGACCTGGTGGATCTGAGCAACGCCGACGCCAAGCGGCTGGTCGACTTCGCCGCGGGCCTGGCCTTCGCGCTGCGCGGGTCGTTCGACAAGGTGGCGACGAAAGTGTTCCTGCTCTCACCGGCGGACGTCGACGTATCAGCGGAAGAACGCAGGCGCATCGCGGAAACCGGCTTCTACAACCAGAAATAAGGTCGTGATCTGGGGGGTGGAGCAGACCGGATGCAGGTTGTGGGGCGCGGGCATTTTGCGCGACGCGATTTTTACGGCAGAGTGAAGTCGTGGCCTTGTTCGCGGTGCTGTACTTCGTACTGTTCATCTTCTGGCTGTTGCTGATCAGCCGGGTGATCGTCGAGTTCATCCGTAGCTTTGCCCGAGACTGGCGTCCTACCGGTGTCGTGGTCGTCGTCCTGGAGGTGATCTTCACGATCACCGACCCTCCGGTGAAACTGCTGCGGCGGTTGATACCCCCCGTGTCACTGGGCGGAATTCGCCTGGATCTGTCGATAATGGTCCTGCTTTTCATCGTCTTCATCCTGATGTCGATCGTGGGCAGGCTCGGGCAACCGGTAGCTCCGGTGTGACAGAATGGGCCGTGTAGACAGCTTGCTAGATCTGCTAGATCTCCAAAAGACGCGTGAAGGGATCCTTCCATGCCGCTGACCCCAGCCGATGTGCACAACGTCGCGTTCAGCAAACCGCCGATCGGGAAGCGCGGCTACAACGAGGATGAAGTCGACGCGTTCCTGGATCTCGTGGAGCAGGAGCTCTCGCGTCTGATCGAGGAGAACGCCGATCTGCGCCAGCGGGTCGCCGAACTCGACGCGGAACTGGCCGATGCCAAGAAGAACCGCGGTCCGGCGATGGCGAACACCGTGAAAGCGCCGATTCAGCAGGTCCCGCCGCCCCAGCCGGAACCGATCAAGCCGCCGGTTCCCGCCGCGCCGCCCGCTCCGATGCCCGCCGCTCCGGTGGCCAAGGACGCTCCCGGCGCGGACGCGAACCTGCAGGCCGCCAAGGTGCTCAGCCTCGCCCAGGAGATGGCGGATTGGCTGACCAGCGACGCCAAGGCCGAGGCGGAGAGCTTGCTGTCGAATGCCCGGGCGAATTCCGAGCGACTGGTCGGAGACGCCAGGACGCGGTCGGAGGCCATGATCGCCGACGCCCGCCAGAAGTCGGACGCGATGCTGTCGGACGCGCAGACCCGCTCGGACAACCAGCTGCGCCAGGCCAAGGAGAAGGCCGACGCGCTGCAGGCCGACGCCGAGCGCAAGCACACCGAGATCATGGCGACCATCACTCAGCAGCGCAGCGTCCTGGAGAGCCGGATCGAGCAGCTCAAGACCTTCGAGCGCGAGTACCGCGTGCGGTTGAAGTCGTACCTGGAGTCGCAGCTCGAGGAGTTGGAGAACCGTGGCTCGGCGGTGCCGGTCGACGGTGGCGAAGCCTTCGCGGACGCCAACACGGCCAACAACCTCGCGCCGGCCTCTTTCGCCAAGGGCGGCAAGTAGCGCGCGGCGCCCCAGCGCAGCAGTTCGCATACCGTTAGAGGAACTGTCGAGCCGCCCGGCATGCCTTGGGGGTCACCATGCTCGTCTTGACACTCGTCCTTGCCGCGATCGGCTTCGCCCTGCTCGTGGCCGCGCTCACCACCGGCTCGGTGATCTGGGCGTGGGGCTGCATCGTGGTGTGTGTCGTCGGTGCGATGCTCTTGCTGGTGAGTGCCTTGTCCATACGGAGTCCGGATGGTGATTCCCCGCCGCCTCCTGGTCGTCATGCCAAACGGTGAAGGCGGCCGCACCGGCCCGGCGCCGACCTGCCTTACAAACTGAGTTGACCGCTGCGGCTAGAATCAAACATGAATACGGCGTCGATCCGGCTATCACCGGGGAGCCTTCGGAAGAACGGCGGCACGGCCTGCGGGGCGGCCGCTCAGTAGAACCGAACGGGTGAGCCCGTCACAGCTCGTGAATGAGAGGTCCGGTGTTCGTCACGCCGGACAAGCGGGGTGGTACCGCGGTTTCGGCGCACCGGGCGCCGTCATCGTCCCCGTGCCAACGAACACGGCACGAGGAGACGCATCCGCCATGGCGGACCACACTTCCAGCAACAGCGCATACCCGCGCGTCGACCTGAGCGTCGGCAACGGGGCGTCGTTCCCCGAGATGGAGCGCCGCGTGCTCGACGCGTGGGCGGCCGCCGACACCTTCCGCGCCAGCATCGAAAACCGTTCCGGCGCAGCGGAATTCGTCTTCTATGACGGGCCGCCCTTCGCCAACGGTCTGCCGCATTACGGACATTTGCTCACCGGATACGTCAAGGATCTCGTTCCGCGTTTCCAGACCATGCGCGGCAAGCGGGTCGATCGGCGATTCGGATGGGACTGCCACGGGTTGCCCGCGGAAATCGAAGCCGAAAAGCAGCTGGGTATAACGGACAAATCACAGATCGATGCGATGGGCCTCGCGGAATTCAACGCGGCCTGCAAAACATCGGTGCTGCGATACACCGGGGAATGGCGCGACTACGTGACCCGCCAGGCCCGCTGGGTCGACTTCGACAACGACTACAAGACGCTGGATACCGACTTCATGGAGTCGGTGATGTGGGCGTTCAAGTCGCTGTACGACAAAGGGCTGATCTATCAGGGTTTCCGGGTGCTGCCCTACAGCTGGTACGAGCAGACGCCGCTGTCGAATCAGGAAACCCGCCTCGACGACGCGTACAAGATGCGTCAGGATCCGGCGGTCACCGTCGATATGGCGCTGCGCGTGCCCGCGGAACACCCGCTGCACGAACTCGACGGCGCCAACGCGCTGATCTGGACCACGACACCGTGGACACTGCCGTCCAACCTGGCGATCGCCGTTCACCCCGACGTCCGCTATGTGCACCTGCGCGCGGCCGACGGCAAGCGCTATGTGCTCGCGGCCGAACGGGTCACGCACTATGCGCGGGAGTTCGGCGAGGACGCGCAGGTGCTCGGCGAGTTCGACGGCGCCGCGCTGGCCGAGGTCTCCTACGCCCCGCCGTTCGACTTCTTCCTGGGCCACCCCAACGCCCACCGCGTGCTCACCGCCGATTATGTGACCACCGACTCCGGCACCGGCATCGTGCATCTCGCGCCCGCCTTCGGTGAGGAGGACATGGAGGTCGCCACGGCCCACGGCATCGAGCTGGTGCAGCCGCTGGATGCGGGCGGCAAGTTCACCTCGATGGTCCCGCCGTACGAGGGTCTGATGGTGTTCGACGCCAACCCGGTGATCATCAAGGACCTCAAGGCCGCGGGAAAGTTGTTGCGGCACGAGACCATCGAGCACTCGTACCCGCACAGCTGGCGCTCCGGGCAGCCGCTGATCTACATGGCCGTGCCGTCCTGGTTCGTCGCGGTCACGAAGTTCCGCGAGCGGATGGTCGAGCTGAACAAGCAGATCACCTGGGTGCCCGAGCACATCCGCGACGGCCAGTTCGGCAAGTGGCTCGAGGGCGCGCGCGACTGGAACATCAGCCGCAACCGCTATTGGGGCAGCCCGATCCCGGTGTGGGTGTCCGACGATCCGGCCTATCCGCGCGTGGACGTGTACGGCTCGCTGGACGAGCTCGAGCGCGACTTCGGCGTGCGCCCTGCCGATCTGCACCGCCCGATGATCGATGAGCTGACCCGGCCGAATCCCGACGACCCGACCGGCGGGTCGACCATGCGCCGGGTGCCCGAAGTGCTGGACTGCTGGTTCGAGTCCGGCTCGATGCCGTATGCCCAGGTGCACTACCCGTTCGAGAACAAGGAGTGGTTCGACAGCCATTTCCCGGGCGATTTCATCGTCGAGTACAACGGGCAGACCCGCGGCTGGTTCTACACGCTGCACGTGCTGGCGACGGCGCTGTTCGATGCCCCGGCGTTCAAGACCGTGGCCGCGCACGGCATCGTGCTCGGCGACGACGGCCTGAAGATGAGCAAGTCGAAGGGCAACTACCCGGACGTCAACGAAGTGTTCGACCGGGACGGCTCGGACGCGATGCGCTGGTTCCTGATGAGTTCGCCGATCCTGCGCGGCGGCAATCTCATCGTCACCGAGCGCGGCATCCGCGAGGGTGTGAGTCACGCGCTGCGGCCGCTGTGGAACGCGTGGACCTTCCTGCAGCTGTACGCCTCGAAGCCGGGTGTGTGGCGGACCGACTCGCCGCACGTGCTCGACCGCTACATCCTGGCGAAGCTCGCGCGGACCAGGGACGTCATCACCGAGGCGCTGGAGGTCTACGACATCGCGGGCGCCTGCGAGGAACTGCGCTCGTTCGCCGACGCGCTGACCAACTGGTATGTGCGGCGGTCGCGGTCGCGGTTCTGGAGTGAGGACCGCGACGCGGTGGACACCCTGCACACGGTGCTCGAGGTGGTCACCCGGCTGGCGGCGCCGTTGCTGCCGCTGATCACCGAGGTGATCTGGCGCGGGCTGACCGGCGGCGAGTCGGTGCACCTGGCCGACTGGCCGAAGGAGGGGGAGCTGCCGGACGACCCGGAGTTGGTCGCCGCCATGGACGAGGTGCGCGTGGTGTGCTCGACGGTGCTGAGCCTGCGGAAGGCGCAGAACCTGCGGGTGCGGCTGCCGCTGGCGGAGGTCACCATCGCCGCGGCCGACGCCGAGCGGCTGGCGCCGTTCGCCGACATCGTCGCCGACGAGGTCAACGTCAAGAAGGTGGACCTGACCACCGACGTGGACGCGCACGGCCGGTTCGAGCTGGTGGTCAACGCCCGCGCCGCGGGTCCGCGCCTCGGCAAGGACGTGCAGACGGTGATCAAGGCGGTGAAGGCCGGGGAGTGGTCCGAGGACGCGGACGGCACCGTCCGAGCGGCCGGAATCGCCCTGCTGCCCGAGGAATACACCCAGCGCCTGGTCGCCGCCGAGCCCGAGTCGACCGCCGCGCTGCCCGCGAACGCGGGCCTGGTGGTGCTGAACTCGGTGGTCACCGAGGAACTGGAAGCCGAGGGCTGGGCGCGCGACCTCATCCGTGACCTCCAGGAGACCAGGAAGTCCTCCGGGCTGGACGTTTCCGACCGCATCACCGTGGTCCTGGACGTCCCCGCGGACCGGGCCGCCTGGGCCCAGGCCCACCGTGACCTGATCGCGGGCGAGATCCTCGCCACCACGCTGAGTTTCGGCGACGCGGGTCCGGCGGCCGCCGAGCTGGTGGGTGGCGTGCGCGCGCGGATCACCAAGGCCTGAGCGGCGGATACCGGAGAGCCGGGGCGGGACCGAAAGGTCTCGCCCCGGCTCTCGTTTCGCGCGGTCCTCGTGGCGACTGTCGCAGCTGGACACCGGCTTCGGTGATCCGCGCAGGCTGCGCCGGGAATGGCGCAACGTTCGTCGTCCAGTCGCACCGCGCAGGAGCCGGGTCGACGGTGCGGCATCAGACCGCACAGTGCGAGCACGTGGCGGGCACTTCGGCGGCGTGCGCTTAAGTGATGTAGATCACATGCTGAGAATTAGCTGATTCCCGACAATTCGCCGAAAACCCAGGCACAATCTGCGATGTCGCTGCTGTTGCCCAGATGATCGCTGGGGGCGGCAGTCTCTCTTTCTGGGTTGTCTTACTTGGAATTCGGCCGTGCCGGAAACACGTCCGGCGCGGGTGGCCGCGGTCCCGCATCGGTGACCGCTGCTGATGCCATGTATTAGCCAGGCTGCCGATCGGTGGCCAGTCGACCGCGCCCATGGAAGGGGCGAGTACGTGCCGAGAAAATCGTTGCACCGCATCGCACTCGGATTCTCGCTATCGATCATCGCAATCCTCTCGCCCGTCGGACCTGCCTGGGCCGATACGGGCAGCGCTTCCGGCAGCGGGCCGGGCAGCGCGTCGTCCGGTTCGGCCTCGGGCAGTGGCGACTCCGGCAGCGCCAGCGGCTCGGCCGCCCTGCCGGTGCCCAGTGTGTTCGGCCTCGGCGCACTGGCCGCGGCGACTACCCAGATCGGCAAGCCCTACGAATGGGGCGGGACCGGCCCCTCCAGCTGGGACTGCTCGGGCTTGGTGCAGTGGGCGTACCGACAGGTCGGCGTGAGCATTCCGCGGACCACCTGGCAGCAGGCGAAGGCGGGCACGCCGGTCCCGCGGGCCTCCCTTTCCCCCGGGGACATCGTCGTGCTGAACAGTGACGGCTCCCATGTCGGCATCTACGCCGGTTTGGGCCAGGTGCTCAACGCCTACGACTGGGGTGTGCCGGTCGGCTACACCCCGCTGGAACAATTCGACATCTACGCCATCCGGCGCTTCTGAGCACCGATCGAGGACCTGCGTCACGAATCGCGGCTTCTGCTTCTGCTGGGAGAAAACGGCCCCGACCAACAGGTGTGGTCGGGGCCGCGATATCGCCCGTCGGCGCCGACCCTGGGCCGGGTGCAGGTTGTTCGGCGGCGTCATGTGCCGCGTGCTGTGGCCGGCTGGGCACAGCGGCTCAGCGCTGTCGGCTGCGGTGCGGGCTGATCAGTTGTCGAGGCCGTCGGCGAGGGTGCGCAGCAACGGTCCGTACTGCGCATGCGCCAGCGCCGAGGCGAATTGCGCCACCAAGTAGTCGGCCGGGTTGCCGGTGTCGTACCACCGGCCGCGGATCACCTGCCCGAAGACCGGGTTGTTCGCCGCGTGCACGTTGATCGCATCGGTGAGATACACCTCGCCGGTGCGGTGCTCGTACCACGCCTCGGTCTGCGTGCGCAGTTCCTCGATGATGCCGGGGGTGACGACGTAGCCGCCGATTGCGGCGAAGGACGACGGCGCGTCCTTCGGCTTAGGCTTCTCCCGCAGCCCGGTGATGCGCAGCAGGCCGTTGCCGTGGTCGTCGGCGACCACCGGCACGCCGTAGCGCTGCGACTCGGACGGGTCCATCGGCATCAGTGCGAGGACGGGGGCTCCGGTGGCCTCATAGGCGTCGATGAGTTGCTGGGCGCGCGGCACCTCGGCGACGAATACGTCGTCCGGCCACAGCACCAGCATCGGCTCGTCGCCGAGATTGCGCGCGGCGTTGAGCACCGGGGTGCCGTTGCCGTAGGGCCCGTGCTGGTCGAGGTAGGTGATGTGGCCGAGCCGGGACAGCTCGCCGACCTCCTCGACCGCGTCGGCGAAGGCGGTCTTGCCGTCCGCGCGCAATTGGGCCACCAGCGCCGGGTTGGGGCGGAAGTGATCCTGGATCAGTGATTTTCCGCCGCTGACCACGATGGTGATGTCGGTGATGCCCGAAGCGACCAGCTCGCGGACGGTGTGCTCGATCACCGGCTTGTCGCCGACCGGCAGCATCTCCTTGGGGATGGCCTTGGTCAGCGGAAGCAGGCGAGAGCCGATACCAGCGGCCGGGATGACGGCCTTGCGGATATTCATGGGTCCGATCATCACATATCGGACCGCGAGTCAGGTTGCGTCCCGGCGGTAGGTCGGCGGGTTATTCGAGACTCTCCAGTACATCGTTCGACGGCGGAAAAGGGCAGATCAAGGCCACCACGGCGGAACGGCGGCCATCCGGAGCCGGTGCCGAGACCGGCAGGCAACCGGCAGCTAGCGCACAGCCATCGCACAGCGTCACCGCTGCCTCCAGGTGTCGGTGGGCGGGCGTACATTGCAGCCGTGCGTACCGAGAAGCCGAGTGTGGAGCGCGCGGCCGCGCCGGCGACCCGGTCCGGGACAACACCCGGCGAAAGCCCGGTGAGTCCGGAGCATCCTCCGGAGCTCGCCGACGCGGACAGCGCCGCCCGGCGTTGGGTGCTGCACATCGACATGGACGCGTTCTTCGCCTCGGTCGAGCAGCTGACCCGGCCGACCTTGCGCGGCAGGCCGGTGCTGGTCGGTGGGACCGGAGGGCGCGGCGTCGTTGCCGGAGCCAGCTACGAGGCGCGGGTGTTCGGCGCGCGGTCGGCGATGCCGATGCACCAGGCGCGCCGGTTGGTCGGCGTCACCGCGGTGGTGGTGCCGCCGCGCGGGGCGGTCTACGGCGTGGTGAGCGGACAGGTCTTCGACGCGCTGCGCAGCCGGATACCGGTGCTGGAGACGTTGTCGTTCGACGAGGCGTTCGGCGAGCCCGCCGAGTTGGCGGGCGCGACGGTGGCCCAGGTGCACGCGTTCTGTGCGGAATTGCGCGCGGTGGTGCGCGAACGGACCGGGTTGACCGCCTCGGTCGGGGCGGGCACCGGGAAACAGCTCGCGAAGATTGCTTCCGGTCTGGCCAAACCCGATGGGATCCGGGTGATCTCGCCGGTCGAGCAACAGCATCTGCTCGCTGGTCTGCCGGTGCGCAAGTTGTGGGGCATCGGTCCGGTCGCGGAGAGCAGATTGCGTTCGCTGGGCATCGAGACCGTGGGCGCCTTCGCCGCCTTGCCGGAATCGGAGGCGATGTCGATTCTCGGCGGCAGCGTGGGCGCGGCGCTGCACCGGCTGGCGCGTGGCATCGATGACCGTCCGGTGGCCGAACGCACCGAGGCGAAGCAGATCAGCGCCGAGACCACCTACGAGACCGACATCGTCAGCCTCGAGCAGCTTCGTCCGGCCATCGAGGACATGGCCGCCGCGGCGCACCGGCGCCTGACCCGGGACGGCCGCGCGGCGCGCACGGTGGTGCTCAAACTGAAGAAGTCCGATATGAGCATCGTCACCCGCTCCTTCACCCTGCCCTACGCCACCGAGGACCTGGCCACCCTCGCCGCCGCCGCCCAGCGTTCGGCGCTCGACCCGCGGGAACTGGGTCCGATCCGCCTCGTCGGGGTCGGCTACGGGGGGCTGTCCACGGTACGTCAGGAGTCGCTGTTCCCCGAGCTCGATCGCGGCCCCGCCGCCGAGATCGCCGTGGCGGAACCGTTGCCCGAGCCGGCACCCCCACCCGCGATCGGCGAGGCAGCGCATACCGCCGCGCCCACCTTGCCCGTCGCCGTCTGGCATCCCGGCATGGACGTGACGCACCCCGAGCACGGCCACGGCTGGGTGCAGGGCGCGGGGCTCGGCGTCGTGACCGTCCGCTTCGAAACCCGTTCCACCGGTCCGGGTCCCGCGCGCACCTTCGCCGCCGACGATGCCGCGCTCACCCGGGCCGATCCGCTGGACAGTCTGCGCTGACGGACCCGGCCGACGCTCGACATCCCCCGGTCGGGCGCGTACGTTCGCTGCCGACCACCTTCGTCGGTCCCGTGTGGACCCGGGCGGCGCCGCCCGGTGCCGGTAGCCTGGGACCTCGTGCAGCGCCGCCGGTTCGGGTGGCGGCTGCCATGGTGGAACAGACACGGACCTCTCGAACGCAAAGGACGAGCAGTTGAAGCTTCGTAAGACTGGACGCACAGCGATCGCCGGGCTGGCCATCGTCGCCGCGCTTGGCCTGACCGCCTGCGGCGACGACAAGGACAGCAAGCCTGCCGCGAAGACGTCGACCAGCGCCAAGGCGTCGGCGACCGCGAGCGCGAACCTGCCTCCGGTCCCGACCCCCGCGGAGCTGAACACCGCCCTCGCCCGCGCGCTCGACCCGACGGTCCCCGCCTCCGAGAAGCTGGACAACGTCCAGGGCGCCGAAGCCGATCCGACGCTGCCGGACCGCCTGTCCCAGGCCGCGGCGGGCGCCGACGTGAAGATCGAGGTCACCGACGTCACCTCGTTCGGCGACAGCGTGAACGCGAAGGCCAAGTTCATCCTGAACGGCCAGGAGAACATCGTCGACGTGCCGTTCGTCGCCGACAACGGCAAGTGGAAGATCCAGAAGGCGTGGGCCTGCACCATGCTGACCAACCTCGGCCAGCAGTCGGCGGCCTGCGCTTAGTCCGCACGATCGAACGGACCGGTCGCCGGGGTTCGCCCCGGCGACCGGCCCGCCTTTTTTTCCCCGGATCCCCCGGCGCGGCAACGTTCGCTCGGCGTCGATACGGTCTGCGTGGCCGGTGCGCCGCGCTTCGTAACCTGCTACAACTTCAGCACCTTCAGGTCGGGCATCGCGTCGTAATCGCCATCCTGGGTCACAATCGGAATATCGTGTGCCAGCGCGGTCGCCGCGATCCAACTGTCGTTGATCGGCACCTTGCGCCCGGCGGCTCGCAGACGCGCGACCAGCAGCGCCCAGTGCTCCGAGACGGCCTCGTCCAGTTCCAGTGGCTGGAACTGTTTCGCGAGCTGGTAGGTCGCCAGCCTGCGGGCCGATACGTCCGGGCTCGCGGCCCGCAGCACACCGAGACGTAGTTCGCCGAGGGTGATGACCGAAACACCCCACTCGTATCCGTCGAATCGTGCCGGGTCGAAACGCTCTGCCTCGAGACCTATGAATATCGAGGTGTCCGCGAGTGCGCGTTCGGCCTTCACCACGGCAAGTCGTCCGTCGTATCGGTCAGCGTCTCACGGAGATCCTGGTGCAGGCCTGTGGTGTCCGGGCCGAGGCGAACCAGTTCGCGAAGGATTTCCGGGGCGGGCACCCACTGTCGACGCCGAGGTAACGGGATGATCTTCGCGACGGGCCGATTGTCCTTGAGGATCTCGATCTCCTCGCCTGCCTCGACGCGGCGCAATACCTCGGCGGTGTGATTTCGCAAGTCGCGAGCGGGTAGCGCAGTCATGCTACAAGCGTAGCATGACTGCTACGTCTGTAGCAGGGCCTCTTCTCACGGCGCGGATCGCGTTTCGTCCGGGTGCGGGCCGGGCTCGGTGGTGACATGGCGCGGTGTGCGTCGCCCGCGCCGCGCGCGGAGCAGCGCGTCGGTGGTGAAGATCGCCAGCGCGGCCCAGATCAGGGCGAAACCGGCCCAGCGGGAGGCAGGCATCGGCTCGTGCGCGACGGCGACGCCCCAGGCCATCTGCAGGGCGGGGGTGAGATATTGCAGCAGGCCCATGGTGGACAGCGGAACCCGCTGGGCGGCGACGGCGAACAGCAACAGCGGCACGAGGGTCACCGGTCCGGTGGCCACCATCAGCGCGGTATGCCCGGCGCCGGTGGTGAATCGGCTGTGCCCGGTGATCACCAAGGCGATCGCGAATGCCAGCGCGAACGGCGCGGCGACGATGCCCTCGGCGGCGATGCCGCGCAGCGCGTCCAGCGGGATGACCTTCTTCACCAGGCCATAGGTGGCGAAGGAACAGGCCAGTGCCAGTGCGATGATCGGCGGTCTGCCGTAGTCCACGGTGAGCACGGCCACCGCGGTCGCGCCGAGCGTCAGGGCGGCCCACTGCGCCCTGCTCAGCCGCTCACGAAAGATCACCACGCCGAACGCGACGGTGACCAAAGGGTTGATGAAGTACCCGAGCGCGCACTCCACGACGTGACCAGAGGTGACGCCGTAGACGTACACACCCCAGTTGACCGCGATCGCGGCGGAGGCGACGCCCGCCAGCCGCCAGACGCGTGCGTCGATGCCGCGCAGCTCGCGCAGCCGCCCGCTCACCGCGAGCACCGCGACCACCACGAGCAGCGTCCAGACGATCCGCTGCGCCAGCACCTCGCCGGGGCTGGCGAACGCCAGCAAACCGAAGAAGGCGGGGAAAAGTCCCCACAAGAAGAACGCGCTCGTGCCGAACGTCACACCGGGGATGGACCTGCTTCGCCGCACGAAGACGAAAGTAGTTGTCACGTAGCCTTGCGGTCATGTCGATTACCGTGCAGGCCCCGGGCGCCACCGGACTCACAGTGGCCGAGGTCGAGCAACGCCGCCGCGACGGTTTGACCAACGACGTCCCGGATCGCGCGGGGCGCTCCGTCCGCGACATCGTGCGCGCCAACGTCTTCACCCGGATCAACGCCATCCTCGGAGTCCTGTTCGTCCTGGTGCTGGCCACCGGCTCGATCATCGACGGCATGTTCGGCCTGCTGATCGTCGCCAACAGCGCGGTCGGCATCATCCAGGAGATCCGCGCGAAACGCACCCTGGACCAACTCGCGATCGTCGGCCAGGCCAAGCCGACCGTCCGCCGCGACGGCACGGCGGTCGAGATCGCACCGCGCGAGGTGGTGCTCGACGACCTGATCGAGCTCGGTCCCGGCGACCAGATCGTCGTGGACGGCACGATCGAGGAGTCCGAACAGCTCGAGGTGGACGAGTCGTTGCTCACCGGCGAGGCCGACCCGATCGACAAGGCGGTCGGCGCGACGGTGATGTCGGGCAGCTACGTGGTGTCCGGGTCCGGCGCCTACCGTGCCACCAAGGTCGGCCGGGACGCCTACGCCGCGCGGCTGGCGGAGGAGGCCAGCAAGTTCACCCTGGTGCACTCCGAGCTGCGCAGCGGTATCGACAAGATCCTGAAGTTCATCACCTACCTGCTCGTTCCCGCGGGCCTGCTGAGCGTCTACAACCAGCTGGTCTCCAGCAAGGAGTCGTGGCGTCCCGCGGTCACCGGCATGGTGGCCGCGTTGGTGCCGATGGTGCCGGAGGGGCTGGTGCTGATGACGTCCATCGCATTCGCGGTCGGCGTGGTGCGGCTGGGCCGGCGCAAGTGCCTGGTCCAGGAACTGCCTGCGATCGAGGGGCTGGCCAGGGTCGACGTGGTGTGCGCGGACAAGACCGGCACGCTGACCGAGATCGGCATGCGGCTGTCGGACATCAAGACGTCGGCGGCCTTCGACGACGGCGAGGTCCGCGCGGTGCTGGCCGCGCTCGCGGCCGACGATCCGCGGCCGAACGCGAGCGTGCAGGCGATCGCCGAGGGGTTGCCGGACGGTCCCGGCTGGCAGCGCACCGCCGTGGCGCCGTTCTCCTCGGCCAAGAAGTGGAGCGGCTGCTCCTACGGCGAGCACGGCGACTGGCTGCTCGGCGCGCCGGACGTGCTGCTCACCCCGGACTCCGCGGAGGCGCGGGTCGCCGAGGAACTCGGCGCTTCCGGTCTGCGCGTGCTGCTGCTGGCTCGTAGCGACCGTCCGGTGGACGCACCCGACGCCCCCGGCCTCGTGCGGCCGGCCGCCCTGGTCGTGCTGGAGCAGAAGATCCGGCCCGACGCCCGCGCCACGCTCGAATACTTCGCGAGCCAGGATGTCGAGATCAAGGTCATCTCCGGCGACAACGCCGTGTCGGTCGGCGCGGTGGCCTCCTCGCTCGACCTGCCGGGCGGCGGCCACCCGATCGACGCGCGGGAGCTACCGCAGGACCGCGACGGCCTGGCCGACGCGCTCGACCACAACACCACCTTCGGCCGGGTCCGTCCCGATCAGAAGCGCGCGATGGTGTCCGCCCTGCAGTCGCGCGGGCACACCGTGGCGATGACCGGCGACGGAGTCAACGACGTTCTGGCGCTGAAGGATTCGGACATCGGCGTGGCCATGGGCTCGGGCAGCCCCGCGACCAGGGCGGTGGCGCAGATCGTCCTGCTGGACAACAAGTTCGCCACGCTGCCCTATGTGGTCGGCGAGGGGCGGCGGGTCATCGGCAACATCGAGCGGGTTTCCAATCTGTTTCTCACCAAGACCGTCTATTCCGTGCTGCTGGCCTTCTTGATCGGGGTCGCCGGAGTCGGCTCGCAGATCTTCGGCTATGAGCCCATCGGCTATCCGTTCCTGCCGCGCCACGTCACGATCGCGGCCTGGTTCACCATCGGCATTCCGGCGTTCATCCTCTCGCTCGCGCCCAACAACGAGCGTGCCCGCACCGGCTTCGTCGGGCGTGTCATGCGTTTGGCCATCCCGTCGGGCGTCGTGATCGGCGTGGCCACCTTCGTCGCGTACCTGATCGCCTACGCCGGGCCGCAGGCCACCGAGCAGCAGAAGGTCCAGGCGGGCACCACCGCGCTCATCACGCTGATCATGATCGCGGTGTGGGTGCTGGCCATCGTCGCGCGGCCGTACGTCTGGTGGAAGGTGGTGCTGATCGCGGTGTCGGTGGGCGCGTACGTCGTCCTGTTCACCGTTCCGTTCACCCGCGAGTTCTTCAAACTCGATCCCTCCGACGCCGCGCTCACCGGTGCGGCGGTGATCTGCGGCCTGGTCGGCATTGTGCTGGTCGAGGCAGCCTGGTGGGTGAGCGCGGTGCTGCTCGGTGACAAGCGGCAACTGCTGCCCAGCTCACCCGGCGGCGCCGCCTGACAGACTGGACGCCTGACTAGCCGCGCCACGAGAAGCCTTGTGCGAAGCGGCCATTCAGAGTTGGAGTACCTTCTGGAGACTATGGAGGTACTGCTGCACCAGATCGACGCGTTCGCCGACGCACCGTTCTCGGGCAACCCGGCCGCGGTGATGCCGCTCCCGTCGTGGCTGCCGGATGCGTTGCTGCAACAGCTGGCCGAGGAGAACAACCTCGCCGAGACGGCGTTCTACACTTCGCGCTTACCTCCGGAGGCGGGCGCGCCGCCGGGCGAGTGGCCCGCTTTCCATCTCCGGTGGTTCACGCCGAGAACGGAGGTCGCCCTGTGCGGGCACGCCACCCTGGCCAGCGCCGCGCAGATCCTGGCCGACATCCATCCCGGCGAGGATCGGGTGAGCTTCTACACGCTCAGCGGCTGGTTGCACGTCGACCGCACCGACGACGACGAGTTCGTCCTCGATCTGCCGGTCGTGCCGAGCATTCCGGTACAGCCTGATCCAGCGCTCGTCGCGGCGCTGGGAGTGCGTCCGGTGCGCGCGTATTCCGGCACCGACGAGGTGATCGTCGTGGCGACCGAGCAGGAAGTGCGCGATGCCGCGCCCGTGCTGTCGGCGTTCCCCGCGCTGCCGCGCGGCGCGATCGTCACCGCACCCGGTGACTCGGTGGATTTCGTCTCCCGTTTCTTCGCTCCGGCGGTGGGGGTCCTGGAGGATCCGGTGACCGGTTCGGCGCACGCTCAGCTGGTCCCGTTGTGGAGCGAGCGGCTCGGCCGCACGGAGTTGCACGCCAGGCAGCTCTCGCGCCGCGGCGGAAGCTTGCGCTGCGAACTGGCGGGCGACCGCGTGGTGCTGTTCGGGCGATGCCGCCGCTATCTCGACGGAGTGGTCACCCTGCCGGACTGAGCTGCCCGGCGCGCCCGGACCGCTCACGGTTGGGGGACGGGTCCGTCGTCGGGGCCGGGCAGGACGACGTCGCGGTAGTCGGGCAGCAGCGGGGCCACCGCGAAGCTCCCCGCCACCGCGTCCGCGGGCAGGGCCTGGACGGCGCGAACGCCGTTGCGGCCGGCCAGCTCCCGCAATCGCGCCGAGGGACCACGGACGACGAGCCCGACGACGCAGGCGCAGCCCTCCCGCAGTCGCGCGGCCGAGAAGGCGATCACGCGGGCGGAGCGGTCGTCCATGGGGCGGGGGAGCAACCAAGCCGCGTAGTGGGCCGAATCCACCGCCGCGTCAACGCCTTCCGGTACGGGTACGGTCACCAGCGGCGTTTGCACGCGTGGAACAGGTACCCGGTAGAGCACTCGAGAGACGCGCATACCGCCGCTGTAGGCGGGAATCTGCTCGGGAAGCGCGGGTTCGGTGAACGACACCAACGCCCAGTGCTGTCCCTCGCCGCCCGCGTGCAACGAATCACGGGAACGGGCGAGGTAATCCGCGACCTGCTCGCCCTGGTCGGGCCCGAGCCGGTCGGTGGACACCGCGGCGCGGTACGGCGGACGCAGCGCGCCGAGTGCGAAGACCAGCGCGATCAGCGCGACCGCCGCCGCGGCGAGGGCGGCCCCACGCCACGGCGACAGCCGGCGATCAGGCATCGCGCAGGACGTCCAGGGCGTGTTTCAGGTCGTCCGGGTACTCGCTGGTGATCTCCAGGTAGCGGCCGTCGGCCGGATGCTGGAAGCCCAGCGACCGGGCATGCAGCCACTGTCGTTGGAGCCCGAGCCGCTCGGCGAGGCGCGGGTCCGCGCCGTAGGTCAGATCGCCGCAGCAGGGGTGCCGGATCGCGGAGAAATGCACCCGGATCTGATGGGTGCGGCCGGTCTCCAGGTGGATGTCCAGCAGGCTCGCCGATTGGAACGCCTCGACGGTGTCGTAGTGGGTGATGCTCGGTCGCCCGTCCGCGGTGACGGCGAACTTCCAGTCGTTGCCCCTGGCCCGGCCGATCGGGGCATCGATGGTGCCGCTGCTCGGGTCCGGATGCCCCTGCACCAGAGCGTGATACCGCTTGTCGACGGTGCGCTGCTTGAACGCGCGCTTGAGCACCGTGTACGCGTGCTCGGACTGCGCGACCACCATGACACCGGAGGTGCCGACATCGAGGCGGTGCACGATGCCCTGCCGCTCGTGGGCGCCAGAGGTGGAGATGCGGTATCCCGCCGCGGCGAGCCCGCCCACGACGGTCGGCCCGCTCCAGCCGACACCGGTGTGCGCGGCCACGCCGACCGGCTTGTCGACCGCGACGATGTCGTCGTCGGCGTAGAGGATCTTCATGCCCTCGACGGGTTCGGCCTCAATGGTCAGCTCGCGTTTCGGCTCGGGGAAGATCACCTCGAGCCAGGCCCCCGCAGTGAGCCGGTCGGACTTGCCCGCGGCGATGCCGTCGAGTTGTACCGAGCCCTCCTCGGTGAGCGCGGCCACCGCGGTGCGCGACAGGCCGAGCAGCCGGGCCAGGCCCGCGTCGACGCGCATGCCGTCGAGCCCGTCGGGGACGGGCATGGTCCTGGTCTCCCTCATGCCGCGCTGCCCTCGCTCGCGCTGTCGGGCTTGCCGTGGCCGACCCGGGTGCCGTTCGGTTCGTAGCCGAACACGGTGAGCACCACCAGCAGGATCGCCCCGCAGACGATGGCCGAGTCCGCGACGTTGAACACCGGCCACCAGCTGACCGCCACGAAATCCACCACGTGGCCTTGCAGCGGGCCGGGGGCGCGGAACAGCCGGTCCATCAGATTGCCGAGCGCCCCGCCGAGCACCATGCCCAGTCCGATCGTCCACGCCAGTGAGCGCAGGGTGCGGCCGATGCGCACGACGCCGACGACGACGGCGGCGGCGACCAGCGTCAGCAACCAGGTCATACCGGTGGCCATGGAGAACGCCGCGCCCGGATTACGCACCAGGCTCAGGCGCGCGAAGTCACCGACGATCGACACCGGATCGCCCGGCGTCAGATTCGCGACCGCGATGGTCTTGGTGAGCAGATCCAGGCCGAGCACGACGGCGGCGAGGACGAGCAGCGTGCGCAGGCGCTGCGGCGGGGCCGACGAGGTCGTCGGATCGGAGGTGTGCGCTGGGATGTCCTCGGGCGGCCGGTCGTCACTCACACGCACCATCATCTCTCGAGCGCGATCACGCTCGGTGCGCGCGTCCGATTGCCCCGGCCGGAGCGGCCGTCGGCGCCGGCCCGGCACGCCGACCGGCGCACGGGCCGGATGTCCCAGCTGACACTCAGGAAGCGGTCGTACCCTGATGCACGTGACGGTGTTGTCTTCCCCCCACCTTCCGCGGATCGCGCGCTCGGGCGTGCTGCTCATGGTGCTCGCGGTCGGGCTCTCGGCCTTCGGTGTCGGTTGCGGCGACGGCGCCGAGTCGCGCGGCGAGTCCGACGGCACGGAGCCGCTGGGACTCGGCAAGGAAGTCACCGTGCCGATCGCGGCCGCGGTGACCACGGTCGAATCGGTCGGCGCCGAGCCGCGGTCGCTGCTGCGGCCGGAGTATCCGGCGGGCACCGTGCAGCGGGTCACCCTCTACACCGCGCACCACATCGAACAGCAGATCGATCACCAGCCCAAGCGCGACTTCTCCACCCCGGCGCTGACCATTCCGATGACCGCGCAGACCACCGCGGAAGGGATAGATCTGACCCTCGGCACGGTCACCTCGCCCGACCCGGCGCTGGCCAAGGCGCTCACCAAGATCGGCGGCTCGCACGCGGGCTTCGACCTCAGCGATCTCGGCGCGATCACCGCCCTGCGGCTCGAGCCGGCGCCGGACGCGTCCAACACCGCCCGCGCCGCCCTCGAGCAGGCGTTCTACCAGGCGGTCTACCGGTCGATCGCGTTTCCCGACCAGCCCGTCGGCGAGGGCGCGGTCTGGACGGTGCGCCAAGAGGTCACCGGCGGCGTCCTGTTGGACCAGGTGACCACCGCGACGCTGAGCAAGCGCGAAGGAGACCGGCTCACCATCGAACTGCACGTGACCCAGAAGCCGAAGTCACCGGTGTGGAACCTGCCGAACAACGCGGGCACCCTGGACATCCAGGACTACGTCATGCAGGGCGCGGGCACCATCACGGTGGATCTCGGATTGCCGTTGCCGGTGGCCGGGTCCATCACCGTCGGCGGTCACCAGGCCTATCGCGATCCGAACAGCGACAGCACGCTGCGGCAGACGATCGATACGCAGGTGTCGTGGACCGAATGATCCGTGCGGCCGGCCTGCCGATCGCGGCGGCGTCCGTCGCTCTCGCCGCGGGCTGCGGGTCCTCCGATAGTGCTGTCCCCGGACTCCCGGAACTGCCGCCGCTGGGCCCGGCGGTGGCCGCGGCGCCCGTGACGGCCGGCCCTGAGACCGACTCCGGCCGGTTGGGCGCCCAGCTGCTCGGCGAGGCGAACCTGCCGTCCGGCTTCACCGCCCTGCCGCCGCGCGCCGACACGGGGATCGCACCGTCCGGCGCGTCCGCGACCAATCCGCCGGAATGCGCGAAAGTCCTGACTCCGATCGGCGCGCAACACGCCGGCGCCCTCGCCCAGGCGTCCACGCAATACGCCGGTCCGAATTTCTCCAGCATCGATATCGACGCGGCGAGTTATCCGCACGACGCGCTCGGCGGCGCGTTCTCGGCCGTGCAGGAGACGCTGCGCCGGTGCGTGCGCTATTCCGGCGCCGACGCCACCGATATCCCGGTGGATTACCGGATCGGCGGGCTCGCCCAGCCCGCCGAGGGCCAAGCCGCCACAGCCTTCCAGGTGCGCGCCACCAGCGACGGTCTCACCCTCGGCTCGTCCGTCGCGATCGTTCAGGTCGGAAGCACGTTGGTGCAGGTCGCGGTGACCGCGCCGGAGTCGGTGGACCCCGGTGTGCTCAGTGCGCTCACCGCGGCGCAGGTGCGTCGGCTACAGGGTGTCGCAGGCCCCTGATTTCCGACGATCCGGCCAATCGCGCCGGTGGCGGGAATAGGCTCGGCATGGTCCGACACAATGCCTCGACCGGAGGTTGATCATGTCCGATGTCAAACCCGTTCCCGATGGATATCCGGTGGTCTCGCCGGGGCTGGCGATCGACGGCGCGGCGGCGGCGATCGAGTTCTACAAGAGCATCTTCGGGGCCACCGAGCGCATGCGCATGCCCGGCCCGGACGGCAAGATCGCGCATTGCGAGCTGATGTTCGGTAATTCCGTCGTCATGCTCGGCGATCCGGCCCCTGATATGGATTTCCTCGATCCGAAGACGGTCGGCGGCACCCCCGTCAACCTGTATGTGTACGTCGAGGACGCCGACGCCGCCTTCGCCGCCGCACTGGCCGCGGGCGCCAAGGAGCTCACGCCGATGACCACGCAGTTCTACGGTGACCGCAGCGGCTCGTTCGAGGATCCGTGGGGGCACCGGTGGACCGTGGCCACCCACGTGGAGGACGTGCCGCCCGACGAGATGGACCGCCGGATGGCGGAGATGTTCGGCGGCTCCTGAGCGAGGCCGACCGGCTCATCCGGCGACAACCGAATCATCGTTCACGAACCCTGCTCGGTGCGAGAGTGGTTCGGGGGCGGGGCTGTCTGCCATCCGGCGGTTCGATCGGCACTGCGGCCTGTGCGCGACGGCCTGGCGAAGTCGGAGTAGTGCGCCAGCGGCGGACCCGGACCCCCTCATCACTTGTGGCCGGGTCCGCCGCTCTCATAGTTACCCGCGGGCGATCGCTTCGAAGACGCTCGGGTCGACGAGGGTGGAGGTGTCGCCGAGTTCGCGTCCTTCGGCGACGTCTCGCAGGAGGCGGCGCATGATTTTGCCGCTGCGGGTTTTGGGGAGTTCGGGGACGATG
>NZ_VUOT01000035.1:0-66333 GCF_009829295.1 Nocardia sp. CY15
CGGTTGTATCGGACGGGTGATCTGGTGCGGTGGAATCGTTCGGGGGAGTTGGAGTTTTGTGGCCGGGTCGATGATCAGGTGAAGATCCGGGGGTTCCGGGTCGAACCCGGCGAGGTCGAGGCGGTACTGGCCGCGTATCCGGCGGTGGTGCAGGCGGTGGTGGTGGCGCGCGTGGACGGGCCGGGGGAGCATCGGTTGGTCGGGTATGTCGTGCTCGATTCCGCGTCTGGTGGTGTCGATGTGGCCGCGGTGCGCCGGTTCGTGGCGCGACGGTTGCCGGGGTTCATGGTCCCGGCGGTGATCGTGGTGCTCGAGGCGATGCCGTTGACGGTGAACGGGAAAGTCGATCGGCAAGCGTTGCCGGCACCGGAGTATCGGTCCGAAGTGGAGTATCGAGCGCCGGAAACGATCCCGCAGGAGGTGCTGGCGGGATTGTTCGCGCACGTCCTGGGCCTCGACCGGGTCGGGGTCGATGACGACTTCTTCGAACTGGGCGGCCACTCACTGTCGGCGACCCGGCTGGTCAGCCGAATCCGATCGGTGATGAAGGCCGAGGTTCCCGTCCGGCAGGTATTCGACACACCAACCGTCGCCGGGCTGTCAGCCAGTATCGATGGGCGGCTGCGGCTGCGTCCACCCCTTACCGCAGCGCCGCGTCCGGCGGTGGTGCCGCTGTCGTTCGCGCAGACCCGGTTGTGGTTTCTGCATCGGCTGGAGGGGCCGTCGGCGACCTACAACATCCCGATGGTGTGGTCGCTCACCGGCGCACTGAATGTCGAGGCTTTGCGAGTCGCGGTGATGGATGTGCTTGCTCGCCACGAGTCGTTGCGGACGGTGTTTCCCGAGGTGGACGGAGTGCCGCGACAGCGGGTTCTCGATGCCGGGGCTGTCGATGTCGGGTGGCATGTGGTGGACGCGACCGGCTGGGCCACCGAGCAGCTCTCGAACGCGCTTCTGCCGCTGGCCCGATATGAGTTCGATCTAGCCGCTGAGGCCCCCGTACGGGCAAATGTATTGCGGCGCAGCGAGAACGAGCACATCCTGGTTCTGCTCGTGCACCATATCGCCGCTGACGGATGGTCCTCGGTGCCGTTTATGCGGGACTTGGCCCGCGCCTACCGGTCACGTGTCGACCACCAGGCTCCCCAGTGGGCACCGCTGCCGGTCCAGTACATCGACTACACCCTGTGGCAACTGGCGCTGTTGGGATCGGAGACGTGCCCCGACAGTGTGCTGTCGGAGCAGATCGCGTACTGGCGAACCGAGTTGGCCGGGGCGCCGCAATGCCTGAATCTGCCCACCGACCGACCGCGACCACGGGTCGTCTCCTATCGAGGGGACACGACGACCTTCGTGATCGACCCGGCGCTGCAAACCGCGATCAGGCAGCTTGCGCGCCGGGAAGAAGTGACGGTGTCGATGGTATTGCAGTCGGCGTTGGTGGCGCTGCTACATCTGCGGGGGGCCGGTGACGACATCGTGGTCGGCTCCCCCATCGCCGGTCGCACCGACGAGGCAGCCGATGACCTGGTCGGTTTCTTCGTCAACATGTGGACGCTCCGCGCTGAGGTCACATCGCGGATGCCGTTCAAAGAACTGCTGACCCAGGTCAAGCGGAAAGCATTGGCGGCCTACGACAATCAGGACGCTCCATTCGAAGTCGTGATCGAAAAACTCAACCCGATCCGCTCCACCGCCCACCACCCGCTGTTCCAGACCATCCTGGTCTTCCAGAACAACACAGCCGCCGACATCGACTTGCCCGGCGTGACGGCGACCCGGATGCCGGTGGCAACCGGGGTGGCCCGGCTGGACCTGACCTTCACCATCGAGGAAACCCTCGATCACTGCGGCTGGCCCGCGACCATCGAATATGCCGAGGACTTGTTCGACCGAGCCACCGTCGACGGTCTTGCGACACAATTCGTGCGCGTACTCGAAAGCCTGGTCGCCGATGCGAGCGGGCCGGTCGGCGACGTCGAACTACTCGATGAACTCGACAACCGTCGATTGGATGCGTTCGGCAGCGGTGGCAAGCTCACCACCGCAGGCGGTGCATCGATCCCGGAGCTGTTCTCCGCACAGGTAGCACGTACCCCGGACGCCCGTGCGGTCGTATTCGAGTCGCGCTCGTGGACGTACTCGCAGCTGGACAACGAGGCGGGCCGTTTGGCGACTCGCCTCGTAGCCGCGGGCGTCACCGCGGGGTCCCGGGTGGCGCTACTGCTGCCGCGGTCGGCGCACACGGTCATCGCGATCATGGCGGTGCTGAAACTCGGTGCGGCATACGTGCCGATTGATGTGGCGTATCCGCACCGACGAATCCGCTTCGTGCTTCACGACGCGACACCCTCGGCGGTGATCACCACCAGCGACCTGATCGGTCGCACAAAGACCCTGTTACAGGAGATCGGAGCCCCTATCCCCACAGTGGATGCGACGGATCCGGCCATCGATACCCTCCCCAGCACTCCCCATACGAAACTGCCAGCCGAGCAGGTCGCGTACGTCATATACACCTCCGGCACCACCGGTACCCCCAAAGGGGTCGCGGTCACCCACGCGAACATATGTAAACTGTTCACCGCCTTCAGCGGTCGCATGGACTTCGGGTCCGGCCAGGTATGGACGTCGACTCACTCCTATGCTTTCGACTTCTCGGTATGGGAATTCTGGGGACCGTTGCTCCACGGCGGACGGCTGGTCATAGTTCCGGATGCCGTCGTGAAGTCCCCGCACGACCTTCTCCGGTTGCTCACCGAGGAACGGGTGACCGTCCTGAGCCAGACTCCCTCCGCATTCGACGCGTTACGGTCGGCGGCCGGAGCCCTGAGCGAAACGCTCGGGACGATCGTTTTCGGGGGTGAGGCGTTGACACCGCACCGATTGCGATCGTGGCTGGCCGCGCATCCCGAGGTGCGATTGATCAATATGTACGGCACCACAGAAACAACCGTGCACGCCTCGTTCCGGGAGGTCGGCCCAACCGACACCGGCTCCTCGGCCAGCCTCATCGGCATGCCCCTGGCCGGGCTGACGTTCCAGGTACTCGACGCTCGGCTGCGTCGTGTGCCGGTCGGAGTCGCCGGTGAGCTGTACGTGGGCGGTGCGGGTGTCGCTCAGGGATATTGGGCACGCCCCGGCCTGACAGCGAGCAGATTCATCGCAGACCATTTCAGTGGCTCCGGAAGGAGACTGTATCGGACGGGCGACCTGGCCCGTTGGACCCATTCCGGTGAACTCGAGTTCTTGGGACGAAACGATGATCAAATCAAGATCCGCGGGTTCCGCATCGAACCGGCTGAACTGCGATCGGCGCTGGGCTCGCACCCGGAGGTGGCACACGCGGCGGTAACAGTCCGCGAAGACCGGCCCGGAGACCGGCGGCTCATCGGATACGTGGTCCCCGTCGACGCCGTCCGTGGAGTCGACGAGGCCGCGCTGCGTCAGCACGTGGCAAGCCATGTCCCGAAATTCATGGTGCCCGCGGCGATCGTGGTGCTCGATGCGATGCCGCTGACGTTGAACGGCAAGGTGGACCAGCAGGCACTGCCCGCGCCGAGGTATCGGTCCAGCACGGAGTACCGCGCACCCGAAACGGCAACGCAGAAGGCGGTGGCGGACTTGTACGCCGAATTGCTCGGGCTCGAACGGGTCGGTGCCGACGACGACTTCTTCGGCTTGGGCGGCCACTCGTTGTCGGTGATGCGATTGACGGCGGCCATCCGAAGATCACTCGGTGTCGAGATCGCGGTTCGGACGATATTCGAAGCGGCTACCGTAGCCGAGTTGGCCGACGCGATCGAGCGCACTTCGCAGGAAGTGATCGCGTGACGGATCGCCTGCGAATCGTGATCGCTGCCCGCGGCGCCAAGGAGTTCTCGACGCTGCACAACGTCTGCGAACAGGCTGGGCACCTGCCGGTCGCTTATGTGTACAGCCGCTCACGAAAGCCCGCGGCAGCACCGTCACCAGATGTCGTCGGAGCCGTAGGCGAGATGCTTCAGGCTGCCCCGCCAGGAATGGACTTCCTGCTTCCCGGAACCGCTTCGGGTCTAGCCGACATACTTACCGGCTATCGATCCGATCTTCTCCTGGTATGCGGCTTCAACTGGCGCATACCATCTTCGGTCCTGCGAATCCCGACGCACGGAGCTCTCAATATCCATCCTTCGATGCTGCCCAAGTACCGCGGACCGGAACCCATCCAGTGGGCGATCCGCCGCGGCGACACCGAATTCGGGATAACGCTGCACCGGATGGACGACGGCTTCGATACCGGCAACGTAATCGTACAACAAGACGGCATACCGATCGACGACGAACCGACCCCTGAGCTCCTGTGGCATCGGATGGAGCCGGTGATACGGGAACTGCTGCCGCAGGGCCTCGATCGAGTGGCGGGCGGCGACCTCGGCGAACCCCAAGACGAGACCCGAGCGTCCTATGCCGGGCCTATGGAACCAGAGTTTCTACGCATCGACTGGGGGCGCAACGCGCGCGAGATACACAACCAGGTTCGAACGTTTCGGGCGATGCGGGCCGGGTCCGGCCCGATCGCTCAGGTGGGCGATCGCTGGCTGAAAGTACTACGCACGAGGACCACACCGGGCACCGGCATGCAAGTTCACTGCGCGGACGGACCGCTGTGGATCATCGAGCATGCAGCAGTCCCACCGCCGGGCAACGACGAATGATGCCTGCCGTGCCCTCATCGACGGTCAGTGGTCCGAATCGGCCTGATCGAAGATCCTCGACGTCCGCCGGTCATGGCCGAAACGGCTTTCCAAGACGATCGAACCATCGTCTACGACGACGGTTCGTTGATCACTCCAACCGGAAAACCGGAACCTGCTGTCCCCCACCGGGGTCATCGCGAGCACGGTGCCATTTACGGTCTTCATGTAGACGTTGCGATCGGAATAGTGCAGTTCGACAGACAACTTCGGCTCCGAAGTTCCCAGAGGCGCGTCGTCGGTGAAGTTGAGAAACGATCTGGGGATAGCAAACTTGCGCGGATGCGCCCATGGCCTGCAATCCGCGCAAGCCAAGCCGAAAGAGTTGAACAGCGCACCATGATCTTCGAACGACTGACGAAATCGGGCCGGAAACAGCTGAACCAGATCAGACGTCATGAGCGCATCGATGACGAGGTGCACACGCACTTCCGCACCTCTGTTCTCAACACGATGAAGCCGACTGAAATCGCCGTACCACAGTTCCCCGGGCGCCCAGCAGTAGCGAACACCGTCAAGGACAAGAATAGCGTCCGGGTTCGTCAGCACAGGAATGTGCAGCCGACAGAAGCCCCGGCGCACATCATATTTGGGGTCACAATGCTCATCCGAGGACGCGCCGGGGCCGAGAGCCATCAGTCGCACGGAATTGAATGGCACCGGAATGGCTGAGACGACCTCCCGCATACAGGGCAGTCGACTCCACCAAATCGTGGGCGCATATCCCTTGTCCTCCGGACCGCCTGGATCCGTACGATCTGCGTCCCCACCGATGCTCCAGAGCGGGAGTACCCTCCACTCGAGCTCGGTGGGTGGGCTCGTGGTGCCCAATTCACTTTCACCGTCGAGCCCGAGGACATGGGTTCGCTGTTTCTGCCAGGAGACAACAGAGACCGAGGAAAGCTCTTCCGCCAGTCGCGCCGCGTCCATACGGCAGGCAAGTTCGGCAGCGGCAGGCATTTGAGAAGAAGCTTCAGGATATGCCGAAGGAAGAGCAGTCATCGGGTAGCCTCGCAAAAAAGTGTGGCACAGCGGTGGCCAGCCCCGAGAGGGGGCTCCCGCTCTGTCCGGTCGAAGAATGAGCGTCGTACTACTGCCCGATCAGCATAACGGATTCCCACCGCATGGACAGTGTCACTTCAGCCTTCTCGGTCACTTCAGCCTTCCCGCCGTCGCTGCGGCGGCGAGATCCTCTCGTCAGGACGCGATTTCGGCGTCGCACTGTCACTCGATCTGCGACACTGAGCGATTCGAGTCTCGCTACAGTGCCGCTGCGCCACCCACGGTCAGCACCGACACTCCCACGGACTGGGAAGCTACGACTTTGACAGCGGCGCAGAATGAACGCGAGGATGACGGAAAGGCCAGTGCGCGAACGACGGGTGGATATTTGACGCACCAATCGGCATTGGATATGCCGGCGCTTCGATCACTGATGGGCGACCGGTTAATATCCCCCGACGACAGACAATACGACGCATTCCGTCGAGTATGGAATGGAATGCACGACCGCCATCCAGTGCTGATCGCGCGATGCCGCGACACGGCGGATGTGGCGGCTGTAATCCGGTTCGCTCGTGCGGCGGGCCATTCGGTGACCGTGCGCGGTGGTGGCCACAACGTTGCCGGTAGCGCGGTAGCCGATCATGCGGTCATGATCGACCTTTCGCTGATGACCGCGGTGACCGTCGATCCGGCCTCCCGAACAGCGACCGCGGCGGGCGGCTGCCTGCTGCGGGACGTGGACGCCGCGACCATTCCTCATGGGCTTGCCTGCCCGGCCGGCGTCGTATCGCACACCGGCTTGGCCGGGCTCGCGTTGGGTGGCGGCTACGGCTGGCTGGCTCGAAAATGGGGTCTGACCTGTGACCACATCCTGCGAGCCGAGGTCGTGCTCGCCGATGGATCGATTGTGGAAGCGGATGATGTCACACATCCCGACCTGCTGTGGGCACTTCGAGGCGGCGGCGGAAACTTCGGAATCGTCACCCGGTTCACTCTCCGGCTCCGCCGAGTCGGCCCAGTGGCGTATCGATCCGGTGTCCATGCGATGGACACCGCGAGTGCAGCGCTGGAGGCATACCGAGAGTTCGCTGAGCGGCAGCCGCCGGACCTCCACACGGTCGGCGCTTTGAAGATCGCGGGCACGCAAGATTGGCTGCCCCGAGAGCTACACGGAAAGCCGGCGTTGTTCCTCACCGCTATATGGCTCGGCGATTCGGCGCGAGCCGGCGAAATGATCGCCCCACTGTTCGCGGCCTCGTCGCCCTCCGCAGTTTTGAACCAGGTCTTGACACATGCGGAACTGCAAGCACTAGGCGACTACGGGGAACCTCACGGAAACCGGTACTTCACGAAGTCGTGCTATCTTTCCGAATTAACCTCAGCATCTGTGCACGAAGCCATCGAGGCCGCGGCGGAAATCACGTCGCCCCTGTCTTGCATAGACTTCGAATTCCTGCGCGGGGCAATACTCGACGTACCCGAGCAAACGTCCGCCTTTCCGGCACGGCAGGCGCCGTACATATTCACCGCCTCAGCTCAGTGGACCGACTCCCGTACGGACGAGGAGCACGTGGACTGGGCACGCCGGAGCATGGCGCGGCTTGCCCCCTGGAGCTCCGGCGGAGCCTACGTGAACTACCTACAGGATGAGGTCGGAATCAACGTTGCCGAACATTACGGAAGAGACCGATATCGGAAACTATCCGAAGTCAAGTCGCGCTACGACCCGGACAACATATTTCATCACAACCACAACATAGCCCCTGCATAGCCATCGGTTCGCGATAGAAAGGTAGTTCGGTGACCTCAACCGGCTCGGCGGCGATTACGGTCGCTCCCCCACCCGCTCGCGACAGCAACAAT
This sequence comes from Nocardia sp. CY15, assembly GCF_009829295.1. Taxonomy (NCBI): domain Bacteria; kingdom Bacillati; phylum Actinomycetota; class Actinomycetes; order Mycobacteriales; family Nocardiaceae; genus Nocardia; species Nocardia sp. CY15. The sequence continues at coordinate 7,605 of NZ_VUOT01000035.1, forward strand.
CCCGACACACTCATCGAATATCTGAGATCTCCTTGGTATCATCTGATCGCCGAGCTGCACGACATCATTTTCACCGAGACTGCCCGTTATGCAGGATCACAGGGACTCAAGAACTTGTTCCTGCCCATGACCACCCGAACGGTCACCTGCCCCTCCGCGTCGGGCAGCGACTCCGAGCCGGTTGCGGTGACGGTCGGCGGCGTCGACACATACTTGCCCGACTCCATACAATTCGCACTGGAATACGGCTGCCGACTCGCACCTGATGGCTGTTACACGATCTTGCCGTCGTTTCGTACCGAACAGCCGGACGAGACGCATCTCAGCCAATACACACATAGCGAGGCGGAACTACCCGGCGATCTGGACAGCCTTATTCGATACGTCACCGGCTATGCGAAGGCACTGGCGGCCGCCATCCTCGATCGAGTGGGAGACCGTTTGATCCAGGCACGAGGCGACGTCTCCCACCTGGTCAGGATGACCGACCGCGTCGAGGGCTTCGACCAGCTCACCTTCGATGAAGCGGCCGCGGTGGTCGCCGATGTACAGGGTGCTGTGAGCGGCAGCGAAGGTTCCCGAACCCTTACCCGCATCGGTGAGCGTCTACTGATGGAACGTGTATCCGAGTTCGTCTGGGTTCATCACTTCGACAGTTCGACGGTGCCCTTCTACCACGCCTTCGGTGATGAGAACGGCTCGACGGCCAAGTGCGCTGATCTCTATTTCGGAATGGGCGAAGTGTTCGGGTCGGGCGAACGGCATACCGAAGCTGAGGAGTTGCGCAAGTCCATGGCGCTACACAGCGTCAACGAAGCCGACTACGCATGGTACCTCCGCATGAAAGCGGAACTTCCGATGTTGACATCGGGATTCGGCATGGGGGTCGACCGGTTCCTCATGTGGGTGCTCAACCATCACGACATCCGCGATATGCCGTTGATCTCTCGCATCGATGAGCCGCAGTCCTGGCCATCGGCCATTGTCCGACCCTAGCCGCGTGCGAACACCGTTTCTGAACATCGGCTCATGTTGAATACGGAGAGTGCGTGGGTATCGTCAATGAATTGCAGGCCGAATGGGATCGGGCACTGCTGGGAACGCCTCGGGATCAGGAACGCAGCACACGCCAAGCGGCGGAATTGGACCTCGCGCTGGCATCCGGTGAGTATCGCTCACCTACGGGCCCTGTACCGTTGAGGCCGGTTCTCCTACCTTCGGCGAAGGTACATGAATTGACGAGCATGTCTCGTAGATTGCTCCGCCTGATCGAGTCTATTTGCACCGAGCGAGCGAAAACACCGACGGAGTTGGCCGAATTGCTCGGCTACCGACGCCCTCCAGCGTCGATGTTGACAGACGATCCGAAATGGAACGCGACCGCGCTGGATATGGCCCGGCCGGACATCATCATCAGCGGTGGCATCCCCCGCTTCGTCGAATACAACATCACGAGCGGCATCGCCGGACCGGAACAAATGACCAGACAGAACCGGTTCTTCATGAACAAACTCAAGGCTATGCGCCGCGACATTGCCGCAAAATTCGTTGTGCCCGATACATTCACGGCTCGCCGCGAAGTCGTCATGAAAGCCGCACGAGCGTACGACATATCGAATCCCCGGGTGTGCTTGCTCGGCTGGAGCGACGAAGGACTCGGTTCCAGGGACTATTTCTCGGAAACAATCGACGATTTCAACGGTCATGGCATATCCTGCGGTTTCGCCATTCCCGACCAGCTGGACTCCTCCCCTACCGCGCTTACGCATCGGGGTCAGCGGATAGATATCGCTTATCGCACTTTCGCGTACACACACGAAGGCGCGAAGCAAGTGAAATGGGACATCGGTCCGCTGCGCCACGCCATGGAGGCCGGTACTGCGGTCACCCTGGCACCAGAGTTGGCGGATCTGTACTCCAGTAAGAAGATCTTGGCATGGCTGAGCGAATCTGCGGACTCGCTGCCCACAGCAGACCGCGTGTTCGTAGAGACGCATATTCCATGGACTCGAGTGGTCGCGGACCTGAACGTATCCTGGCGCGGCCGCTCTCTCGATCTACTTTCTCTGCTCACCAGCGAGCAAGACAGGTTCATACTGAAACCGCATGATCAACTCGGCGGACGAGGGGTAGTCGTAGGGCAAGCGACTACTGCCGCCGAATGGCACGATGCGGTGACCTCGGCGGCAACCCACGGAGGGTATGTCGTGCAGGAGTTCTGGTCACCCGACCCTATCGAGATACCAGTACACAGGCCATCCACCGGGAGCACAGAGCTGGTGCGCGCGGCGTCTGTCGTCAGTCCGATCCTGTTCGGCGGGAATCTTGGGGGTTTACTCGTGCGACATACCGATTCACCGGCGACCTCGATCGTGAATATCGCTACCGGAGTGGACAATACAGCTTGGTATGCCTAGCGTTCACGACGTGTAGTGCGCTCCGAACCGCGACATTCGCAGGGCTGGTCGAATCTCTCGTCGCTGCCCGAACGAAGCTTCCGTACCGATGCGGGGCTACGCCGCCGAAGATTCGGTCGACGGCAGGACCACGAAGGGTCTCGCGTTCAGTCAGGTACGTCTCGGTGAAGCGAAACCCCGAGAAGGTCGAGGAACTCGTTGAGGTGGTCGATCAGGTGGTCTTCGCCTACGAAGAACGACCCGCCGGTGGGGTTGTCTTCGGGAACGAAGCTTGAACACGACCGCCCCCGAGGCCTGGGTGCGCGGGCGGAACGAACTTCGGTGAACACTTCGACGAGCCGGATTCGTCCGGTGGCGCGAGGATGCGATTCGTTGTGCGCTCAGCTTTCGCTCGGCTGGTTCGGCAGTGGAAGCGCCACTGCCGAACTCGGCGCCGGTTGCACGCGGCCTATTCGGCTGAGCCGGCTTCACGGCTGCTCATCGAACGGCCGTGCCGCCTCCGCCTGACAGGCTGCTGATCGCGCAGACCAGCGCCACGAACGGGTCGGTGATACCACCACAGCTCCCTGCGACCGACACGGCCGGTGTGGGCGCCTGCGGTTCGAGCGGCAACGGCGCCGCGGCGGCCGCCCCAGCACCGGTCAGGGTTGCGGCACCGATCACGGCGGCGGCAAATCCACGTACTGCGAACATTCCAACTCCTCGTGTATCGGGTAGACGGCCGAACCTGATCGGCAAGCCCTCACCACGCATGACCCGAATTGTGTTGCCCTCGAATCGGGGGTCCCTATGGTTTTGGTCGAGCTGTATCGGTCGTCGTTGGTCGCGCCGTCGTGGCGTTCGGTCGCCCCGAGCCGCATCCCAGACGGTCAGGTCGTCGTAATCGCACGGAACCTCGGTCGGCCCGCGCTACCCCGACGGGCCCTAGTTCAAATCTGTTCTATACATCGATCGGGAATACTGATAATCACTATTGTTCAGATCGATAAGTATTCGAGCTCTGGGTCGTCGTGAATCAGCTTGCTGAGGGTGCCCGGATAGCCGCGCTCTCTTCGAAGAGTGTCCGCGGCTATGCGCAGGGCATTTGCTTCGGCACCGACAACTGCCCTGGGGGCTGATTTTTGTGGGACCTGCAGTGCTGGTAGGTCCTCCGCGGGAGGAGAGGAGGTGTGTAGTGCAGTTCCGGGCATGCTGTCCGGCGACCATCACTCGGCAGGTCGTGAAACCCCGAGGTTGTGCCGCTCGTTGGCGGCATCTTCGATACTGCACTCGAGAGACATTCTCGGGGCCGAACGCGCTATGGGACGGATCAGCCTGCTGAGCTGATTCGACCAGGACCCAGGTCGCCGGCGGGGCGATCCGTACCGTGCGCGCAAGTGCGTGGCATACATTCGTCCGGCTGCCATGTGAGACCGCCGACCATTACTTGGACGAGCCGGATCAGGAGTCCGTAAGTCCACTCCGCGTGTGTCCCATTGATCTCGGAAAGGTGCCACATTGGCTATCGAGATACCGAGCGAGGTCGCATTCTTCCTCAATCTGATCGGTATTCCCTATCCGGATGTCAATGAGGACGATGTTCGCGCGCTCGGCCGCCATGTGCTCGACTTCGCAGAAAGTGTGCGGTCCACACATGAGTCGGCAACCGGAGTTATCACTGATATGGGTTCAGTCTATTCCGGTGATTCCTACGAGGCGCTGGTCGCGTCGTGGGGCCGGATGAGCGCCTCGCATATGGCCGACCTCGATGCGGCGTGCAAGGTGGTGGCCGGTGCGCTGGACATCGCGGCCGATGTGATCACGGCGGTGAAGGTCGTGGTGCTGGCTGAATTAGCCGCGCTCGCGGCGAGTTACGCGTTCGTTTTGGCCACCCCGGGCGCAGCGGCGTTCAGCATCGCGATTCGGGATGTCGCTCGCAGGCTGTGCAACGGCCTGGAAGAGATGTTGATTGCCTACCTCGCCGCGGAAGTGATCGACAAGGCTATCGAGCCTCTGGAAGACACCATCGACCGATTGCTCAAGAGAACGGTACGCGACGTTCTGGATGTGCCTGCACCACCGAGCAGTTCAGCTGTCCAGCCGTTGTACATCGAACCCGACGAGGTGTCGCGCTTCGCCGACATCCTCGACAAGCACGCCGACGACATCCTGCGACATGCGACAGACTTCGCCGGTAAGGTGGCGACGTTGGATTTCACCGTAGCCGGCGGCCCACCGGACAATGCTGACGATCTCACCCTCTCCCCGCAGCGGGATACCGTGACGGCGCCTGCGGGACCGTATCAGCCTGGTGCCGGTCCCGACATGCATTCGTTCCCCAGGTCGGCGGATTCACCGCGAGCGACGAACGACCCTCCACCAGTAGCTGTTTCGGGGTCAGGCGCGGATCGAGATCGACCGGTAGCGGCCGGATCGGCCGACCGACCGCCGTCTATCAGCGGGGAAATGGGATCAGCGGCTACATCGGCAGGGGGCGCCCACGAACGGGGCCAAGCGATCGCCCAGGATGTCCCCGCAGCGGCACAGCCGAGCGTGACCACCGCGGGCGAAGTCGGCGCGAACCGCACTGACACAATCGACAACTCCGCCCGGAACGGGAACGGGCGAATGCCCGAGGCAGCCGAGGCGTCGGTTGCGGATTCCGGTCCACGTATCCAGCCCGCAGAAGCGGACCGCGAGCACGCGGCAACGCCCACCCCTGCCCCGTCGGATAGTCGGCAGCACAGTGGCCATCCTGCGCCACCCGACATGCAAGGCGGGCCGCATCCGTCGTCACCATTCAGGGCCGACAACAACGTCGCAGCGTCGAGCACCCCGTGGATGCGTGCTCCCGCTCAGGCGCCGATGCAGCCCGCAGCTCCCTCGGGTACACCAGCACGGAAAGCGGCACCCACAACTGTTGCCGGTCCGGCCACCAGAGGCAAGGCCGGCGAAACACCGTGGTCGAAGAAGGCGAGCAAGACCGGAGCAGGCAAACGAGATGCGATGAAGAAAGTGGTCGCACCGACGCTGGGACCGCCCCCGGTACGGCGTCCCGACAAGGCGACCGCAAAGAATGAGGAAAAGGGCGTGGACACCGTCGGTGAGACCGGGATCGCGCTTTCCGATTCGGTTCTCCCCGCAGGCAAGAACATCGTTACTCCACCCACCCGGAATCCATAGCGGCCGATCAACACGTCTGCCGCCGCCCAACGCTCGTCGCTCGCGCCCTGCCTGCTCAGGGAGTGACCGCGCTCGCAGGAAAACGGTTACTCTTCCCTCGGCGACCGCGGCGCGTGGGGTCCTGTTCGGGGCGCCCTCACCCGCGCCTCCGGTAAGAAGATCATCACGCCACTCGATCGCACACATCACATGCCCGGTAGTACGGGTGGTGTCACTTCGGTATGAGGCGTGGTCGTGCCGAACAGTTCGCCGATGTCGATGATGGCGTGTTCGACATTGGTGTGCATGCGCCGCAACAGCTCGGTCGGACTCCTCGCCTGGGAAGACCGCGTCGCTACCAACCCCAGCCTCGAGTACACCCCCCGCACTCTCCGACAGCCGCGCGAAGCGCCATCCGTCTCGGCGCGCAGCCCGAATCGACGGCCTCGTCAGACTATCCGAGTGCTATCCGTGCCCGGAGACCTCTTCGGCAGCAGGGTGCCATGCGGCTACCTGGTTCAGCACCGAGTGGGAAACTCGTACCTCTCGATACTCCTAGGAGCGCTTCCCTGCTCAGATGAACGCGCTGGCCTTCTGAATTCGTTTTGGAAGTGCATCAGGTACGCGGACGGTGTGATTCCGAAAAATTCGCGGAAATCGCGGGTAAGGTGAGATTGATCCGCGTAACCACAATCAGCGGCGATCTCGTGAAGCGGAGAGAGCGGATTTTCACGGAGTAGATGACGAGCTCGATCGAAGCGAATGATGCGCGCAGCCGTTTTAGGTGACAGACCTACTTGTTGAGCGAATCGCGTGATCAGATGTTTGTGACTCCAGCCCACTTCTTTGGCAATCCGTCCGATCGGCATCGCCCCTCCGCTGTCCACCAGCATTGCCCATGCTCTGCCCACCCCCGGTAAGAATTCCGGACCGTGCTCCGCGCGGTCGAGCAGGAATTTGTCGAGGATGTCGAAGCGTGCGGCCCAGGTCTGCTCTCCGCGAATTCTGTCCGCCAATTCTCGGCCTCGTGATCCGACGAGATCATAAAGGTCGACTATACATTCCCTCGATGCGGCGCCGACGTCAGGGCCTAGCAGCGAATAAGCACCCGAAGGGTTCAGCCACAGTTCCAGATAGGACGAAGCGCAGAAAAGGTCGAGTAGAAGAGGTGCGGCCTTCGGGCCCCTCAAAAAACTACATGGGCGGCAGTCTGTCTCATCCAACCTGATCACGATCTGCACTGCTGTGGTGGCGGGCAGGAGGATGGGGAACTTGTGAGATTTTCCGCTTCCGGAGTGACCTGCGTACTTACGGCTGATCATCGTGGTCAACCGGGGATGCGGCGTACTTACGGCCTGAGGAATGCGGAACTCCTCCGGTTCGCCCCGATGCAGGGCCTTCGTTTTCGAAGTCACCAGACACATGTCACGCCGGCCTCGGCGCGTACGCGAGCCACATCGAGGCCGGGCTCGCGGCAGAGCCGGAACGAATGACATCGCCGCACGTCTGGATGATCACCATGTCCGATCCGACAGTCCCTGTAATGCGGACCGACGGCAAGATATTCACCTGATTCGCGCACTTTCGCCGAACGCGGCCGACATTGACACTTCTCCGAATCGGACTCAATAACCCATTCCTGCGTAACCGGTATTGCCACAATTGAGAACAGCGGATCAATCGACATGACCTCGCTCATGAATGCTCACAGCTACCCGCCGGTAGCGCTAGGATTATTTTCACCAGTTCGAGAGAGTAGAACAAATTTAACCATACTGGATGATATGGTTCGAGCTGGACCAGCTCGGCTGACCGACACGCTTTCGCGTCGATGTAGCCGCGGGGTGCCGAATTTCGAACTACAACTCGATCGCGAGTGCGTTCTTCGTCTTCAGCGCTCTGCCGAAAGTAGAAAAAGATTCGAATCGTGTGGCGTACGTCACTACCCCAATCGGCGGCCCACGATCCACTCGTACATCTGTCGCTTGACGCATACATCTCAGCTCCTGTGCGATGGGAGGTCTCGGCCCCAGTACCTCCGGCCTTACGCGATTCACAATCGTCGTATAGGTAGCCCGTCGTCATAGGGAGTCGATATCCGTCTACCTAGAAGCAGCGCCGACTTGTCCACCCACTGCCCTGACGGCGTGCGCCCGCGAAGTCTCCTGGCTACTCCGGGCCGAATCCGCCGTCCGCGGTGCACACTGCACGCTCTCGCCCGAGAGGAGGGGCGGATCACTCGAGCGACAATGCCGCAACCCGCCCGAAGGCTGTGCGGTTGGTTGCAGACCATCGCGACGACTACGCCGGTGGAGGGCGGCGATCAGGGCGGTTTCGTCGCCGATTCGGGAATGACGCAGGAACACTGCGCAGGTGGATCCGGCAATCGGCCGTCGAGGGGTAGAACTGAGGAACTTCGGCCGAGGCAGAGCGGATCATCCGGTAAAACGCAAGATCGCCGACCTCAGCGGATGATCGAGAACTTCTCGGCGGCAACAGTTTTCGTTAAAGTCCTGCCGCGGTCGATGCCCGCCAGGCTCGTCGCCGGTAGCCGGCCCGATAGTTTGTGGTCGCATCTTTCGGCGCTGATCGCAGCGGTGGGTGCGCGGGCAGCGGCAAGGTGTGTGGCGCGAGTCCCAGGCATCACGTGGCGACAGGGACGATTCGGGCGTTTCATGCGCCGTGCTGAGTGTACCGTTGTGCGACGGTACATTGACTAGCGGAATCACTGCCAAAACTGTGGAGAGGCTCTTTATGGCGACGACTCGGCTCGGCGTAGCGGGCCCTGCGGATGCGCTGCAAGCGGAGGACGTCGGCTACCACAAGACGTTGCGTCCCCGTCAGCTGCAGATGATCGCCATCGGTGGTGCCATCGGTACCGGTCTGTTCCTCGGGTCGGCCGGTCGGCTGCACACGGCCGGGCCCGGATTGTTCCTGGTGTACGCGGTCTGCGGGGTATTCGTATTCTTCATCCTGCGGGCACTCGGCGAACTCGTGCTCCATCGTCCTTCCTCAGGGTCGTTCGTCTCCTACGCCCGCGAGTTCTATGGCGAGAAGCTTGCCTTCGGCGTCGGCTGGATGTACTTCTTCCACTGGTGCATGAGCGGGATCGTCGACATCACTGCCATCGCGACCTACGTGCACTATTGGGGTGTATTCGAGGTCATCCCGCAATGGTCGATCGCGCTGGTGGCGCTGGCGCTCGTGGTGAGCATCAATCTGGTTTCGGTGCGCTGGTTCGGTGAGCTGGAGTTCTGGGCGGCGATGATCAAGGTCGCGGCGTTGGCGATGTTCCTGATCATCGGCACGATTTTCCTCGCGAGCCGCTCATCCCTCCAGGGCCGGCCGACAGGTTTCGCAGTCATCGCCGATCACGGTGGGTTGTTCCCCACCGGACTGTTGCCGCTGGTGACAGTCACCACGGGCGTCGTGTTCGCGTACTCCGCAGTCGAATTGGTCGGCACGGCCGCAGGGGAAGCGGAGAACCCGGCCAAAATCATGCCGCGCGCGATCAACTCGGTCATCGCACGGATCGCCGTGTTCTATGTCGGCTCCCTCGTACTGCTGGGGCTCTTGCTGCCCTACACCGCCTTTGTGCCCGGAACGAGTCCGTTCGTCACCTTCTTCTCCAAGCTGGGTGTCCAAGGCGCGGATTCGATCATGAATCTGGTGGTGCTCACCGCGGCGTTCTCCAGTCTGAACGCCGGCCTCTATTCCACCGGGCGCATCCTGCGGTCGATGTCGGTGAACGGCAGTGCGCCGTCGGCGGCCTCGCGTATGTCCCGCGGCGGCGTGCCCTACGTCGGCATTCTCGCGACCGGAGCGATCGCGCTGATCGGTGTCGGGCTCAACGCGGCGGTGCCGGAGAAGGCCTACGAGATCGTGCTGAACATGTCGGCCCTCGGTACGCTGTCGTCTTGGGCGGCCATCGTGCTCTGCCAGTTGCGCCTGTGGTATTGGTGGCGGCAGGGGCGGGTCGAGCGCCCATCGTTCCGGTTGGTGGGTGCGCCGTACACGAGCATCGCGACGCTGCTGTTCCTCGTCACAGTAGTCGCGTTGATGGCCTTCAGTGAAGACGAGGTGCAGCGCGGAGCGGTGATCGCCGCCGGGCTGATCATGATTCCGGCGCTGATCTGCGGGTGGTTTCTGACCCGTGGGCGGGTGCTGCGCATCGCTCGGGAACGCGAGGGCGTCACCGGGCAGTTCCCGGTCCACGCCGAGCGGTCGTCGTACGTCTCCGCGGACAGTGACGCCGACCTCGTTCACGACGAATCCGAGAAGGAGTAATCCGGCATTGACCATAGATATCGTCGCCGAACTCGCCGAAATCGTCGGCCCAGCGCATGTTCTCACCGACCCCGACATGACGGCCCGCTACGTCACCGACTGGACGGGTCGCTGGAACGGCACGACCACGGCAGTGGTTCGACCTGCTGATACCGAGCAAGTTTCCCACGTGATACGGGTGTGCCGACGCGCAGGCATCGGAGTCGTCCCGCAGGGCGGCAACACCGGACTCGTAGGTGGTTCGATTCCGCTGCACGGGGAGATCGTCCTGAGCCTCGCTCGCCTGGACTCCATCACCGCGGTGGACCCCATCGGTCACACCATCGCCGCCGGTGCCGGGGTCACCGTCGCCCGGGCGCAAGCGGCCGCGCGCGAGGCGGGGCTCATCTTCGGCGTCGACCTCGCCTCGCGCGACTCGGCGACCCTGGGCGGGATCGTCGCGACGAACGCGGGCGGTGTGCGCGTGATCAAGTACGGCGATACCCGCGCCCAACTGCTCGGAATCGAAGCGGTGATCTCCGACGGCAGCGTGCTCACCCGGTGGAAGACCTTCACCAAGGACAACGTGGGCTATCACTTGCCGAGCCTGCTGGCGGGCTCGGAGGGAACGCTCGCGGTCGTCACCCGCGTGCTGATGAAATTGCGCGTGCCGCCACCCCATATCCAACTCGCGATGGCCGGAGTGCCGACCATCGGATCGGCGCTCGAGTTGCTGGATGCCCTGCGCCGCTCCGGCCTGACCGTCGAAGCCGCCGAGCTGATGACCGATGCCGGTATACGTCTGGTCCGCCGTCACCGCAACCTCCGCCCGCCCCTGGTAACCGATACGCCGTTTCTCTTGCTGGCCGAGGTGTCCGGACCGGCGGATGCCGAAACGATGATGCTCGAGACCTTCGAAGGTGCCGGTGATCTCATCATCGATGCCACCATCGAGCACGGGTCGCGCCTGTGGGGCTATCGGGAAGGCCACACGGAATCGATCAACGCTTCCTCGACGACACCGCCGGTCAAACTGGACATCACCACACCGCTCGCCGAGCTGGAATCCTTCGTCGCCGACCTCACCCGCGTCATCGCCTCGGAGTTCCCCGACGTGCGATTGATCTTCTTCGGCCACGTCGCCGATGGCAACGTGCACGTCAATCTCCTGGATGTCGATCCCGAGCGGACCCGGGAGATTACCGGCGTCGTCTTCGAACTGGTCGCCGCCCACGACGGAAGCATCAGCGCCGAGCACGGCATCGGCAGATCCAAAGCGGCATGGATGCACCTGGCCCGCTCCACCGTGGACGTCGAAGTGATGAAGGCCATCCGGCACAGTATCGACCCATCATTGATCCTCAATCCGCACATCCTGCCGGCAGCGCGACCGGCCGGCGCCAGTCGTGTAGCGGGCGATGCCACGCCCCGCTGACAACAGGGCTTGCTCGGTCAGCGTCGTCGATTGGGGGGCGGGTCCGGGAACATGGAGAGGTTCTCGTAGTCGATGGGTTTGTAGTCGATCGAGTCGTCGAGGGGCTCGCTGTGTTCCCAGCGTGTGATCTCTGCATTCCAGCTGGCGTATCTGGGGTCTTCAGGCCCTATGGCGACCGAGCCGTCGATCCTGGCGCCGTCGGGTTCTCGAGTGGAGTAGCGCAGCAGGATGCGTCCGTCGTCGAGGCGGCGGGCCAGAGGATGTCTGTCGCTCATGTCGAGATCCCTATCCGTGCTTCGAAGGCCTGGTAATAGTCCGTGAGGTGACGGCCTGCGGCGACCGAGTCGAAGAATCCTGGTTGCTCGGTGCTGTCGTGGAACCAGCCGAAACCGTGTGCGAACAGCTCCTCCTCCCCGACTCCCCCGGGTTGTGCGAAATAAGCGGCGGCCTCTGAGCTTTCGTGAGGTATGCGAGGAAGGACGTTGGCGTAGACCTCCGCGAACGCCGGCCCTTGGCTCGGCATGCCGAAGGCATGGTCCACTGCGTGACCGAACTCGTGCAGCGCGATATCACTCTCGTAGGGCTGGGCCGCGAGTAATGCCCGATGATCTACGTCGTACGCCCCACCCACATCGTTCCAGGTCGTGCCTTGCGGCCAACCTTCTGGCGTTCCACCACGCGTTGCCACGGACCATTCTGGATGCCCGAGCGTCAACAAGCTGCCATCACCCACCCAAATTCCACCGTGCGGTCTTTCTCTCATGTGGGCCGCAACAGTACGGTGCAACTTCTCCGGCACAGCTGTCAACGACCGCGCGTACGCCTGGGCCAGGACGGAACCGTTCGTGTGATAACGATCCCCGTATATGTCTCTCAAGAACTCGTCTGCCGGATTCGTCCGCTTCACCCTCTTGGGGAGCATCGGGGCGGGCGGTGTCGGGCCAGGATGTGGCCCTCGATCGCCGGAAAACGCGGCCGCGATTTCCTTGGCATTCGACTCGTCGCCAGCACGTAGCGTCGAAGCTGTGGCCTGAAGACCTTCCGCAGCACGGCCCGGTAGAGCGGCCCGCACTTGCGCAACCCTCTTCGCGAGGGGGATCAACTCGTCGCGGAGATTCGCCCACGCCTTATCAACCGGTTTCCCCATCACCGCACGACCGATCAAACGATTTACCAACCATCTGGATAAAAACATGCCTACCGGTCGGTCTACTTCCCACTCTTGGGAAGGGCACTTCACCAGGTCGCCTGGGATACGCACAGGAAACCGGGCTTCCCATCGGTTCTGCGCGGTCCGGGTGAGGCTGGTGACATACCCCGGATAAGCGTTTTCCGCCAGCCTTGCGGCTCCCTCATTACGCTCGTGGCGGACGTCGCCGATCCACCACTGGGAGGAATCACAATCTCGCCACGGTTTACTAGGCGTGTGGATAATGTTGTTGGCACGCTCGCGGCTCGGGCTGGTTTGGGACGGCACTCACCGATGCGGTGGGTTGCCGAGGTTGTTGTGCTCGCGATGGTGGTGTCGGGGATTGTGGCGATGGCGCCGGGGGTGGCTGTGGCCGAGCCCGCGACGTCCGGGGCGGACACCGGGTCAGCGGAGAGTTACCAAGCCCCCGCGGAGAGCTCGGGGATCGCAGCCCGGCCGGTCATCGACCGGATCGAGCCGATCACCGATCGGTGGCTGCGCGTGTTCGTGACCTCGCCCGCGATGAACCGGGTCGTGCAGGTGCAGGTACTGCTGCCCGCGGACCGTAACCGTGCGCGACCCACCCTGTACATGCTCGACGGCCGTGGCGCTCCCGAGAACGCCAGCAGCTGGACAGAACACGGTCATGCCGTGGAGTTCTTCGCCGACAAGAACCTGAACGTCGTGCTCACGACCGGCGGTCCGGCCAACCTCTACACCGACTGGCAGCGCCGCGACCCTGTGCTGGGCACCAACAAGTGGGAAACCTTCCTCACCCGCGAACTACCTCCACTGATCGACGCCCGCTTCGAGGGCAACGGCCGCAACGGCATCCAGGGCGTTTCGATGGGCGCCGAAGCAGCGATGATGCTCACCTTCCGTACACCGGGGCTGTACTCAGTCGTCGCGGCCCACAGCGGCTGCTACACCGTCGCCTCCGGCACCGGTCAAGCCCAGGCCCGCTCGATCGTCAAAACCTATGGTGGCAATCCGGACAACATGTTCGGCCCACCCACCGACCCGGACTGGCTGGCCCACGACACCATGACTCACGCGCAAGCCCTGCGCGGCACCAGGATCTACCTTTCCAGTGGCAACGGAGTTCCCGGCGAACACGATGTACCCGGCCGGGTCGAGCTTCCCGACGCCATCACCATCGGAGGTCCTCTCGAAGCCGGAGCCTACGAATGTGCTCACGCCCTTGCCACCCGGCTCACACAACTACAGATCCCGGCGACAGTGAACCTGCGATTCACCGGCACCCACTCCTGGCCGTACTGGGCCGACGAACTGTCACGCTCCTGGCCCACCATCACCGAAGCGCTCCACCACAACCGTTGACACCTCGATACACAGGCAGTCGACTATCGGCGGCGCAGACCTCTCCAGCCACCCCTGCCGGCGGTCGCAGCCAGGGAGCAAGTAGGAGGACCCGAAGCCGCCGAGCCCGCCCCGGTTGGCAGCGACTGCCAATGGTGCCGATGTCGTCCTCGGTTGCCTGGCAGTCGGCACGGCTGGCAAGGCAAGTCTCTTCCGATGCTGCTCGGAGAGGGGCTTACCCGTCCAGACCGCGCGCCTGTTGCACGGAAGCGACGAATCGAGCTTGCCGCTGCTGGGACGTAACGCGGTGGACAGCCCGCCACGGCCGGTAGGGTCGCTTGTCTGCCGGTATCGGGTGCTCGACCACGTGGCAGGCAATCAATTTCGACGACGGACATGTGGACCGAGGATGACCGCTACACAACCCGGGGGTGTGAACCTCCAAACATTCTTGCGCTCGTACCCCGCGTACCAGGGCACACGACATCTCGATCGCGTCCGCGCCGAAGACTTCCGTCGACTCGATGAGCAGGGCCTGATCTATCTGGACTACACGGGAAGCGGCCTCCCCAGCCGATCTCAGCTTCGCGCGTATCAGCGCGCCATGGGCGAGGAGATCTGGGGAAATCCGCACTCCGCCAGCCTTCCGTCCCGGCGATCCACCGAGGCGATCCGGCATGCTCGCCAGGCGACACTGCGATTCGTGAACGCCGATCCCGAGGAGTACTCGGTGATCTTCACGGCGAATGCCACGGGCGCTCTGCGGCTTGTCGGCGAGTCGTTTCCGTTCCAGCCAGGAGCCCGTCTGGCGTTGCTACGCGACAATCACAACTCCGTGCTCGGAATCCGCGAATACGCCCGCGCACGGGGAGCAACAACGGAAACCATTGTCCTCCGACCAGATCTTCGCGCCGAGCTGTCCGCCGTGCTGGACGCATTGAACCGCACCGGGACGGCGCCGTCGTTGTTTGCGTATCCAGCGCAGAGCAACTTCTCCGGTGTTCAACATCCACTCGACTGGATATCCGATGCTCACGCCCGTGGCTGGCGGGTACTTCTCGACGCTGCCGCGTACGTGGCGATATCGGATCTGGATCTCAGCCGGCACAAACCCGACTTCGTCCCGTTGTCCTACTACAAGATCTTCGGCTGGCCGACGGGGCTTGGATGTCTGATCGCCAAGAACGACGCGCTTGCACAACTGCGACGTCCCTGGTTCTCCGGCGGCACGGTCGTCGCCTCGAGTGCACTGGGTGGCTGGCACGCCAGCGCCCTACCCCCGGACAACTTCGAGGACGGGACGCCCGATTTCCTCGGTGCACTCGGTGTGTCGATCGGACTGGACTACGTACAACAGACTCTCGATCGCGAATCGGTCAGAACACGAGTCCGGTGCTTGATGAAATTCCTGCTCGATGAGATGTCGACGCTCCGCCACAGCAATGGCTTGCCTGTCTGCGCGCTGTACGGCCCCACCGAAACCCGAGGGAGGGGCCCGACGATCGCGTTCAACCTGCTGGATATGAGCGGCGACATCGTCGATGAACGGATGGCCGAAGACCGCGCGGTACAGCATGGGATCGCGTTGCGCGCCGGGTGTTTCTGCAACCCCGGCGTCGGCGAGACGATATTCGAACTCCAGCCCGCAGATTTGATTCGAGTAGGGACGATGCGGGTGGGCTTGCGTACGATCGACGATTACCGACGAGCCATCGGTCTACCCACCGGCGGTGCATTGCGCGTCTCGCTCGGCCCGGTCAGCAGCTTCGAAGACATCCTCGGATTCCATCGCTATCTTCGGTCGTGGCGTGATCACCGCACTGCTGACCATAATCTCGGGACGCTTGCGGATCGAGAACGGTGCTGACGCTTGCGGTCGATGACGGTGCCGGCACGCCACCGGAGCCGGAGGATCAGTGTCGCTCGGGGCATCGGGCCGCGGCGTGCGCTCCGGCCGGTAGGCGGCCGCACGCGCACGATGCTCCCACCGGTGCTGGGCGTCATCGAGCCGACGGGCGCGCCGACCACGCGCTCTACAGCTCGGCGAGACGCTGATCATCGGGTCACAGCTTGCGGGTCGAGGTCGTTATCAAGCCAACAGACGCGTTCGCCCAGTCCAGCATTCCCAGCAGTGGCGAATTTCCGGCAATCGAACGGCCTATCGTGCTGGGTAGCCCCCGAATCGTGGCCTCGAGCGGGGCGCGCGACTGATCCGTTGGTGAGAACTACGTGTTGGACAGGCGATGACCCGACTCGTGCACTTCGTGGGCAGCTTGCCCGCACCATTGATGACCGATGACCGTGGCGTGCTGGAATGGTTCGTCCGGCACAGCGGGGGCCACATGCTCACCGGAGTGCCGCGAGATCTGGATCCCAACTGGGTTGTGGAGTACCTGCGCGATCGGGCGAAGTACAGCGACGTTTTCGAAGTGGTGCGCAGCGGTGACTTCGCCGACTACGCCGACATGCGCGTCTATGGGATTCGCCGAGGTGTCACCCTCGAACCCCGGCACGTCGCAATGGACCGCGTCGACCGCATCGGCGCCGCCGTCACCGCTTTCCGTGCGATGCGGACTCGGCACCCGGAACTCGTCGACACGAGGTTGCAGGTGAGTCAACCGAATCCGCTGGACCTGGCGATGTTCGTGTTCGGCGGCGCGGCGGTGGCCGACGGACTTCCCGTCGGGCGCGCTCTACGCCACCTCAGGACGGTGACTCCGGCGCTGCGAAACCTGCCGGTTTTCGTCGAGGCCGTACTGGCCGAAATGGCCCGGCTGCAAGCCGATCACGGTGACGTGATCACCTGGCAGGTGGAGTCGCCGATCGCTCAGCTAGCACTGGTGAAGGCGGCGCGGTTGGGTGTGCAGACTCTGGTCGGTCGTCTGGTCGCGCAACAGTTGGCAGGCTTTCTCGCAGGGGCGCATGATATCGGCGCACAGACCGTGCTGCATCTTTGCTACGGCGACTATCGGCACAAAGAGCTTCTCGCCCCACGAAGTCTTGCGCCGGCGGTGAATCTGTTGAATGTGGTCGCACGACTCCTACGTGCTCGCGCGGTACCATTACCACCCGCGCACATCCCCTGTGCGTACGGCGCCCATCCGGCTCCGGTGGACCCGGCGTTCTACCGATCGCTGCGGCGGCTGGACCGGGACTGGCGCGTCATCGCCGGGGTTGTGTCGTCGGCGGGGGCGGAGGACAGTATCCGGAGCCTGGAATTGTTCGAAGCAGGTGCGGGCCGCACCGCATACGGTGTAGCGACAGCATGCGGCCTCGGCCGGTGCACCGTCGAGGAGGCCGAGCGGGCCGCCGCAGCCACCGTGGCGACCGCCCAGGGGTGAAAGGGACCCGGCACGATCACGAGTTCGCTTGCGCACTGGTCCGACCTCGTCTGGTGTCCTGCGTGTTCGCCCAGTCGATCAGGTTCCGGACCGAGACTCGAGTGGAATCGGCTACTTGGCAGCCACCAGAGTCATGCTGCCCGCGCACCCGGCCATCGCGTCGGTGCACACCTTCACTGAACCCAGCTGCTGTGTAAGCGGCGAGCAGGAACCGGCAACCGAGCTTCGACGCTCCCTTCTGAATGTGGCTTGGCACACAATTCGTGATCGACCCAGGGGAGACTTGGTGAATCGCGGCGAGTGCACAGCCGTTATCGACGCCGGTTGGCCGACACTGCGGTCACCGGCCGCGAGGTTCCAGCTCGACCCCGTCGCCGCCAACGACGGGGTCGTACCCGACTACATCCACGCCGACAACGGCGGCCTGCTGACCAGGAAACCGGTGTCGGAGCCGCTGATCGAACCCAACGGCCGCGTCGTGCCGGTCAGCCGCCAGCCGAGCGGACCCACAGTTCCCAGGGGCCGAACCTTTTGTAGACGCAGTCGGGGTAAGTGTCGGAGCTGCGGTAACGTTCCCCGGCCGCCAGGCACTCTTGCTGGGTCTCGTATTCGCCGATCCACACTCCCTCGGCGGTGGCGTTGCCCGCCGCCAATCCGAGAACAACCATCGCTGCGGCAGCCGCTGCCATTGGTTTCCATGCCGTTCGCATCCTGAAGATCCTGCCGGGGCCAACGCGGTGGCACTATTCCCAATGCCGGGAGGCGAAAAGGTTCTCGCGCCGCGACGCTTACGCCGCCCGCGGGGCGTGCCCGGGTCCGCCGGGTAGATCCTCGTGAAGGGTTAGGTGCAACGCGCATCGATGTACCGGACCGGGAGCGATGAACGCGGGGTCCAGTCGTTGCGCGAAGCTGAGGTTGTCACGGCGCCAGCAATCGGTGCACACCGGCTTGTCCATGTGGTCCTCCTCAGGTCTCACGGCGCGAGGCCTCGAGGCTTGAATTCCCTTCAGCGTCCGACATTGAACACCCGCATCTCTCGGCTCGCCGGAAGCCGCCGGATCGTTACCACCCGGCGGCGTGGCGGGTCGGCTTGGATGGCGCGGGCAGGCATGAGCGTGTATGGCGCAAGCTCGCGGCGAAGGCGGGCTAGAGGTTCGACGGGTGTCCGTGTTGCGGCAGCTGCCGGTAGGTAGTGGTCTGAGAGTTTCGGATGTGGGTTGTCTACCTATGCGAGGACGGTTGGAGGTGTCGGCGGGTACGGGTGCCGGTGGGCAGGATTCCATCGGGTGGTCGATGCCCGTCGGGGACGATAGCGACCCTGTGGTGCACAGCGCAGTGGAGCCGATCGGGCAACGACGCCCAGCGGGTCGCGGTCGTCGATCGGATACGTGGTGTCCCGGGTGCCGGGCCCCGGCTTTGCGGGCGAGGCTGCGGCGAACATATCCATTCGGCCGGTGGAGGCGGGTGCCTTCCGGTGGTCGTCGATGCAGAACTGGTTCCTATGATGACTGCACTGCTCCCCCTTGCCTACGGGTATCTACGCGATGACCTGATCGTCGACCGCGACCGCGACCTTGGCGAGGACACGTTGCGCGCCGCCGCCAGGTCGCTGGGCTACGAGCTGGCCGCCGTGTTCCACGAACCGCCGCCGCAGGGCGGATTGCTTCCACCGGCGTTCGCCGATCTGATCCAGGAATGCCGCCGCGCCGCGGCGCACGTGGTGATCACTTTGCAGGGACACCTGTCGAACATGGCGATGTCGAGGATGGTTCTGCAGGAGGTCCTGCACGTACGCGCCGAAGCCGTCGTCCACGAAGTCGCGCACCGAACCTCACAAGAGGTTCACTTCCTCTCACCTCGATCCGGGCTACCGATCCGATACTTGCTCACCTGAGGCGACGCCCGCGTAGAACGATCGACCACCCGCGTGCGTCGGCGGGACTGCTCGGGGGGCCAGCCCTGCGCGATCCTCTCCCGGATAGCGTTGAACGCAGGTGGTGAAACACAAGGAGTTCGATGGGTGCGCGCATCGGGGAATACACGCTACAGCGGCAGAAGGGCGGTATCTGCTACTTCGGGCATGCGCGGGTCCAGCTGGTCGCCGGTGACCAGGACGTCATCTGGTCGGTTGCGCCAGACGATCACACGTCACTCCAGCCTCGACACGATGCCGAGCTGATGGAAGCGGTGCTGGCCGGAGCGCAGGCAGGTCTCGAGTTCGTGCGCTCCCTCGCGCCGGCATCTTGCCAGGGGCGGGTAGAGATCGTGCACGCCCGGCTGCAGCTCACGGACATCGAGAAGAGTGCTGTCCACGCTGCGGCCGCGCTCGCGGTGGGGCAGGCGTTCGATGTGGCGGACCGGCTGGAACTCGCCTTCGAGGACGGATGGATCGTGAAGGTGCGACCTGCGGGCCCGAGCCGGTACCCATAGCGGGGTTCGTGCCGAGCCACCCTACTCGCCGAGCGAGGAGGCCAACCGAACTAAACGTTACGCGTGCTCACGTGGGTGCGGGTTCGCAGTTCACCCCATCGCTGCCCGAGTCGTGTGAACACGGCTCCATTTGTGCGGTGTCGCGGTACATCGGCGGCCAGACCGACCTAGCCCGGGTTCTCCGGTGTTCATCGGGCAGGGAGCACACCTCGGGCCCGCGAACTACGAGGTGGTGACGTCCTCCACGGCGTCGATCAGCTTTCAGCGCAACGCGGTGGCCGTATCGATGCGATCGCCGGTCAGCATCATCCACGCCGCGCGCCAGCGCCCGACGCGGCGCGGGATGCTGACGGTACCTCCGGCCCCCGGCACCAACCCCGTCTCGATCTCGGGCAGCCGGAAGAACGTCGCAGGGGTGGCGACCAACCTCCCGGCGAAGGCCGCCATCTCGATGCCCGCCCCGATACACCCTCCCTGGACATGCGCCGAGACCCGGTCGCGCAGCCGGTCGATGATGCGCCACGGCGCGCGTTCCAGGCGCACCAGATACGCGGCCACCACGTCGACGGCGGTTCCGAACTCGTCGAGATCGCCACCGCTGCAGAACACCGGCCCGTTACCGCGCAGCAGCACCCGGTCGATGCCGGGATCGAGTTCGGCGAGCCGGACGGCCTCCAGAAGCTCTTCACGCAGGCGGAAACTCAGCGCATTGCGGCGCTCCGGATGGTCGAGCACCACCGACAGCAGTTCGCCGTCGCGGTCGACGCGCACCAGCGGCCGGTCGGGAGGGACCACCGGCTTCGGCCCGCCCCGCGCGGCGAGCCACCGCCGGAACTCGCTGCCGGCGAGCAGCATCGAGTAGACCGCGGCCTCGGCGCCCAGTCCGGCCGCCGTATCCGGCACCGTCGTCTGCCGCAACAGACGGCCCAGCGCCACGCTGGCACGCGGGTTCCGCCACACCGCCGATCGGCGCCACGATCGACGAGGACCCGTGGCCCGCGGTCGCCGACTGGGTGCGCGGCCACCGGGGCGCCGAACTCGCCGATCGCGCGGAACTACTCGGCGTCGCGGCAGCGCCGGTCCGACCCGGCGAGCACGCGTACTGCCCCGCACCGTCGACGCCGAGGCCGGTCGAAGGACTCCTGGTCGTCGACTTCAGCGCCGCCCGTTCACAGCTTCTTCACCCGGGTGTGGCCGCCCGACGGCACGATGGAGCGATGCAGCGGATGTGTGCGGTGAGCGCGACGGCAGCGGTGCTGGCAGCTGGTGTCTTGACGGCGGGCGCGGGTCCGGGCGTGGCCGGTGGTCCGGCCGGGTTCGATCTGCAAGCCCATCGGGGCGGGTTGGGGTTGGTGGCGGAGAATACGCTGCCCGCGTTCGCGAACGCGTTGGAACTCGGGGTGAGCACGCTGGAGTTGGACGTGCAGATCACCGCGGACGGATACACGGTGGTCACCCACGATCGCGATCCCAGTCCGGCGAAGTGCGTGGACACGGCGCCTGCCGTTCCGGGCGACCCGGAGTTCCCCTATGTTCCGGGGACCACCTACATCAGGGATCTGACCTTGGCGCAGGTGCGGACGATCGATTGCGGTTCGGTGCCGTCCGCCGATCACCCCGAGCAGCGCAGGGCGCCGGGGGCGCGAATGCCGTTGCTGGCGGAGGTGTTCGACCTGGTGCGCGCGTATCGCGCCGATGAGGTGATGCTGAACATCGAAGCCAAGGTCGAAGCGGGCGCCCCCGAGCAGACCGCGCCGCGCGAGCAGTTCGCCGACGTCGTGGTGGCGGAGATCCGCCGAGCGGAAATCGAGCGACAGGTCACCATCCAGAGCTTCGACTTCGGCACGCTCATGCTCCTGCGACAGGTGGCGCCCGATCTACCGATCATCGCGTTGACCGACGGTCAGCCGAAGTTGCAGGCCGGAGAGCCCGGCGGCTCGCCGTGGCTGGGCGGGATGGATATCGATGACTTCCCCGGATCGCTGCAAGAGAAATACGTCGCGGCGGCGGCATCCCTCGGCGCCGCCGCGGTGTCGCCGGTGCACGGCACTCCCCAGAACGGCACTGTCACCAGCCCCGCCTATCAGCCGTTCACCACGATCGAACTCGTCCGCGCCGCCCACCGCCACGGCATGCGCGTGGCGCCTTGGACGGTCGACGACCGTGCCACCATGGCCGCCCTGCTGGACATCGGCGTTGACGGCCTCATCACCAACCGGCCCGACGTCCTGCGCACCCTTCTGTCCGACCGCGGGTACCGGCTGCCGCCGGATTATCACCGTCCCTGAGGCAGCGATACCGCCGCCGCGCGTGCACGATGTTCCGGAACCGCGCGCAGCGATGCCGTCGTCCGTCGCGCGCCGAATACCCAGCGGACGAGGCGGCCGGAGCCGGCGTCGAGGCTCTCGCCGGGCCGCCCGGGAGCCCCTGTCAGACCAGCGTTTTCAGCAATTCGTCTGCCACACCCGCCGAGGACGCCGGGTTCTGGCCGGTGATCAGATTGCGGTCCACCACCACGTTCGGATTCCACGGATCGCCCTCGCGGAAGTCGGCCCCGATGGCGACGAGCCGATCCTGCAACAACCATTCGGCCTTCTCCGCGAGACCCGCCTGCCTCTCTTCGGCATTGGTGAAGCCCGTCAGCGCATAACCCGCGAACGCGTTCGACCCGTCCGCACCGGTGGCGGCGAGCAGAGCCGCGGGCGCATGGCACACCACAGCCAGCGGCTTGCCCGAGCCCAGGGCGGAGGTGAGCAGCCGACCGGAGTCGGCGTCGTCCGCCAGATCTTCCATCGGCCCGTGACCGCCCGGGTAGAACACCGCCGCGTAATCGGCGAGGTTCACCTGCGCCAAGTCGAGGGGGTTGTTCAGCTCGGTGCTGGTGCGGATCACCTCCGCTCGATGGTCGGCGGTCTCCTGGCCGCCGTTGGCATCGGGAGCGAGGCTGCCGTTGTCCACACTCGGTACGACTCCGCCCGGGGTGGCCACCACGATCTCGTGGCCCGCGCCCTTCAGTTTCTCGAACGGCACCACGAATTCTTCGGCCCAGAAGCCGGTCGGGTGCTTGCTTCCGTCGGCCAGAGTCCAGTGGTCGGCTCCGGTCATCACAAAAAGGATCTTCGACATCGCCTGTTGTCTCCATCGTCCGGAACCCGCTGAGCCGGGTTCGGTCATCGAGTCCTGTCGCGCCGGTCGGAGTGCTGCCGGAATCAACCCGCACGCCGGGATTCCTCAGCGACGACACTATCGACGCTAGCCTTGCGGATCCATCGGATACCAATAAGATCGCCGATTTCAGACATCGAATCACCGATGGGTTACCAGGCGTGAACGCTGCATCGACGTCACGCGCAGCGTCCCGTTCGAAGCCGTCGAACGCCAGTTCGGCACCATTCCCGTTTCACCTTTGCCACGTGTCCGATGACACGGAGCCCCCGACTCGTTGCCCGTCCGGAAAGTTACGAGCCACACACCGCGTTCCTCCCCACCTGACCTGGGCTTGCATTCGGGCCATACTGGACCGGTGACAGAGATGGGTCAGTGCGAGCAGGAGACTGCGCGCAAGATGCTCGGCGGTTGCCCCGATATCGGCAGCTTTCGCTTCTGGTTCGCCGACCAGCGGTGGGAATGGTCCGACGACGCCGCCGCGATCTACGGGTACGCGCCGGGAGAGGTCGAGCCTTCCACCGAACTTCTGCAAAGCCACCAGCACCCCGACGACCGCAAGCGGGTCGCCGCGGCGCTGGCCGATGCCACCGCGACCGGTACGCCGTTCTGCAGCCGGCACCGGATCATCGATACCGAGGGGCAGACCCATGATGTGATCGTCATCGGTGACCAGCTGTTCGACGAGCAGGGCGCCGTGGCCGGCTCCACCGGTTACTTCCTCGATGTCACCGATACGCTCGAGGGCAATCTCCAGGAAGCCCTGGACGACCTGTTGCCCGATGTGATCGAATCCCGCGCCGTGATCGAACAGGCCAAAGGGATCGTGATGTTCGTCTACGGCGTCAAGGCCGATCACGCGTTCCGGGTGCTGCGCTGGCGCTCACAGGACACCAACATCAAGATCCGCACGCTGGCCGAGCAGCTCGTCACCGACGTCGTCGCGATGGGCGGTGCGCTGGTTCAGCAGCGCACCCGCTTCGACCATCTCCTGCTGACCATCCACGACCGCGTCGCGCCCGCTGAACCCGTCGTGGACTAGCGAAATCGCGCGACCGATCCGCTCGCCGTAGCCGCCGAGCGGATCATTCCTTCGGTTCGCATCAGGAACTCACCGAGATAGCTGTCGTGCGGGACTCCAGGGCGCAACCGAGTGGTCGGGTTGTCACCCAGGTACAGATCGGTGATCGTCGGCTCGTTCGACAGTGCGTCGACGAGTTCGCGCCGTTCGGTCATCGCGGTGAGAACCAGCGAATCGCGCAGCGGGGCGACGCCGTCGGTGGGTGACCACGGCCCGGCCCACACGCCGGCCGACCAACTGCTGACTCGCGCCAACGGCGCGATGGTCACCGCCACCATGCACGACGATCCCCGAACTGCGCGCAGGGCACGCGACGCAGCCGACATCCTCCTGGCGGCAGCCCGAACGCCACGGCGGATAGGCGGCATCATCGATCGGACGAACCGACACCGGTGACCCCCTCCAGCTGCCGCGCCGCGTTCGGGAGACACCACCGTGGTGATCGCAGACGGCCATATGTCAAGCCGACGAGCGTGCCCATGGCTGGTTCCATATGCGGCGCTGACGAGGGGCATGGACGCCGTGTTTCAGAGCGCCGTCGTCGAGGCGAGCCGCGGGAGCCGCTGGCTGTGCACCGAACGTGGACCGCCGCCGTGGCAGCGCTACTTCGTCACCCCGCACACAGCAGTCGGCGTCGGCACCGCCGAACCACATGGCGCGACCCGCTGGAGGCTCACCCGAATCAGCCGGTGAACGACTCGGGGCTGAAGCGGCCCCAGGCCACGAAGGCGGCCGCAGCGAGGTAGACGAAGTTCAGCGCGACGTATTTGTCCTGGCCGTAGCGGGCGTGGGTGATCATCGCGCCGATCATCAACAGGATCCAGCACACGGCTGTCACCGGCACCATCACCGGTGCGATATCGAGCACGGCTGGCAGGATCAGGCCGGCCGCGGCCAGGATTTCGAGGCCGCCCAGGGTTCTGACGAATCCGGCGCTGGCGTGCTCGGTCCATCCCCCGCCGGACTTTCTGCCCAGCTCGTCCAGCTTGTCTTTGGGCGTGAACGCCTTGGTGGCGCCACCGAAGAAGGAGAGGGTGGCAAGCAGCCCGGCGACGATCCAGAGGGCGAGGTTCATGAGATTCTCCTTCAGGTGCAGGCGAGTCGGGCTCTGCCTCTCGATCCGGCCTGGCCGTTTGTCGCCGACGGGCTGCCGGACGGTGCCGTTCGCGGCATCCTGTGCCGACTTCCCGATGATGTGACTGGTCACGCATCAGACACCGCCGGCCACGGGCGTGTGACACCACGCCGGCGTGACGTGCGCCACCGCTCGCGCTGCCTCTTGCGAAGGCGGAACCTCATTCATGCCCGCTTCCCGCCTCGACTCCCACGCCCGCCCAGCCAGTAGGTGTGCCCCTGGGATCTCGCCACCGTTGCGAGTCCGCAGGGCTGGGATCATGGTCGGCGAGGTTGGACGATCATGGGCAGAGCATTGGGGCGAGGCACTTCAGCGATGACCTGTCGGACCGAATGTCCTTCGGCGAGGTGTAGCCGCCAACGGCGGGCGACAGTGGCCATTATGATGTGCAATTCGGTCCAGGCGAAGGTATCGCCGATGCATCGGTGGTGCCCGGCGCCGAACGGATTGAACGTTCGCGGTGGCAGGTATGCGGCACGATCGGGCAGCCAACGATCCGGGTCGAACCGTGTTGGCTCCAGGTATATGCCGGGGTCTCTGTGAAGCGCGTAGGGACTATAGGCGATTTCGGTACCCGGTGGAATGCGCAGTCCGCCGAGGACGGTTTGGGTTATCGCGCGCCGAGTGAACACGAGAACCGGGTGAAGGCGCAGTATCTCGTTCAGGATCCGGCCTGAATATTCGAGCTCGGTGATGATGGACTTACTGATCGGCGATTCCCCGATGACTGTGTCGATCTCGGCGTGCAGCCGCTGTTCGACCTCGGGGTGATCGGCCAGCGCGTGGAATGCCCAGGCCAACGTGATGGCAGGGGTCTCGGTCCCGGCGATCAGCAGCGAAATGACTTCATCGCACACCTGCGTATCCGACATCGCTTCCCCGGTGTCCGCATCCCGCGCCGCCAGCAACATCGCCAGCAAGTCCCCGCGGTCCTGATCCCAGCGACGGCGGGCCACGATCAACTCCTCGACCACCTGGCGCAGCCGCGCCGCGGCGGTGTCGAAGCGCCTGTTCGAGGGTATCGGCCAACGGTCCAGATACTTTGGAGTGACCATCCGGGATGCGATGCCTCTCATGATGATCGGGACGTGTTGTTCCACTTCGGCAATGCTCGTCGAGTCGAGATCGGCGGAGAACAGCGCGTCTGCCACGATGCGAAGGGTCAACTCGTGCATCACCCGATCGATCGCGATCTGTTGGCCCGGTCTCCAGGAGGCGACGAGAGCGTCGGTATGGCGTCGCATTGCTTCGGTGTAGTCGGCGATCCGCTGCTGGTGGAATGCTGGTTGTACGAGTCGTCGCCGCTGCCGGTGCAGCGCGCCCTCGGACGTGGCCAGCCCGTCGCCGAACAACGTGCGGGCCCGCTCGTAGATTCGGCCCCTTGCCAGGCTGTCGGATCGTGGGATCAACGCCTCTCGAACCAGTTCCGGTGTCGTCAACATGTACACCGGCCAGTTGCCCAGGTCGATGCGGACGATATCGCCAACCGCGCGCAGCGATTCGACAAAGTAGAAGGGATCGCGTAGCAACGCCGCTAGATGGCCGAGTACAGGTAGGCGGCCCGGCGCGGCGGGAACCGATCTCAGGTCGTCCATCACGACTCGGCCCGGTCGGGTGGGGTGATGAGATCGTCGAACGTTCCGCGGATCCGCGGACGATCCAGGTCGTAGCGGCGGGTTCGGTGGACCCATACCAGATTTGCATGTATGTAGCGACGTAAGGCCCAGGCCAGCTGAATGCTGTGGTCTGCGGCTTCGGGCGGCAGATCGAGCCGGCGAGCAAGTTCGGGTAGCCGGCCCTGGAGCTCCACAAGCAGCTGCTGGCGCTGTTCGGCACGCTCCAACACTCGCTCTATCGCCCCGTCGAGGCCGCAGTTCTCGGTGGCCGCGACCACCCGAACCATATTGCAGGTTTGGCCGTCGGCAATGTCCTTCTCCAATCCGTAGACATCGTTGTGCCACGCAGTGACGTCGGCGAAACACAAAACGAGTTCCCGGAACAGAAAACTGTTCCACAACATGTCGGGGATCCGCAGCGAGCAGACCACCGCGAGAACGTCGGCTTGAAAAATCATCGCGATGGTGTGGCGGCGCATGGTAAGAAATGTCGCCAAGTCCGGGACGCGACCAGCAGCATGGTAGGTGTTCTGAAGCATCACCGCCTCCATGTAGTCCACGAAGTGCTCGGCGATCCGCTGCCTACCGTGACAGGATAGTCCAGCGACGAGGCGGGGCCAGAAGTCTGCGAGACCGGCGAGTACCGGATTGGGCAACCCTCCGTCAGGAGGTCCGCCGTCTACGATCGCACGTACGGCACGCACGACCCCGGCCACCCGGCCCGCCCGCTCGCCCCAGTCGTAGTTGTCGTACTGGTCGTCGGCAAGTGAGCCCCAGCAGAACCACATCAAGCCGAGAACGAGATGCTCATAGTCCACATCCGGAGTGGCGAGCCCGTGATATAGCCCGAACTCGAACGAGCGCAGATGCGCTTCCTGCTCCGGTGTGACAAGGAAACCGACCCGCCACAGCCATGCGATCGTCGCATCTTCCGCTTGTCCAGCAGCGGGATTTACCGGGCCTCCCGCACAGAACCCCGGTATCAGAGCCGATGTATCGATCCGAGGCACGAGCCGCCCTTACCTTGTATGCTCGCGAAATACTGACTACGCGGCAAATCGCGGTCCCTCAGTGGAGTGGCTCACCACCGGAGGACTATCTATGTCCAGCTACTGCCGGACACACGGCTCAGGCTAGTCACCCGACAGGGAGGCAACTACGCGACGATTCGCAATTACGGCAGGGTAGCTGCCGATGACGCTAACCCTTGGCAACGTCAGCTGGCTTCCCATTGCTGGGATGTCCCCATGATTTCGTCAAGCGACCGTTCGGGTGCCCGCGATTCCTGGCGGCCTCGCGGCATGTTGCCATCCGGACTCTGCATGGAACGGTTGCCGCAAGGTCGGGTGTCGAAAGTGGTGGGCGGGTGCGATTTCGGTTGACGTCCCGACCGGTAAAGCGCCGTCGCAATCGACGCGGTGAGCCGTGAGCGGGTCGATGTGCTGCCCGACCGCAGGCCCGAGCCTGTTGCGGCGCGGCCGCACGCTGGTCCGCGAGCTCGCCCAGCCCATGCCCGAGCGGGGCGGCAGTGACCTCGACTGCTGGATCAAGCAGCGTTCGAGGCCGGGGAGCGACCACGTCGCCGCGGTCGCAGGCTGGATCCCGATCTCCAGCAACGGCCCCGTCAGGTCGACGACGGTGCGTTCGACCAGCGCCGCGTTCCCCATTGTCGCTACGGAATCGTCTACGGCTTGTGTCGACGCTCGACGTTCGAGGCGATCCGATCGGAGGACGGACCGGATCGATCGCGCTTCACTCGGCGGTTTCGCCAGTGGTCCCGAGCAAGCTGCGGTCTCAGCTCGTGCTCGTCAGCCGACGGCTGGAACCGGCAACGGGCCGGTGACTTCCTGTCGCTGCTGCGCAATGGTGGATACCCGTCTGCGAGCGAGGAACCATCCACTGATCAGCAACGGGACCATGACCACTGCGGTGGCGATCACCGAAAGCCGCTGCAGTTCGTCATCACTGAGGGCCATCAGCACCACCACCGCCGCCAGGAACATCAGCGTCGCCACGCTTGTGTAGGGCGCACCGATCATTCGGTACTTCGGACGTTCCGTCCTGCCGCTGCGCGACCAGCGCCACAACTGCAACTGGCAGACCACGATCGCCGCCCAGGTGGAGATGGTGCCCAGAGCTGACATGTTCAGCACGATCTCGAAGACTTTCTCCGGCACCACTACATTGAGTCCGACACCGATCAGTGCGATGGCGCCGGTGGCGAGAATACCGACATAGGGCACACCACCTTTGGACATGCGAGAGGCCACCGCCGGTGCGCTGCCGTTCATCGACATCGAGCGCAGGATCCGGCCGGTCGAGTACAGACCGGCGTTCAGGCTGGAGAACGCCGCGGTCAACACCACCAGGTTCATGATCGAATCGGCGCCTCCGACGCCGAGCCGGGAGAAGAAGGTGACAAACGGGCTCTCGCCGGCTTTGTACGCCGTGTAGGGCAACAGTAGTCCGAGCAATACCAGCGAACCGACATAGAACAGCGCGATACGGGCGATGACCGAATTGATGGCTCGGGGCATGATTTTTTCCGGATTCTCCGTCTCTCCGGCCGCGGTGCCGACCAATTCCACTGCGGCGTACGCGAACACAACGCCCGTGGTGACGGTAATCAGTGGCAGCAAACCGGTGGGGAGCAACCCGCCATGATCGGCGATCACGCTTACGCCGGTGCGCTCCCCGTTCACCGTGTGCCGGCCGGCCAGGAAGATCGTGCCGACGACCAGGAAAGTGACCAGCGTGACGACCTTGATCAGCGCCGCCCAGAACTCCACTTCACCGAACCACCGCACCGAAATCAGGTTGACCCCGACCACCACGATCAGCGCCGCCAGCGCGATCACCCACTGCGGAACCACTTCGAACGTCCCCCAGAAATGGACATAGGTGGCGATCGCGGTGATGTCCACGATCCCGGTCATCGACCACTGAAAGAACGACATCCACCCCACCACGAAAGCCAGTTTCTCACCATAGAACTCGCGGGCGTACGAGACGAACGATCCCGAGGAAGGGCGATACAGCACCAACTCCCCCAATGCCCGCAGGATGAAGAACACGAACACCCCGCAGACGGCGTACACCACGAACAGCCCGGGACCCGCGCTGACCAAACGGCCTCCCGAGCCGAGAAACAGGCCGGTACCTATGGCACCACCGATCGCGATCATCTGCAGCTGCCTCGGGCGCAGCGACTTGTGGTAGCCCGTGTCGTCGGCATGCGGCGTATCCGCGGGCATCGGGGATCGAACTGCTGCCATAGCGGGAAACCTCTCACGTGACGCCGATCATATCAATACACAACGTATCGTCAATCAACGGTACGTTCAATAGCGGAAAGATCGACGGCGCATCGGCAGCGGGTCGGGATAGACCGCCGCACAGCGCATCCGAACGCGGAGAGGCCACTGGCAGGGCCGCAAGCACCGTTGGCAATCCACAGTCCCAGGTTCAGCGCCGCCGCGCCTTCGGGCGCCGGTGCGTCGGCGGCCGTTGATCGGGGTGGCGGAACTACGGTGTGCGCGGGACGACCGGCAGGATGACATGCGAGGGTCGCACCGTGTCATGGAAAATCGTCTGTTGGGCGGTTCGCATGGTGATGGCGGCCTGGGCTGGTTCGCCGGTGTTCATCACCGGTTCGAGCCTCTACGTCGACGGCGGCCTGAACCAGGTCTGATTTCCCTGGCGCCACAACCGGTGCGGATAGCGGCGTGATAGTGCAGTGGCACAACGTGTGGCTCGTCCGGTCACTCCAGCATTCGAGGTGCGCACTGCCACCGCTGTCTTCAGCCTGCGGATACCCCGGCTCAGCAATGGGTTGGCCCACAGGCTCGGTGGCGTGTGTTCGGGATCCATCAGTTCGTTCTCCGCCAAGGGGCTGTCCTCGTCCTCGACGGTCTCCGGCTCGAACCGCACGAGGGTCCGGCCGTCACCGCGCAACGTCTCGACGGTGCGCAGGAGCGACGACGTCTCAGCGAGTGTGGCGTCGAACTTCGCGGGTTCGGCATCGAGATGTTCGCAGATCAGCTGGCGCCGGATACCGCGGATGGTTTCCCGCAGCAGCTCACCGTCCGCGGTGGCAGGGGTGACCTCGACAGCCAGGTCGCATTCGGTGTCGAATCCCATCGAACGGTTGTTGAGGTTCGACGATCCCACCCGCAGCAGCCGATCGTCCATTACCAGCACCTTGGCGTGGACGTAGATCGGCGCGCCGGCCTCGGTGACCGGGTAGTAGACGCCGAACCGGTTCTCGGTATCGGCCTTCCACAACAGATGCAGTAAGCGGCGGCGGGCCCCATCCATCGCCTGTTGCTCGAGCCAGCCGTCGGCGTGGCGCGGCAGCACCAGCACGATCTCCGGACCGTTCGGCTCGCGCAGCCGCGCGGCGATCGCCTCGGCGAGGGTGCGCGAGGCCAGGTACTGGCTCTCGATGTACAGCGACCGCGTGGCGCCCGCGATCGCCGCCAGATACAACGCCTCGACCTCCCGCACTTCGGCGCGGTCGGCGAGCTCGGGGAAGGTCCGCGCGATCCCCACATCCACCGACCGCATCGTCGGCTCCAGCCCCTCCGGCCACGGCGTGTCACCGGCGATCTCCTCGACGGCGGCCAATTGCTGTCCCGTCGCCGCCTTCCATCGGGCCCGGGCCAATTCACCGATCGCCCTGGCCGCGTCGCCGTCGACGGCAGTGGTCGCGTCGTGCCATGGTCCGTATCGGTTACCGTTCGGCTCGGTTCGATAATGGTTGTCGTCCCGATGGTCGCTGGTGTCCCAGCGATCGACGGTCATGTCGATACCACCGCAGAACGCGAGCGCGTCGTCGATCACTACGATCTTCTGATGGTGCGCCGAACCGATGGGGTGCGCGCCATCCATTTCCAGGTGCAAGCGCCGGTCGGTCATCCAATTGACGACGAAGATCGGTGTCATTCCACGGCTGATCGCCGCGAACGCACCGACATTCCACTTCAGCAGGTAGATGTCGAGTTCCGGCCGCTGTTTCGGCAGCCACGACAGGAATCTACCCAGCCGATTGGGCCCTTCGAGGGTCTTTTCCTCGGGTTCGAACTTGATCCGGGTATCGAAGTCCCAGCCGATCAGCACGATGCGCCTGCGGGCCTGCAACATCGCGGACTTGGCATGGCGGAAATAGTCCGCCGCATCGACAATGCACGCCAGTCGATCGGCCCGTGCGATCTGCCAGCAAGTTTCGCCAGGGGTGAGGATTTGTTGCTCGTCGCTCATGTGTAGCAGTTCTCTCCTCCGGCCGGACACCCGTCCCGCAGGTGAACGATTCACAGTACTGTGAGCGGCGTCGTGGCCGACAGCTCCTATCGTCTGCTGCCGGCCTGACGGGCCGGCCTTACTTCAGGTGCCGGGCGAAGAACCGGTTCGCCTCGTCGCCCGCGAACTGCGGGACGCCGGCGTGCCCGCCCATATTGGCATGCAGCGTTTTCTCCGGCGAGCCGAAGGCGTCGAACAGGTCCAGCGCCATTCGCCGGTCGTTGCCTTCGTCGTCCCACTGCAGCAGGACATGCAGCGGAATGGTGACCTGCCGGGCCTCCTCGAACATGATGCGGGGCACGAAACTCCCGGCGAACAGAACGGCGGCCGCGACGCGCGGCTCGACCACCGCCAACCGGACGCCGATGGAGATCACCCCTCCCGAGTACCCGACCGGGCCGCCGATCTCCGGCAGCGCAAGAAGGACGTCCAGGGCGGCCCGCCATTCCGGAACCGCCTTTTCGACCAGCGGCAGGACGAGCCGGCGGACGATCTCGTCGTCGACCGGCGCACCGGCCTCCAGTGCCCGGCGCAGGTCGGCGCGGGCTTGCTCGGCGGCGGCCGAACGGGGCCGGTCACCGCTGCCGGGGAGCTCGATGGTGGCCGCGGCGAAGCCCTCCGCCGCGGCGTGCCGGGCCCGGGCCACCAGCCGGGGGTACATCATGCGCAGTCCGCCGGGGTGGCCGATGAGGATCAACGGCGCCGGTGCGGACGCGGATCCGGGCGTCCACAGGATGCCGGGGATCTCGCCGAGGGTGAATTCGCGTTCGAGGACGCCGTCATCGAGACGCTTTTGGGAAGTGAAGTGCACGGTCGTGCCTTTCGGGAGTGCTGTCGAGCGGCGCTCCCGGACGACCTATCGCCCGACCGTGACCCCAGAGGGGAGCACCCATGTCGATACTGCGTTCACGGGTACCACCTCCTCGTTCTCTGGCACGGCCGCCGGAACGGTAGCAGTGGTCGGGATGGTCCGCCAACGGGTTTTCGCGAAGGTTCCGTGCACTCTGATGAGCGAGAGACTGGGTGCGCTAGTGGGTAGCCGTGGCGTCGGCTCTACGCGCATCAACGAAGTCGAGCATGTCCGATGGTGACGAATGTGGACGCGGTCCCGGCACAGTGGGGAGTAGATGGGACCTCAGGCCAATGGGTACGGCGTTGGACTCTCCCCCGATGGGAGAGTCCAAGATGACGACAGGGCTCCCTTCGCCGCATCCCACGGGCGCCGTAGGTGAGGCGTATCTCGTCGAGCCGGCAGCGGCACCGCGAGAGGAACTGAGGACCCGGCTGACCGTCCCCCTCCAGGAAAGCAGCATGACCACGGTAATCGACATCGAAACCCGCAGCGGCCAGCACTGCGAGACAACAGCTCTGGGAGTGCTGCTGCGCCACCAGGCACTCGACCTGCCCGAGCCTATGCTCTTCGGCCTCGGCTCCGGCTTGTCCTTCGTCTACTGGGACAGCAAAGCCATGGGCTTCCCCTTCCTCGGGGGGCGGGTCAAACCTCTCGACCTCACCAGAAACCTGGCCACCGGACTCGGGCTGGAACTCTCGGTCCAGGAAACCACCTCCCCTCGCAGAGCCTGGGAGAACGTGGTCGCCCCCATCGACGCCGGCCATCCCGTCGGACTGCAGCTCGACAGCTACTACCTGGACTACTTCGGGTCGAAGGTGCACTTCGGTGGTCATGTCGTCGCTATGTACGGCTACGACGACCGCGACGCCTACCTGGTGGACACCGACCAGCAAGGCGGCACGGTATCAACCAGCCGGGCCAGCCTCGCCCAGGCCAGGGCCGCCCGCGGCCCGATGACCGCCAAGCACCGGTCCTTCACCCTCACCGCTGCGCGGAATCCGCTCTCCCCGCGGAGTCGGATCATTCCCGCGATCACCGCCTGCGCCGACGCCTTCCTCAACCCGCCCATCGCCAACCTCGGCCACCGAGGCATCGAGAAGGCCGGCAAGCTGGTGCGCACATGGCTCGAGCGGACCGACCACCCGCAGCGGGACCTACCGCAGGCCGCCCTCTTGATGGAGAAGGCAGGCACCGGCGGCGCCCTGTTCCGCAACTTCTACCGCGACTTCCTCGCCGAATGCGCCCAAACGCTCGACAGCCGCCACCTGCGCACCGGCCACGGGCTCTACACCGAGGCCGCCACCCTCTGGACGGAAGTCGCCGCATTGATCACCCGAGCCGGTGTATCCGGCAACGCGCAGTGCCTCGTACAGGCGGGCACCATTCTCTGCGATCTTTCACGCATAGAACGCGAGGCCATGCAGGCGCTGAGCCGTCTGGGGGATCAAGCTCCGAACGCGATTCAGCCCTGATGCCCGGTACGCTCAGGCACCGTCTCTGCGGAATGCCGTGATAGACCAGACGTAAGGTGAATTCCCAACGTTTCACAAGCCCCCGGCTGAGCCCTCCAGGCGCTACCTTCTGTCTGCTCGCAGTGCAGCGAGCAGATCGGAGTCA
Source organism: Nocardia sp. CY15 (assembly GCF_009829295.1). Lineage (NCBI taxonomy): Bacteria > Bacillati > Actinomycetota > Actinomycetes > Mycobacteriales > Nocardiaceae > Nocardia > Nocardia sp. CY15. Next base: position 41,909 of record NZ_VUOT01000035.1, read on the forward strand.
ATTCGTGCACATCACATCGATCACGCGCCGCGTCGGGATGGCCGCAATCACCCTGGCCGCCACGGCTACCACTTCACTCGGCATCGCCACGCCACAGGCCGCCGCGGCGCCGGCGCGGGATCCGATCCTTTTCGTCCACGGATGGCAGGGATCGGCGTCGAACTGGAATTACATGTGGGGCCGATTCCTGGACGCGGGATACTCCGCGGATGAGATGGCACGATTCAGCTACGACACCACCCAGTCGAACAAGGACATCGCGCTGGAGGTGAAAGCGCAGGTCGATGCGCTGCGCGCGAGAACCGGTGCTGCCGAAGTCGATATCATCACGCACTCGATGGGCGGCCTCAACAGCCGCTGGTACCTGAAGAAACTCGACGGCCTGAACTTCGTCGACGACTGGGTCTCCATCGCCGGCCCCAATCACGGCACAGACGTCGCCAACGGATGCCTCGACGTCTCCTGCGCGGAGATGCGGCCCGGCTCAGCCTTCCTGGCTGAACTCAACAGCACCGACGAAACCCCCGGCCGGGTGAACTACGGCACCTGGTGGTCACCGTGCGACGAGATCATCAACCCCGATCAGAGCACCATTCTCAGCGGTGCCACCAACACACAGACGCTGTGCATCGGCCATACCGCGCTGCTGTCGTCGTCGACGGTTTTCGAGGGCGTGCGCGACTTCGTGAAGTAGTAGGCTGAGCCTCAGCCCGGCCCCGTCTCACATCCGCGAGGCGGGGCCGAATCTTTGGCCCGGTCCTCAGCAACGGCACCCCGACCCGCCACGGTCACCTCGATTGCCTTGTTTCGAGCGGTCAGGTTCTCGCGTTCCGGCGGCTTACCCTGTTGGAGGGCTGGTGGCAGGCAGAGCCGTTGGCATCTGTCGACGGCAGCGGTAGATGCTCAGGCTGGTCTCGGAATTCGACGCCTGAACACAAGCCTGTCGATGACCCGTTCGACCTCGCTGGCGCCCTCTACCCGACAAGGCTGCCGTCGTCGACATGCAGCCCGGATCGAGACTCTGCGATATGCTGGCCCCGGGCAGCGCCTCCTGACAGGCCTGGGCTGCGGTGTCGACGTCGGCCCGCCTCGCCGCCTCCGTGCGCAATCCGCGCGACTTGCGGATCGCATGCCCTTCTTCTTCCCGGTCGTTTTCTGACACACCGGACGTTTGGGTTCCTCTCCCGAGATCGATCGCCGCATCACCGCCTTGTGTCATTCGGCCCGCCCGATACATCCGCACGACCCTCGACTACACACCGGAATGGAGTGAAAACTCATGAGCACCAACACAATTACCCACGGCACCGAGCGAGCGGTCATCGAGAACATGCTCGACCGCAACCGCGAAGCACTCATCGAGACCGCACGCGGCCTGTCCGAGGCCGATGCCCGCCGACGACTCGTCGCGTCGCTGACGACACCGATCTCGTTGATCAAGCATGCCGCTGCCGCCGAACGGATCTGGTTTCAACGGTTCTGGGCAGGACTCGACGAATCCGAATGCGATGGATACTCGCGCCGCGACGAGGGCACCTTCGCCGTCGCCGACGACGAGTCACTGGCACAGGTAATCGCCGAATTCGAGCGCGCAAGCCAACGATCACGTGTGATCGCGTCCCGCTTCGACCTCGACGACACCAAGGACAATCCCCGCGAGGGAAAGGTCAGCATGCGATGGACGCTGCTGGCAATGATCCAAGAGTTCGCCAGGCACGCAGGTCACGGCGACATCCTCCGCGAACAGATCGACAAGTCCCCACTGTCTCAGCCGAACTCGTGAAACTTCGGCACTACCGAGCAGATGTTCGGTGAACCCGGCTCGGCCTGATAGATCACCAGTTGCCGACCGGGCTTGTCCGGCACATCGAACGCTTGGAACGTCAAGTCGTTGTGAGCGATCGCCCGGGCCTCCCCACCGACTGCCGCCTGACGGTTCCGTGACGAATCGTGGAGCCTCATGTAGGACTTCGGGTGGGTTCTCGATCTCGGTGTGGCGCATGGTCGCGTCGAGGGAGCAGTAGTGGTGTTGCCAGGATGAGCAGACCGGCGAGGGTGATTGCGGTGCGGGGGCCGGTGAATCCGGCGAGCACGCCGAACAGGGCGGTCGTGGCGGCGATGCTCGTTTTGGTGGCGATCGACCACGCGGACAGGGTGCGGGCGACCAGGTCGGTGGGGATCTGGTGGAGCCGGATGGTGGCCGAAACCGGGTTGAACACGCCGCAGCAGGTGATCAGCCCGAGCTCGACAGCCGTGACGAGTACGAGGCCCGCAGTTCCGGGCCCGACGAATGCCAGCCCGACCAGCCAGCATGCGCGCAGCGAACCGGCGGTGAGCAGGACCGTGTGTTGTCCGTACCGTGCGACGAGCGGGCGGGCCAGGCGTGAGCCGATCAAGCCGCCGATGCAGGGTGCGGCGAACGCGAGGCCGTACTGCCATGGCGCGAATCCGAGCTGTCCGAGCAGAAGAACCGCCATGAGCGGCGTGGTCGCCATGATCAAGCCGTTGACGATCAGCACGTTGCACAACAGTGGGCGCAGCACCGGGTGGGTCAGGATATGGCGCCAGCCTTCGAGCAGGTCGGCGGCCCTCAGCCGGTGTCCGTCGATCCGGGCCGGGGGCGGCTTCTCCGGTCCGCCGATGGCGCGGATTCCCACGGCCGAGAGCAGGAAGCTGACCGCATTGGCGATCACGGTCACCACCGGGCCGAACAGTCCGACCATCGCCCCGCCGAGCGGCGGTCCGAGCATGGAGGCGGTCCAGGTGGTCGCCTCGAATCGCCCGTTGGCCACCAGCAGGTTCTCCTGACGGACAAGCGCTTTCAGATACGCCCCACTTGCCGCGGTGAAGGTGATGTCGGCAGCGCTGACAACGACCGACACGATCAAGAGTTGAGCGAAGCCGAGCCGGCCGAGTGCATACGTGGCAGGCACGCTCAGCAACAGCGCGAACCGAAGCAGATCCATCGCCACCATCACCGGCCGCTTGCGATGAAACTCCACCCAAGGGCCGAGTGGCAACGCGACCACCACCCCCACCGCCAGCCCCGCAGCCGCCAATCCGGACACCGCGCTCGGCCCGGCATCCAGCACCCGGATCGCGATCAGCGAAAATGCGTCGAACGCGAGCCACGTGCCGAGTGTGCTCACCGCATACGCCCCCCACAACCACTCGAACTGTCGCCCCAGCGACGGCCTACTCGCCATATCCGCGCCAGCTCCATCCGATCCGTACATCCCCGGTGTAGACCATCGACATCGAAGCGAACGGCGGCAACACGGTCAAACAACCGTGGCCCGACGAACCACAACCGGACGTTGTGCGGCCAGGTAAGAAATCCTGCCGAAGTGACAGCTATGCCACCTCGTCACACCGAAGCGGTCTCCCTCTGTTGCTCCAGTGAACCGAGGCAGCGACGGCAGCACCCGCGCCGGCCGGGCTGCTCCCTCTGCAAGACAACACGATTGACGGCGGGCGGCCGGGGTATGGCGAGGACAGGCGGCTCGCTCGATCAGCGTGCGGGCTCGAACTCGATGAATCGGAGAATATGATGCTCGGTCTCGGAATCCTCGGTTGGATCATCATCGGCGGTTTGGCGGGCTGGATCGCCAGCAAGATCATGAAAACTGATGCTCAGCAGGGCATTCTGCTCAACATCGTCGTGGGTGTTATCGGTGGTTTGCTCGGCGGCTTCCTGCTGAAGGTCCTGGGAGTCGACGTCGAGGGCGGCGGACTGTGGTTCAGCTTGTTCACCTGCCTCGGTGGCGCGGTTCTCCTGCTGTTCTTGGTCGGCTTGGTGACCGGCCGTCGCCGCGCACTGCGCTGACACCCCGATCGGCGGCACAGGCGCCCAACGCGCACGGCGACCTGTCTCTCCTCGTCGATCTCGGTGCAGATCAGCGCGTTGTCCGACATCGCACCGCACATACGAACGGCCCGAACCTTTTTGAAGGTTCGGGCCGTTACGTCGGTCGACATACTGGCGAGCGAAGACCGCACATCGCGGTCGCGTCGGTGGAATTCGATCGCGGTTGTCGCCAGTGCGCCACGGATGCGCAAGAGGGATCGGCGAGGAAGACGGAGAATGCGATGTCGCGGCCGAGTTCGCGCTCGATGAGGGTGTGCAGGCCGCTGAGCAGGAACGGTTTGCCCGGCCCGTCGGCACCGCGCCTGGGCGGAGAGGGGCGGTCAGGCAATTCTTCGATGTGCCCACACATCTCCCACGGTGCCACTGCACCACCATGCGTTCGCCCGGCACGGCTGAGGCATCGAAACCGGATAGCGCCGCCTCGCCGTCATCGAGTCCCTGCCTCGGCGGCCGAGCCGGAGGGCAGACTGGGAACGTGGTCGTTTATCAGGCCGATTCGCCGACATGGGCGATCGGCATCGCGAAGGCACTGGAGGACTACCTGCTTGCAGCGGCCGCCTTGCCGCCACCTGACGAGCAACCGGTCGTCCCCCATCAGCCCACAGGCTGGTACGCGCCCACCCCCGGCGGCCCGCCGAGCGGCCGAACACCGTGGATCCACCTGACCGCGATCTCGATCGCCTGTTTCGGCGAGACCATCGTCTTGTCCTTCCGGTGGAAACCGGACTCATCAGAAGGCGCCTCGACCTACCTGCTGCCTATGACCACCGTGCGCGCAGACCCGACTACCGGATCCGATGCCTTCATCACCCGCCTCGACTTCTTTCTCGACACCCAGTGGCGTGAGCGCCGCGTCTTCACGATCGGAGGCGAGACGCGGTTGGTGTCGATGCCACCGTAGTGTTCGGCGCTCGTGGCCGAAGGCGCGGCGAAAGTTCGAGGCTGGGCTTCCGGCGTGAACACGGCGCAATGGTGACTGGCATTGGTTCTGCCTCGACAGTGCCGGCGAACAGACAGTGCCGGACCGTCCCATCGGGGGGTGGCGCTAGCCGAGCAGTTCTAGGGCATGGGTTCGACGACTGCTTCGATTCGACACAAGACCCGCTTCGGTCACCGGGTGCTCGGGGCGCACGGATTCGGAAGTGCCGAGCCGGTGGCCAGATCGCAGATGCCGCTGGTCAAGATTTGGAGAGGGGCGGCGGCCAAGAGCACGAGAATCCCGATGACGTTGCCCTGCTGGAGAAACAGCAGCCCCGTGCGCACCGCCGACGATCCGTGGTCCACCGCCGACGAGCCGGTTCCGGTTCCGGTTGCGATAGCGGTCCCCGGCGCGGGTGGCGGGGAGGTGTCGACCGGCTGGGCCGCCGCACCGGCCGGGGTGACGACGAGGGCCGCCGCCGCGACCGAAGCGGCGGCCAGGCGAAAGGGGGTACGCATCATCGCGCTCCTAGGTCTTAGAATGACGATTAACATAATAGCGGCAATCGGGCATCAACGCATGTACATCACGGAGGATTGGTCTGCGTCGGCCGACAACGCACTCCCCTGGGTGCAGCCTAGAAGCGTCCCTGAACTGGCGTATAGAGCTAGCATCGCAGATCGAAGGTGACATACCGCAGCAAGCGGACCATCGCAGCAACCACCAAGCGCCGGAGTCGCTCAGTTTCTCGAATCGATAGTCACTTGATGCGATGATTCGTAGATATCCCCTCCGACGCGCACCTAAGTGGCTAACGACCCCGACGCCCGCCAGGTGGCGGTCCGGCATCGAACTCGATCTCTTCGGAACGCTCACCGCAGCTGCGATGCCCACAGTCGGCTGGGACCGGCACCTGATCTGTCGACCTCGCGCGAGTTCGCCCACTCACCAGGTCGAGAGCACCGCGGCAGCGCGTGTTCGCACCCCACCGGCATTGCGGCCAGAAGCTTCCGATCAGCGAGACACGGTTACGCCATGCGCACTGCGGCACCAACCGGACAGGGGCGTACATCCCGCGCAGCACCGGTTCGCTCGGACTTTCCGTTCGCCGCGAGGTGGATGATTCGCTGCGCCGCCGGTCCCGCTACCGCCCGGGTGTGGGAGGACTTGTGCCAACCGAAAGGCATCAGGTGGACTCGTTCGCCGCGTTCCTCGAGCCGTTCGGTGATTTCCACCAGGACGTCCAGGGTGTCTGCCAGTGCCGAAAGCACGTCTACGTCGGTGGCGGCGCTCATGAGGTCCCCGGACATCGGAAGATGCGCGACGCCGTCGATGACGACAGGCCCCGCGTCGGTCTCCGCGACAATGCGCTGCACAGTCCGCACGGCCGCGCCGGCCAGGACGAGGTCTCCGTGAGCCACGCCGACAGTCACGCGTAGGCAATCGTGGAAGTACCTGTGGACGCCGATCGCCGAGGCCGTATCGACCGCGCACGGGCCCTTGGCCGTCACCGTGTATTCGAAAAGACTGCAGCGAGTACTGATGATCTGCACGGCTTACCCCTCTTCCAGTGCTTTCACGGCATCGAGGTCGAGCACCGCGTGAGCGGTGCGGTCGATGATGCCGAGGCAGATCTCGTCCGGTTGATATTTCGGCTGAATGGCGCTGTGACCCATCGTCGCCAGCCAGATGAAATACGGGTACAGCGCCTGCTGCCGGTAGGCCAGCCACGCCGTGTCGAAATTGGGCGCCGGTGCGCCGCGGTCGGCGAGGCGGTCGAGATACACGGCCAGCAGCTCCCGTTCCCAGTCCCGCCGGTCGTTCACCGCGAGACCCGAGCCCATCACGTAGGCGACGTCATACGCCCAGCTGCCCCGCAGGACGACTTGCCAGTCGGTGAATCCCATGCGACCGTCTGAGGTGATGTAGGTGTTGCCGATGTGGCTGTCGCCGTGCAAGAAGGTCTGCGCACCGGTGCTGGCGATCTCCAGGGATCGCTGTAGTGCCTGATACAGCCGGTCGTGGTCGTCGGTCAGCGTTTTCGGCAGCACCGCCGCTGCCCGCCGGGCTCCGACCTGTGCACGTTTCGACATGCCGATCAACCGGTCGAGATTCGCGAAGTGCGCCTGCGGCGGCTTGAGCCACCGGTGCCGCCGCAGTCCGGCGTCGTTCCAGTAGCGGGCGTGCCAGGTCGCCATCGTGCACAACAGATCCTCCATCTGAGTGCGGTCGATCGGTGTCTGCGGTGTGCAGAAGGTGGCCCCTTTGGTGCTGACGATGTCTTCGAGCAACGAGATCGTCCGGCCCGACCGATGGTCGACAGCGCTGTGATAGCCGAGCGGGGCTTCGATGTCCAAGTCCGGCCGCAAGTGGGTGAAGAAGCCGGGCTCGCCGCCGATGATTCCGGCCAGGTCCAGGGTGAGACGCTGTTTGAAGTCCGAGGTGGTCTTCGCGAACAACTGCTCCGGCAGTCCCGCCGCCTGACCTACGGCGTTGTAGGTCACGCCGAGTTTCCAACGGGTAGAGGTGCCTGCGCTCACGTCCTGTGTCTCGAACGATGTGACGGCTGCGCCCGGGTGGCCGGCGCACAGCACGGCGGTCAACCATTCGGCTGTTACCTCACGGCCGGTCACCGGGACGTCGTCGGCGGTCCGGGCCCGCCGCCGTGTCACCGACTCCTTGGCGAGGTGACCACCTATGCGGACGATTCCCCGCATCACCTCCGATACGGGAGTGGAAGCACTGGACGCCAACGGATGTCTCCTCTGCTCGCTGGATTCGACTGCTGCACCTGCCCGAATCGCGCGCCGGGCATGCTCCAGGGACGGTATGGCAGCCGGGGGCCGGGAACATCCGTCGAACCGCGCAGAAATATCCGTACGATCTGCCGTCGGCGCCCGGCAGCTCGACCGGCCGGTCACTCGGGCTGCTTAAGCTCACCTGCATGCAGAAGTCCCTCGCGACGGTCTTCCTCGGTCGTGATGCCGAGATCGAGAACCTGGCGGCACTCGCGCGCCGGGTGGCGGCAGGGCAGGGAGCCGTGGTGCTCGTGGAGGGCGAGCCGGGCATCGGCAAGACCTCGCTGCTCGAGGCCGCCGGTATCCGCTTCACGGAAGCGGGCCTGCACGTTCGCGTCACCGCCGCCGTGGAACTGCAACGGGACGTGCCGTTCGCCGCGGTGCGCTCCTGGCTGGAGCCCGACGACACCACGCCCGGCGGTCCGGATCCGAGCCGCCCGTTGCTGCACAGCGGGGATCGCGCGGGCGACGCCGCGGCGACCCAGGAGTTCGCCGTCACCGAGCGGATCCTGGATCGCGTCGATGCTTGGTGCGCCGTCACTCCGGTCGCATTGATCGTGGACGACGTCCATTGGGCGGACACGTCGAGCCTGTCGGTACTGCAGCGGCTCTGCACCCTCATCGACGCATTACCGCTGCTACTGGTGCTCGCGGCCCGCCCGCTGCCGCCGGGCGCCGCGTTCGCCGCCCTGTCGGCCGAACTCGATCGACGGCAGGCCCCGGCGATCCGGCTCGGCGCACTGCCCGATTCGGCCGCGGCGGCGCTCGTGCGACATCTAGTCGGAGCTCCCCCTGGCCCGGGCTTATCGCGAATCGTGGCCGACGCGGGAGGAAATCCGCTTCACATCACCGAAGTGGTGGCCGCCTTGGCGCGCGCGAAAGCGATCACAGTAGTCGCCGAAGTCGCCGCTCCGGCGGTACCGGACGCCGACGAAGTGCCATCCGCCTCGCTGTCGGAGGCGATCACCCAGCGGCTCGAGCTCCTGTCCCGCCCCACGCGGGACCTGCTGCCGATGGCCGCTGTCATGGGACCCGTCATCGACGTCGGGGAACTGGCGGCGGTGCTGGACAGCCCGCTCCTGCACGTCTGGACGGCGGTTACCGAGGCGGCGGACGGCGGCCTGCTCACACGAGTGGATTCCGAATTGGTATTCCGCCACGACCTCGTGCGCGACGTGCTGGCAGGTCGGCTACCCGCTTCGCTGCGCACGAATCTGCTGCGCAGGGCTGGGCAGGTGCTGCAAGCGACCGGAGCGCCGATCGAACGAGTCGCGTACTACCTGTCGACGGGTGGCCACGAACTGGACAAGACAAGCCTCGACTGGCTGGTAGCCGTGGCAGGCAAGCTGATCGTGCGGGCGCCCGAGCTCGCGGTGCAGTTGCTGGGTCGCGCGGCGACCAAACCGGATCTGGACGGCGGTTCGCGGTCGGTGCTGACCCGCTGGCATGCCCGGGCACTGCTGTGGAACGGACGCGCCGCCGAGGCCGAATCCGTGGTGCGCACCGCACTGCGCACTCGGCCGGAGCACGACCACGATGTCGAACTGACGTGGCTGCTCGTCCAAGTCTGCCAATCCCACGGCCGGTTGGCCGAAGCCGTCGCAGTCGCCGAGACCGCCCTGTCCACGATGGATGTCGACGCCGAGGACGCGGGCCGACTTCTGGGCATGTCCGCACTGGACAATTTCTTCCTCGAGCGGTTCGAGGCGGCCGAGGAAGCCGGTCGGCGGGCCGCGGCAACGGGGCAAAGCACTGGTAACCCGCTCGCCACCGGATACGGGCTCATGGCCATGGGTGCGGTGCGCTACACCCGGGGCTACCTCGACGAGGCACTGGATCTGAGTACCCGGATCCTCGCCGTCTTCGAGGACGGGACCGGGTCGGACCAATTCGATCCGTACGTGTTGTACGCGCACTGCCTGATCGAACTAGATCGCCTCGCCGACGCCGAACAGACGCTGAAGACGGCGATCGGGCACAACCGCAGGATGCACGGCGTCTACCTCGCCGCCAATCTGCTCGCCAAGGCGCGACTGTATCTGCTCGACGGTCGCTGGGACGACGCGCTGGCCGAGTGCACGGCGAGCATCGAAGCGCCCGATGTCCTCGGGTACGCGCCCGTCGCACACAGTCTGGCGGCACTGATCGGCATCCACCGCGGCACCTTCCTGCCCGACCCCGACGGCATCCCCGCACCTGACGATCGTTTGGGCAGCACCGGGTACGCGCAGCTCCACCCCTGGGTCAAGGCGCTGACGCTCGAAGCCCGCGGCCACCCCGAGTCGGCGCTGGAACTGCTCGTCAGCACCCAGCAGCGGCTGGCCGATGGCCTGAGCGCGTCCACCCTGCACTACATCTACCCGGATATCGCTCGGCTGGCCGCGGACGTCGGTGACAAGCAGGCGGCTCGGGCGGTGGTAGCCGAAGCGGACGAACTGCTGGCACGGCAGAAGACCGCCGGCCGAACCGGGACGGCCCTGCTGTGCCGCGCTCTGGCGGACGACGATCCCGAGACCCTGTTCGCGGCCGCCGACGCGTTCCGGCAGTCCGGGTGGCCGCTGCACGAAGCCCAGGCACACGAGAACGCCGCGGTGCTGTTCGCTGCTTCGGGACGAGAAGCAGAGGCCCGCGGCGCGCTGGATACGGCGGTGGGGCTCTACGGACGCCTCGGCGCCTCGTGGGACAGCGCCCGTGCGGCCGCACGGGTGCGACCGCACGGTATTCGACTGGGCGTCCGCGGTCCGCGCAACCGGCCCAAAGCCGGTTGGGCGGCGCTCACGGATACCGAGCGCAAGGTCGCCGCGCTGGTGACCGAGGGCTACTCCAATTCCGATATAGCAGCGCAGATGTTCTTGTCCCGCCGCACTATTCAGTCCCACGTGTCGAATATCCTGGCCAAACTCGACCTACGCTCACGGCGCGAGATCGTCTCGGCGATGCCGCGTCTGCGGTGATTTCGGCACCCACCGCTCAATCGACTGACGCGATGTCCTTCCGAAGGACGGCGATCGTGGCGCGCAGGGACTCCACGGTGGGTGTCGGTTCGATGCCGAAGGCCGCGTTCGCGGCGGAGGAGTCGATGACGAACGGCCGATCGAACTGGTAGCGCGTCTCGCGCATCTCACGTGCGTCGGGATCGAAAAGTCCTGCGGCCCAGAGCATGGCGGCAGGCATCCGGCCTACGCGCGCGGGTGGCGCGTCCGCGACCGTCGCCGCGAGTGCGGCCAGTTCGCGGATGGAGAGAGGCGGTGCGGTCGGCGTGTGCCATGCTCGGCCCCAGGCGTTTTCGTCGTCGGCGACCGCGACCAGGGTCCGCGCGGTGTCGACGACATCGGTCCAGCTGTGCGCGGCGTCCGGATCAGCGGGGAACAATACCCGGCGACCGGCGAGCACGGCGGGCAGCGCCACCATGGTGAACGCCGATTTCGCTCCCGCGCCGAGGTAGTCCGAGCCGCGCACTTCGGCGGCGCGAACGCGGCCCGCCTGATGCGCGGCCAGCGCCCCGGCCGATATCTCCGCGCGAACCCGCCCCTTCACGCTGTTGGGGCGCAGCGGTTGCCGCTCGCCGATCGGGCCGTCGACCTGCCCATACCCGTACAGGTTTCCGACGCTGAGCAGCCCGGCTCCGGTCGCCTCGGCCGCGTGGAGCGCCGCATCGGCCAGGGGCGGGAAATCACTCGCCCAACGGTGGTAGGCGGGTTGGGCGCACTGGAAAACGACCTTCGCACCCACACAGTGCGGAATCAGCGCCGCGGCGTCGGTAGCGTCCGCGGCCACGCGCTCGATCGAGGAATGGTCCGGGCCGAGACCGCGCCGGGTGATCACGCGCACCCGCTCACCGCGTGCGGCGAGCAGTTCTGCGGTGGCCGACCCGACCGGTCCCGCTCCGATCACGACGTACAGCGACATGGCAACCATCCTGTCTAGCGTTCCGAATCGAGAACACTGTTCTCTACTGCCCAGAAGACTAATGTGAGCGCCAATCCAAGTCAAGAACAGCGTTCACTCTTGCATCAGCCATTCTCCGATCGGTGACTTGTTCTCTATACTGGGGGCATGTCCGCCCCGTCCCTGCGCGCCCGTGTCCGCTCCGAGATGACCGAGGAGATCAAGGCGGCCGCGCGCAGACGACTGGCGGCCGACGGCGCGAACCTCTCCCTGCGCGGGGTAGCGCGCGATCTCGGTATCGTCGCGTCCGCGCTCTACCGCTACTTCCCCAGCCGGGACGATCTGCTGACCGCCTTGATCATGGACGCCTATCAGGCACTCGCGACCTCGGCGGAAGCCGCCGAAGCCGAATTGCCCGCCACCGATCTGCGGGGCCGCTGGCTTGCGGTGTGCTCCTCCGTGCGGGATTGGGCGCTGACACATCCGGCTGAGTACGGGCTGCTCTACGGCAGCCCGGTGCCCGGTTACGAGGCACCGGAGGACACGGTGGCGCCCGCCGCGGCCGTCGTCTTCCGGCTCGTCGCCATCGCCCAGGAGGGAACGAAACAGCTCACGCCCCCGCCGCTTGCGACTCCGCTACCCGCATCGGTGCGCGCCGACCTGCGTCGCCTGATCGTGCAACAGTCCTCCGAACTCGACGAGGAAGTGCTCGACCGCGTCTTCGCCGGTTGGACCCATCTGTTCGGTCTGCTCGATTTCGAGATCTTCGGCCGTTTGGACAAACTCATCGACGCCCGCGCCGACTACTTCACCCACCACATGAACCTGATGGCCGACCTGGTGGGCCTGCCCTGACATCGGCTCACGCGTGAGCGTGGGCCCGAACAGGTCACCGGCGAATACACGGCAACGGCGTGTCCGCCCTGGAGTCGAACAACGGGGCCGCCGAGCGACGCTACGGTGACAGCACCGAGATTCTCCGCGTTCCATTCGACCGACGACCATGACTCATTCGTGGAGGAACATTGCCGAGCTCGTTCACTCGCAGGGGATTCCTTACCAGCGCGGCCACTTCGGCGACGGCCGCGGCCGCCGTTTCGGCAGGGGCCGCCCCGGGCAGAGCACGGGCGGACACCGATCCGGACAAGCCGAACATCCTGGTGATCATCGTGGACGAGATGCGGACACCCGTGTGGTTTCCCGATCAACAGGCGTTGGACTCCCTCTTGCCGAACATCGCTCGAATCCGCCAGGGCGGCGTATCGTTCGAGAATCATTACACTGCGGCCAACGATTGCACGCCCGCTCGTGGCTGCCTGCTGACCGGCCTGTACGCGCAGCAGACCGGGGTCATGGTCGTGTCGGAGTCGACCTTGTCACCGCTGTTCCCGACGTGGGGGTCGATATTGCGCGACCACGGTTACGACACCACCTACTGGGGCAAGTGGCATCTCGGCAGCTATTCCGATCGCACGCCGGGCGCGCTGGAAGCCTACGGTTTCCGCGGCGGCACCTATCCCTCCCCGAACGGCGCGCCCGGTCAAGGGCTGCAAGCGGATCCGAAGATCGTCGACCAATTCGCCGACTGGTTCCACAACGACTCCGGCGACGCGCCCTGGTGCACGACGGTGTCGCTGGTCAATCCGCACGACATCCAGTGGTGGCCGCGCTGGACCCGTCGCGATCAATTCAACGCCGATATCCCCCGGTGGATGAACGAGCTGCCACCCAACTTCGAGTCCCTCGAGCAACTGTCGCGCAAGCCCCGCCTGCAGACGGCGTTGGTCGAGGTCTCGGCGGTGGCGTTCGGGGCGGCGCCCTACGGGACGCCGGAAGCTGTGCATGCCTGGATCGAGATGCGCAATCTGTATCTGTGGGCTCAGCAGCAAGTCGACATCCAGATCGGCCGCGTGCTCGACACTCTGCACTCGCGCCCCGACGTGGCCGCCAATACCGTCGTCGTCTTCACCTCCGACCACGGCGATTACGCCGGTTCGCACGGCCTGCACGGCAAAGGTGGGGCCGCCTACGACGAGGCGCTGCGGGTTCCGCTGTACGTCCACGACCCACGCGGCTACCTGAGCCCGGTCGAAGGCACGGGCACCAGGGACCAGCTCACCTCCAGTGTCGATTTCACTCCCCTGCTGCTCACCATCGGCACCGGCGGCGACGAATGGCGCGGCGACGGACGCTACGAACATCTCAGCGGGCGGCTCGACCTCGCCGCCGTCTGCCGCAATGCGGCTGCCCCGGGCCGTCCCTGGGTCGCGCACACCACGGACGAGGCCTCCATCGAAGAGGCCGCGATCCTGTTCAACCAGAACGCCCCCGGCCACGTGGCGATGGTGCGCACCGCCGAGGCGAAGTTCGCGTCGTATTCGCATTGGGTGCACGGGCAGATCCAGATCGATCCGGCGGCCGAGCAAGAATTCGAGCTCTACGACTACAGCACCGACGGTGGACGCCTCGAACTCGACAACCAGGCCGCTACCGGCAATCCGTTGCGCGCGGACATGGAGTCGCTGCTCGACAACATCATCCGCACCGAGATCCAACAGCCGCTACCGCCGTATCTGCGGGCCGCCCAAGAGGAAGGCATCGGCGACTACATCTCGGCGCAGACGAACATCTTGATCAAAGCCGAACGGATCGGCCACGCCCTGCTGGATGCCGTGCCCAGGCCGTCCTGATCGGGCGCTGCCACTCCGATAGCCCCGTGCGGCGGTAGCGGGCTCCGTTCGACACCCTTCGAATCATCACGACGCAAACCGTCGCGCCCTCCCGCCGCCGCCGCGCATGCTCGGAGCGGGTGCGCCGTCGGTGGCCCGAGCCGGATCGTGCCCGGTTCGGGCCGCCGATACCGGCGGCCGCGCCATGGTCTGCGGGACGAAAGAGGGTGTCGAATGGGTGTTTTCGCGCTCGGCGTAGAACTCGACGGTGAGGGGTTCCACCCCGAGGCGTGGCGGCGAGCCGCGCACACACCGGACCGCCTGCTCACCCCGGACACCGTGCGCGGGCGGGTGGCCGCCGCCGAGAACGCCGGATTCACCCTGGCCACCTTCGCCGACTCGATCCTGCCGGAGCAGGCGATACCCGGTCGCATCGACGCGGTGACCCGCGCATCGTTCGTGGCTGCGACGACCAGCACGATCGGACTGGTCCCCACCGTGGCCACCACCTACGCCGAACCGTTCCACACCGCATCACAGGTGGCGTCGCTGGACTATGCCTCGCGCGGGCGGGCCGGTTGGATCGCCGAGCGCGTCGACGACCAGCGCGCCGCCGCTGCCTGGGGGCGCCAGCCGGTAGTAGGAGACGTGAATCTTGCGCGCGAGCAGGAGGATTCGATCGAAGTCGCGCGCCGCCTGTGGGACTCCTGGGAGGACGACGCGGTGATCCGCGACTACGTCAGCGGCCGATTCTTGGATCGGAACAAGTTGCACTACATCGACTTCCAGGGCGAGACCTTCTCCGTGAAAGGGCCGGCTATCGTGCCGCGCCCGCCCCAGGGCCAGCCCGTGGTGTTCGGCGCCGAAGGCTCGGTCGACGTCCGGTTCGTCGCCGCCGATTCCGTCGCGACGGCCGCCGAGGCGGCGGCCGCTGCACGCTCCGCCGGGGACCGGCTGATCTTCGCCGAGGTCGAAGTCACCCTGGATGCTGCCGGGGTCCCCGCCGTGCGACGATTCGGCGAAGCCACTCCCCGTTCGTCCGGCCGACTGGCATTCTCCGGTCCGGCCCCGGAGCTGACCGACCTGCTGACCGAGCTCAGCGCCCATCTCGACGGAGTGCGGCTGCACCTCGCGGTGATCGATGAGGACCTGCCCGTGCTCGCGCGCGAGGTGCTGCCCGCCTTGCTGCGCACCGGGGTCGCGCGCCGTCCGATCCCCGGTTCGACGCTGCGCGCCAACCTCGGGCTGACCCGCCCCGCCAACCGCTACGCGACCACGCGCTGATCCTCAGGAGATCGTTTCCGTGACCGACTTCCTGCGCCCCGACGCTCAGATCCACTTCGGCGTCTTCTTCCAGGGCGTGAACCACACCACGATCTGGTCAGACCCCTCCAGCGGCTCGCAGATCGATTTCGAGACCTTCCGCCGGGTCGCGCAGACCGCCGAGCGCGGCCTGTTCGACGCGTTCTTCCTCGGTGAGGGCCTGCGGCTGCGCGAGCAGGACGGCGCGATCCTGGAACTGGACATCGCGGGTCGCCCCGACGCGATCACCCAGCTCGCCGCGCTGGCGGGCATCACCCGGCACATCGGCCTGGTCGCCACGCAGAACACCACCTACAACGAGCCCGCCGACCTGGCACGCAAACTCAGCGGCCTGGATCTGCTGTCCGGTGGTCGCGCGGGCTGGAACGCGGTCACCACGGACAACGCCTGGACCGGCGCCAACTTCCGGCGCGGCGGATTCCTCGACCACGCCCTGCGCTACGAACGCGCCGCGGAGTTCGTGGCGACGGTGCGGGCGATCTGGGACGCCTGGGACGACGGCGCGATCGCGACCTCGCAGCAGAGCCCGTCGTGGGCGCGTCCGGAGGCGATCCATCCCGTGGTGCGCGCGGGCGCACACTTCGACGTGACGATCACCCCCACGCTGCCGCGCAGCGCCCAAGGGCATCCGGTGATCTTCCAAGCGGGCGACTCACCGGCAGGCCGCGATTTCGCCGCGGCGCATGCCGACGTCATCTTCTCCAGGCACGGAACACATTTCGACGACGCGCTGGCCTTCGCCACCGACATCCGCGCACGCCTGCGCGCGGCGGGCCGCCCGGAGGACGACATCCGCATCCTGCCCGGCACGCAAATCGTTCTCGCGGAGAAGGAATCCGAGGTCGAGGATAAGGTCCGCTGGGTGAAGAACGGGCAGTACACCGGCCAGACGGCGCTCTCGCTGGCCGGTCAGATCTGGGGCCGCGACCTGTCCGAGCTCGACCCCGACGGCCCGCTGCCCACCGACGACCCTCAGCCGCGCGCGATCTCGGAGACGCGCGGCGCACCGCGCTCCGGACAGGACCCGGTGGCCATCGCCCGCCAATGGCGCGCCAGGTCCGAAGCGGAGAACCTTTCCCTGCGGGAAGTCGTGATCGCCTCCACCGAACGCTCCGGCTTCGCGGGCACCCCCAGCCAGGTCGCCGACGAACTGGCCCGCTGGGTACGCCACGGCGCCACCGACGGATTCAACATCTCGCCCCATCTGGTCCCGACCGGGTTGGACGAGATCGTGGACTGGCTGATTCCCGAACTCCAGGAGCGCGGCGTGTACCGCACGGAGTACACCGGAACCACGCTGCGCGAGCACCTGGAATTACGCGATCCGCTCACTCGGCGGAGCTGACCGAGGACAGCCACTTCCTGTCAGACAGACACGACCGTAACGGTTCGAGTCGTCGCCCGAGGTATCCGGAGCGGGTGCGGTGAGGATATCGGCTACCGCACCGCCGTACCACACTGTTTGGACCGGATCACCCCGCAGAGCACCGACGCATCCCATCCGTTCGAGGAATTCCCTGCCGAGCATAGAGACCCGTTGATGGTACAAATTCACCCTTATCGACCTAGCGAGATGCGTGCATAGACGTCCCATGAATAACAGAACTCGCGGCGCTCGAGTAGAACCATCGCCACCTCCATGACCGGTACATCCGCTCTGCGGTTGGCAGTATGTATTTCGACAAGATCAATAGGTATGGACGAGAGCCCTTCGGAGGCCGGGTAGGCAATCGTCACATGGGGAACGAATATCGACTCTTTGACTGGGGCTTCAGGCAAGACGGATAAGGTTGCCGAACGCAGCGCATCGCGAAGGTTTCGGACGCGCTCGGCGGGCGATACCTTGAAACCTATTGCACCACGAAGGTTGCCCGGTTGCTCGATAGTCAAGGTGAAGGAATTTTGATCCTGGAAAGCGCGCCGAGCAGCGGTGACGATTGAATCGAGCTGCTCCAGTCCACTCTCACCGTCATATGCGATTCGATCCAGTGTTAGATGCAGACCATCCGAGGGGACCGGATAGAAGTACGTTGTGTCTATCGCTTGCTGACACTCTTTGGTCAGCGCGTGGAGGTCCGGAGCATGCTCAAAAGTGATGAACCAGTAGTAGCCCAGTGGCCCAACGCTACGATCGCGCCGTTTATCGTCCGCGTTACTCATCTCGCTCATCAATGCTCGTCATGTTCGCTAGCGCCTCTCGTACAGCACGCAGTTGTGACGCGTCTCCCCACCTGGCCGTGGCATCATGCACGAACTCCGAAACCCTGCGGGGAACTTGCATCATAGGCTTACCCGGTGACACGCCGAGGGCATCGAGCATGATGCTCGTGGCGGCATCCCAGTCGGCATCTTCGGCCAGGACGTGTGAGCGCGCCAAGTCGATCATCACCAGCGAACGACCCCATAGAGAGTTCGTGTCGTTCATCTCGGGCAAAGCAAGCTTTGCATACTGTTTGACCTTCTCTGGCATTGCCAAGGACAGATACGCGGTCGCCGCGTTCCCGGCCACTTGCGCTGGAGTGTAGCTTTCGAGCGAGATACTGGACGGAACGACCGCCTGTGTGCTGTGGTGCGACAAGCTTTCGTATGCCTGATCGACCGCGCGGTGTACACCCTCGACATCACCGAGCTTTCCCATCGCCCGTGCGACCCCATTGATGGCAAGGCGGGCGTGCTGCGGCCCGCAACCAGCATGAGCCAGGCCGTCTTGTGCGTATCGCAGCGCCTCGTCGTACTGTCCCGCATAGTATTCGCAGAAACTTTGCAGGCCGCGTGCCCATGCTAGGAGATTGTTGTCCTGCGCATAGTCGCCGAGCTGGACGGACTCTAAGCAATAGACACGGGCGAGCGAAAAATTTCCGGCCCCGACTGCGATGTAGCCAAGGAGTCCTGAGGTCTCACTCGCGATCTCGAAAAGTAGACCTCGCTGTCTCGGATGACCACACTCGTCAATGAGTTCATCAAGCCAGACACGCTGCTTTTGGAGGGCCGGAACCAACTTGGCTGGATCAATCGTTTCGTACTGCGCGATGGTCTGACGCGTACTGCTCTGCAGCTGCTGAAGAATCTCGGGATCGATCGAGCGGCTCAGCTTGTGGACGCGAGCCAGTACGGTGATCAACTCTGCACTGACCCCCGATCCCGACGTGGCGGCTCGGTGGCTTCACTGTCGTCTGTGTGTGACGTACTGATCGCCTCGCCATCGGCAGACGCAGCACTTGCATGCGTCGACCGGCGGGATGGCGGCTGGTGCCGTGCCCTCCATGCAGACTCCCCTTCAGCCACGATTTGCTCGAACCGCGCCCGGTCTTCTGTGGTTGCTCGCTGGTCGAGCGTGATGTCCAGGATGGCCTGTGTATTCGAACGCGGCCTGACCGAGCTGAGGCCCGTCCGCCAATTGTTGACAGTCGTCGTCTCCAGTCCCAGCAAGGCGGCGAAGTCTCGAACCGATCGCCTCATGGCTTCTTGCAGCGCCACCGCCTCGAAGCCCGTCCATGCCCGCCCTCTGACCATTGCCATACCTTACGATTTGCCGCCTGAGCTGGGGAAATGCGCACGTTAGACCAACGTTACCCGACCATTACACGGTCGCACCTGCCAACGGTCAACGGGCACGGTTGAACCGGTCCCCGGCGCCAAGCCGACGCCGCACCTCTAGGGCGGCGCATCCGCCCCGGTGAGCCGGAGTGGGTGGCGAAAGCCCTTGGCGCCGGGGACCGCGTTCAGCCCTCAGCCACATTGCCGGGAAGGTGCTCTTCGATGCCCTATGCGACTCACGCTGTCCACCGGCCTCTCCGCCCGTCCCAGCGTGTCCGGCACATCCACATCGAATCCGGTGCGCTCAGCCTGGATTACCAGGCCGGCGCCGAGCAAGCGCAGAACGTTGCCGACGAACTGAAGCAGGGCTTCCCGGAATTCGTGGTCACCGTCGATGACGAAGTCCGTGCCGATCTGCCGCCGCTGCCCTGCGCCGGGCTATGGGACTGAGCCCGATTCTGCCGCTTCCACCGTCAGTATCCGAGCCCGAAAGGAACCTATCCGTGCCGTCTGACTGTCAGCCGCCGAAGCGTTTCGTTCTCGGCATCACTCCGAATTCGCCGTCGGCCTTCGCGGTTCCGGCTGTCGAGGCGCGGCCCGATCAGCCGCCGGATGCAGGACCGTTCCTGCGGGTATGTGCCGGGATGGAAGAGCCAAGGAAGAGCCAAGGAGGATGAACCCACAGGCGGGAGGGGCGTCATGATGTACTCGGATCCGCTGCCGGACAGGACGTTTGTCCAAGCAGACGGCATGCTCGCTGAGTTCATTTGCCACGCGCATCTACTGGAGCTGACTGTTCAACGCGCTCGTGAGCTTCGGCACATCCATAGATTTCACCGCCCGGACGAGTGCATCGTGCATCTCGAAGTGGCCTCTCCATGCTGCTGATCGTGAGCGGCGACTGAGTTGACGACCTCAGTCGTTTGGATTCTGTGGCCGAGTTCGGTGCTCTTTGCCGCAGTATTGAGCTTTCGAGTCGGCGCCGATTGGAACTCGACCAACTCCGCTGGGCGGCATCGGGCAGAGATGGCACCGAGCCAGGACACTGGGGAATGCGAGCTGACGGACGAACCTGTCTCGGAAGACGGACGGGAGCCGGTCGGGGCCTCGGATATCCGATGGCGGAGCGTTGAGGACGATACGGAGGTGCTCCCACGGCTACAGGATCTTCGGCCTTCGATGCGGCGCACGCCGATTCGGCGGCCTCCGTGGGTCTGAAGAACGCGAACGATTCAGCCCCTGAGAGGCCGCGCGAATTACTCGGCCGTATCAGCAGTGGCCAGCCTTCGAAGCCGACCGTGTCGCATTCCGCGCAACGCCTCTTGGCGTAGCGGCAGGTGGGCCACCATACCTACCAACCAAAGGTCGAGAACAGTTCACCCTCGGCGATATGCAATACCGCTGCGCGGCAGTAATCGATCATGCGGTCCGGCAGCGCATCTGCCGAGAACCACCGGAGCTCGTGGCACTTGTCGGGCTCCAGATTCGTCGGCGCACCTTGCCAGGACCGTACGGTGAAGAAGAACGCCATCCGGCCGCCGGAGGACGAGTTGTGCATGACGTGGCTGAACTGCACGTCGGCGGGCGAGATCGCGACGCCGATTTCTTCCCGCGACTCACGTATCAGGGCTTCGATGACCGATTCGCCGGCCTCCAGATGACCCGAGGGCAAGTGCCAAGCGCCGTCCTCGAATCCCGTGTTCTTCCGTCGGCCGAACAGCACTTCGTCGCCGCGGCGCAGAACCAGATGAACATCGCCGGTGACCTTGTGGCGCTCGGGCTCGGTGCTGTGACCGGAGTCGGCCGTGACGCTCATGCAGCGTAGTCCTTCCACCCGCATCGACTCTGTCGAACATGCGTCTTCCAGGCTCCCGAACGGAGTTCGGTGAATTCGAACCGCGCGAACGGCCGCAGGAACCCGATCGGAGCCGCCGTCTCGATCGGACGACGGCTCCGGCTTTCGCGTCTACCTCAGAGCACGGCTTCGATCGCCGCGACCAGTTCCGGCGCCTCGGGCGTCGTCCTGGGGCGGAAGCGGCCCGCGACCTTGCCGTCGCGGTCGATCAAGAACTTCTCGAAGTTCCACTGGATGTCACCGGCGTTGCCTTCGGCGTCGGGCGTGTCCACCAGGCTCTGGTAGAGGGCGTGCCGCTGTTCACCGTTGACGTCGGTCTTCTCGAGCAGGGGGAAATCGACGCCGTAGGTGGTGGAACAGAACTGCTGGATCTCCTCCGCGGTGCCCGGTTCCTGGCCCATGAACTGGTTGCACGGCACGCCGACCACGCTGAAACCGCGCGGGCCGAAGGTGTTGTGCAGTTCGACCAGGCCGGAGTACTGCGGTGTCAGACCGCATTTCGAGGCCACGTTGACCAGCAGGACGGCGCGGTCGCCGACCAACTCGGCCAGCGTCGTCGGCTCGCCGGACAGTGTGCGCAGCGGAACTTCTCGAAGGCTCATACGTATCCGTTCTCGATTCCGTGGATCCAACCCCGACGGCCACGCTACCGGATCGGCGGAATCCTGACCGCCGCGTGCGCGCCGGTGCAGAACCGCGCTCAGCGCAACCTGGTCCGGCGCATCAGCCGCAGCGACGTCAAGGTCATCTTCAGCTGCTTGTCGTACGGCTGACCCGCGCGCGCGGCGAGCACCTGCTTCTTGAGCACACCGACGTTCACCGTGTCGGTGTACTTCAGCAGCCCCTGGTCGCCGTGCCGGGTGCCTACTCCGGACTGCTTCAGGCCACCCGACGGCGTGCCTTTGGCGGCGTAGGTGGCGACGAAGCCGTCGTTGATGTTGATGTTGCCCGCTTGCAGCTGCGCGGCGATCCGCTGGGCGTGCGCGAAGTCCCGGGTCCACACACTGGCGTTCAAGCCGTAGTCGGTGGCGTTGGCCAGGCGCACCGCCTCCTGCTCGTCGTCGAACGGGTACACGGTGACGACCGGGCCGAAGGTCTCCAGCGTCGCGTGGGTCATCTCGGGGGTGACGCCGGTCAGCACGGTGGCCTCGTAGAAGGCCGGACCGATGTCGGGGCGCGCCTGCCCGCCGACGTGCACGGTGGCGCCTTTGGCCCGAGCGTCCTCGACGTGAGCGGCGACCCGCTCCAGATGCTGCGGGGAGACGAGGGAACCGAACTCCGGCGTGTAGTCGTAGGAGCCGCCGATCTTCGCGTTCAACTCGGCCGCGGCGGCGGTCAATCGGCGCAGGAATTCGTCGTGGATGGCGCGATGCGCGTAGATCCGTTCGATGTGCATGCACGCCTGGCCGGAGTTGGCGAACGCCGCGAACACCGCACCGGGTATCACCTCGTCCAAGTTCGCGTCGGCGAGCACGATCATCGGGTTCTTGCCGCCCAGTTCCAGGCTGCATCCGATGAGGTTGCGACCGGCCTGCTCGCCGACGATCCGGCCCGTGGCGGTGGAGCCGGTGAACATGACGAAGTCGACATTGTCGATCAGGGTCGGACCGATGTCGGGACCTTCACCGCACACCACCTGGACCAGTCCGCGGGGCAGCCCGGCGCGGTGCAGCAACTCGACGCCGAAGAGCACGCACAGCGCGGTCTTGTTGTCCGGCTTCAGCACGACGCCGTTGCCCGCCATCAACGCGGGCACGGCGTCGGACAGGGCGATGGCGAACGGGAAGTTCCACGGCGCGATCACCGCGACGAGACCTTTGGGACGGTGCTGCTCGGTCGAGCTGGTCAACAGGGGCATCGGGCCGCCGCGCCGCTTGGGCCGCAGCACCCGGCGCGCGGTCTTGAGGTAGTGGCTGATCACCATGGGCACGTCGCAGGATTCCTCGACGGCCATGCGGCGCGTTTTGCCGCACCCGATCTGAATGAGGTCGGCGATGGTCTCCACCTCGCCGAGGATCAGCTCGTGCACCCGTTCGAATACGCGCAGCCGCTGTCGCAGCGGCAGTGCGGCCCAGTCGGCTTGCGCCGCTCGGGCTTCGGCGCAGGCGGCCAGGACATCTCGCGGCGTCGACTGCGGAAGCACGCCGACGGGCGCGCCGGTGTAGACCTCGGTCATCTCGAACGGCGCTGCGCTACCGTCGGCGGCGACCGAGCCGGTCAGCCGCGCCATCAGCTCCCCGGTGATCCGGGCGGGCAGGGCGGCCGTCGCCTTGTCGGTGTGTGCTGTGCTCATCGTGTCTTCTCCATGACGTCGGGCATCGCCGCAGGTGCCGGGCCGGACAGTGCGACTGAATTAGAACACGTTCCGATTTTGGTTTCATCGTATTCGCCCCGGCGCGCTGTGCCTACCTGCCTGGAGCGAAGATTTCCGCTCACTCGTCCGCGACGATCGACAGCGCCTGGGTCGGGCAGTAGCGGACCGCGCGCCGCACATCGGCCTGGGATCGCGGGTCCGTGACGGCATCCAGGATCTCCACTTTGCTGCGCTTGGGGACGTGGAACGCCTCCGGCGCCTCGTCCTGACAAACGGCGTGACCCTGACACAGGTCCAGATCGGCCAGCACTCGCATCGTCGGCTCTCCTTCTATTCCTTCGACTCCGCGCCGTCGGCGAGGGGACGTATCGGCGCCTCGGGTTGCACCTCGACCAGAACCAGGTGCGCGCCCCGGGGCGTGGACACCACGGCGACCACGGCGGCGGCCAGGTCGCTCGCGCGCAGCATGTACGGATGCCTGGCGAATCCCCAGGCTTTCCAGTCCTCCAGCACCGGGCCGACGGTCTCCGGCGTGGAGTCCATACCCATGCCGGTCAGGGTCGGGCCGGGCCGGACCAGCGACATGCGGATGCCGCTGCCCTCGAGCTCCATGCGCATCTGGGCTGCCATCGCTTCCAGACCCGCTTTGGCGGCGCTGTAGGCGCCCGTGCGGGGACGCGGCTCGGGCGCGCAGTCCGAGCTGATCAGCACGACGTCGCCGCGCTGCCTGCGCAGCATGCCGGGCAGCACCCGGTGCACGAGACGCTGCGCGCCGACGAGGTGAACCTGCACTTGGCGCAGGAACCGTTCCGGGTCCATCGCGTGCGCCTGGCCGAACTCGATGTCACCCGCGCTGGAAACCAGCATCTCGGCCGGACCGAGCGCTTCTTCGGCGGCTTGTACGAACCGCTCGATGGAGTCCGGCTCGGTGATGTCGAGCTGGTGGGCGAAGGCTTCGCCGCCGTCGGCGCGAATCTTGTCCGCGATTTCCGCGCACTGGTCTGCGCGTCGCGCGCCGAGCGCGACCGGGTGGCCGAGTTCGGCCAGGGCCACGGCGGTGGCCGCGCCGATTCCGGAGGAAGCGCCGGAGACGAGCGCGGGCCTGCGCTCGGGGTGAGGGGCGAATCTAGGCATTATCGGGTCTCCACGGTGATGGGCAGGTGCGCGAAACCACGCACGTTGGACGAATGAACACGCACGATCCCCGACTCCACGACCTCGAAGGACCGCACCCGCGACGCGAACTCCCCCAAC